>NZ_BJDJ01000046.1 GCF_005405085.1 Lactiplantibacillus daowaiensis | reverse complement strand
GGCAAATTCTATAATTAATCCGAACAGAAATTAAAAAGCCCAAAGCAATCACTTACAATGGTAGTAGCTAATTCCAACCAATATAGGGAGTGATTACTTTGGGTACATCTACTTTATCACGTTTTCAACGTGGCGCACTAGCACAACTGGTCAATGAGGGGAATAAATCTTACCAAGTAATGGCTGACGCCTTAGGCGTCGCCAAAGCTACGATTAGCTATGAGTTGGACCGGGTTAAACCTTATGATCCAGAATTAGCTCAGCAAGATGCAGATCGCAAAAGGCGGAATTGCGGTCGTCGTTCGATGCTGACGGCAGCATTAGCGACTTTAATTACCAATCACTTACGATTAACCTGGTCACCAGAAACCATTGCGGCCGCTTATAACTTGAGCACTGCGTCAATTTATAATTGGCTTAATCGTGGCTGGCTCCCCTTCAAATTGACTGATCTACCCAATCGGAATGTCCGCCAGCACCGAGTGAGCGAAAATCGTGGGAAATTTACAAGTGGGACTTCCATCGAACAACGGCCAACAACTGTTAATCAACGGTTAGCTTTTGGTCATTGGGAAGTAGATACGGTGCTTTCTAGTCGAAGTGAGTCACGATCATGTCTGGTTACATTCGTAGAACGTAAGACCCGACTTCTATGGGCCATCAAAGCCCCTAATAGAACGGCTAAGGCTCTAAACACCGCCTTTGGCAAGTTTATGGGGGCCTTCGGTCCCCAAGTAAAATCCATTACTGTTGATCATGGTAAAGAGTTTGCCAATTATCAGGCCTTAGAACAGGATTATCAGATCAAAGTTTATTTTTGCCATCCATATTCACCATGGGAGCGAGGTTCCAATGAATATTTTAATAGACGGTTACGCTGGTTCTTCCCGAAAAAGACCAATTTTAGCCAAGTAACGACTGATGAGATCCTAGCAGCACTTGAACTAATTAATCAACGACCATTAAAAATACATCATCAACAGACTGCCATTGAAAGATTCCGGGCTTGTTCGGATTAAACTTGTAATTTGCC
>NZ_BJDJ01000045.1 GCF_005405085.1 Lactiplantibacillus daowaiensis | reverse complement strand
TGAAGTGAACCCACAAGTTTGGACAACTAAATTAAGCTGCTAACTGATTGGCAAGTTCTCGGTATTGTACCGGTGACTTGCCTTTTAGTTTGGTCCTGATTCTACGGTTATTATAAAATTCAATCCATTCAGTCATCGCTTGCGCGAGACTTTCTGAATTTTCGAAGTGTTCATCCATCATCTCTGCTTTCATGAGATGAAAAAATGATTCCATGGCGGCGTTATCTAAGCAAGTCGCCTTACGGGACATACTCTGAAAGGTATGATGAGTTTTAAGCGTTTTTTGCCACTGTTTATGTTGATACTGAAATCCTTGATCTGTGTGTACCGTTGTTCTATAAGGAAGCTCAGGTAATCCATCTAATGCTTCTTTTAGTGGTTTCAACGCAAATTCAAGAGTTGGGTGTGCGCTAATGTTAAATGCCAAAATTTCACCCGAAAATAAATCCATGATGGGTTCTAAATAGATTCGCTCGCTTTGACTCATCTGACCGTATCGAAATTCACTAACGTCGGCGACGAGTTTTTGATATGGTCGATCTGTCTTGAATCGACGGTGTAACTTATTTTTGGCGATTCTACCAACAGTTCCTTTGTATGAGTTATATTTGCGAGTTTGCTTATTAAAGGCCTGACATGTCCAGCCTTGCTCCTTCATAATTCGGAGGACGCGTTTATGATTAACTTTAAATCCCTGTTCATGCATAACTAACGTTATGCGACGGTAACCGTATTTTTGAGTATACTTGGCATCTGTTTGCCGAATTTCATCAATGGCTTGGATAACCTGGTCATCCTCATATTTTCGTCCCTGACTGTGCTTAGTGTAATAGTACGTGCTACGTGGTACCTTAACGGCTTTAAGGATAAAACTAATCGACGTTTTGAAGACCCGCCTCAGATCATCAATTAAGGTCACGGTTTCTCGTGAGCTGATTTTTCGTGATCTAAGGCATCGAGTTTTTTTAAAAATTCGTTCTCGATTCTTAACATCTTATTTTCTTGCTTGAGTTGCTTTAACTCATCTTTATCGTGGCGTGCTTGGATTTGTGCCGTTGTGTGTTTGGTCACTTTTTTATGTTTAGACATAGTCTTTGGATTTCCTCTCACTCTATTTAGTCTACTGAGCCCCTCTAAATCAAACTTTCTTTGCCATTGCCAGATAGTACTTGGTGAAGAGAGGTTGAAAT
>NZ_BJDJ01000044.1 GCF_005405085.1 Lactiplantibacillus daowaiensis | reverse complement strand
CATAAAAGATTTCTGAATTGTATAGAAATAGGGAATGCCTTCCCTTATGATATTTAGTAACCACAGAAAACATCACAGGAGGCATTCCCCATGAATGAACTTACCACAGAAATTATCGCTGCACTAGCCCAAAAGCAAGATTTGGACGAAGTTTTTCGTCACCACCTCGAAATTGCGATTAACCAGCTGCTTCAAACCGAATTGGCAGAGTTTTTGGGTTACGAACGCTACTCATACGCTGGGATTAACACTGGTAATAACCGCAACGGCAGTTATGAGCGTTCGTTTGATACGAAGTACGGCCAACTTAACTTAACCATTCCTCGAGATCGCAATGGCCGGTTTGAAAATCATACCTTGCCAGCCTACGGTCGGCACAGTGATAATTTAGAAACAACGGTCATTCAGTTGTATACCAAGGGAATTACCACTGCTGAAATTGCCGAACTCATTGAGAAAATGTACGGTGCTCACTACTCCAAAGCCACGGTTTCCAACATGACTAAAGCCGTCAATGAACAGGTTCAAGCTTTCCAGCAACGTCGACTGGCTTCACAATATGCGGCCATCTTCTTAGATGCCACTTACTTGCCGTTAAAGCGGGATACCGTTCAAAAAGAAGCCGTTCATATTGCGATTGGCATTCGTCCAGATGGTACGAAAGAAGTGCTGAACTACCAAGTGGCGCCAACGGAATCGACTGGAATCTGGACTGAACTGCTGGGAACCTTGATCAAGCAGGGCGTTAAAGATGTGCTGTTGTTTGTGGCCGATGGGTTAGTTGGTTTGGATGAAGGCTTGAATCGGCATTTCCCTAAAGCCAAACGACAACGTTGCCTGGTTCATGTTGGGCGGAATCTGATGAACAAAGTTCGCGTAAAAGACCGCAAGGCCGTGATCAGTGACTTTAAACAAGTTCATCGGGCCGCCAACCGTGAAGCAGCCGAACTGAAACTGAATGAGTTCGCCAACAACTGGCATCAGACCTATCCCAAATTAATCAAAGATCTGCTTAAAATGCCGAATTTACTCACTTTCATGGACTTTCCACCAGCTATCCGGCAATCACTATACTCCACTAACCTGATTGAGAACTTTAATAAGCATCTCAAGCGCACCACCCACCACAAAGAACAATTTCCAACGGAAGATTCACTGGATCGCTTCCTGGTTTCTCAGTTTAATGTTTATAACGAGAAGTCTCTGAAGCGGATCCACCGAGGGTTCAAAGGACTCCAGGACACCTTGGAAGCATCATTTATTTAAGT
>NZ_BJDJ01000043.1 GCF_005405085.1 Lactiplantibacillus daowaiensis | reverse complement strand
TACTCGACTGGCAAACACCGTATCAGGTTATGCTGACCAATTTGTCCAAAAATTCGGATTAAATTTGCAATCTACCAATAATAAAAATATTACTCCTCTTTGACTAATCAAGAAAGCCTTGTTTACACTCTATTCATTTTCTTTATATTTATATCCTTTATAAAATTTCTTTACTATCGGTCCCAATATATAGTTAAATGCTCTATCCTTAAGCAAGATTAATATTAAGAAGTAAGCAAGGACTGCAAAGATAATAATCAAAATTAATTTAATGAGTGATGAAAGACCTGTCAAAAGGATTAATAATCCAATCGGTAAGATCGAAATTAACGAGATTAAACCGTACCGGAAAAAGCCTGTTATGAAATTAGTCATATCCAAAATATTACGAAGATAGTACATTTGTACACCTGTTGCAATTGTTTCAGAAACAATTGTTGAAATAGAAACACCTACTGCTCCCTTGTGAAATATAATAAGGAAAACAAAATTTAAAATTAAATTAGCAACAGCGGCAAGACTAACAGCAACCGTATAGCTTCCCTGACGGTCAGTAGAAATTAGGAAGACTCCTAAAACTTGACCAAAGCCAAGAATGATAAAGAGACTGCTTAAAATGTAAAGAATCGGAATTGATGGTTTATATTGATAGCCAAAAAAGACTGGCACAAAAATACTACCACAAACTAGGCATCCTAACATCATAGGTAGGCCTAATAAATAAACGAAATTAATAGCTAATTTAGATAACTTCTTTATTTCCTGCCTTAAGCCTTTGCTATAAATATTAGCAATATGTGGGGTTAATACCCCCACAAATGCTGACATAATTGATAAAGAGAGGTTAATAATTGTCATAATTTGAGAAAAGTAGCTAACTTGAGTGCTTGAACTTAGGGCACCAAGCATTACTCGATTCAAAACGGTATATAGCTGAATTGCTACCACCGGTAAGAAAAGGCCTAATATTCCTTTTACATGGCTAAAAATATCAGTTAGTTGAAACTTCTTAAAAACAAGTTCATCTTTCAGGTATGGAATCATCGTTAAATTCCCAATTAACCCTGCTATAACATAAATGAAAGTGTAAAGTGCAACATCACTAGGCTTCCTGATAAGAATAAAGATTAGAATAGTCGCAAGTATTTTCACTAGACCATTTCGAATAGCAGTTACTTTAAAGTTTTCCATTCCCTGAAAATACCAGCTGACATCAAATATCCAGGAAGCAAAACTCAGGAAATTAATTATTAATAATACATGATGTCTTGAAGGAAAAATAAAGATAAACAGAACATATACAATAAGGGTTACGGATGTACATATTGAACGGAAATAGAATATATCCCAAAATAGCTTGCTTCGAGCCTCTTTGTTACCTTGCCTCTTGGCAATTTCTCGTTGCCCATAATCTGTCGTTCCTAAGATAGCAACAATATTAAAATACGAAACAACGGCTGCAATATAGTAATATTCCCCTAGTGCCGACGCTCCTAATGTTCGTGAAACATATGGAACAGTTACAATTGGTAAAGCAATTGCTAAAAACTGATACATCAAATTATAAAAAGAGAGCGTAAAATATCTTGTGTAAATGCATAAAAGATTTCTGAATTGTATAGAAATAGGGAATGCCTTCCCTTATGA
>NZ_BJDJ01000042.1 GCF_005405085.1 Lactiplantibacillus daowaiensis | reverse complement strand
GAGGCTGTGACATAACTAGCCTCTGTACAAGTAAATGGGACGAGAAACCGAATTTTGGTTTCTCGTCCCATTTGTTTACGCCTTTGATTTTTAAAGCTGGTCCCTACCGTGACCAGTTTCATAATGTTTAACGCCAGTATTACGATTCCGGCTTCCTTGGTGACCTTGTCGAAACCTCGCACCGAGAATCGATTGAAATGTAAAGAAGCCTTCATCTTGCCAAAAACTGGCTCAACATCGATCTTACGTTGAGCGTAGATCTGACCAGTTTCTGGAGCTGAAAGTAATTCTCGTTGTTTCGATTTGAAATATTCCCAATTTTCGTTCACGGAAATCCTTTTAAGATATCCTTTTGGTGTTAGTGCCGCGGAAATTAGTTGATGATTTTCATCATACTTTTCGGCAATGTATTCTTTAAAGTCACGGGTAAAACCATACTTATCAGTCCGTTGACGATAAGCATTAAAATTAAACCGGACGTTTTGTGGATTGATAAAATAATCATCTTTTTCATGATAGTCCCAGTTCATAACCTTACGGTCATCACTTTGCCATTTTCGACTATTCTCTTTAAGCATTGTGCCGTAGGGAATCAAAACGGTATGCTGACCGAATTCATCTTCCAAGTACCGATAATTACTTTCGGAACCGTATCCGGCATCGGCAACGATGGTGTGACCTAACACATTGTTGGCCTTTAAATGTTCAATAAACGGTTGTAAGGTTCGTGTGTCGGTTGGATTTTGGAAAAGCCGATATCCCGTAATGAACTGATTACTCGTGGCGATTTGAACGTTGTAGGCAGGTTTTAATTGACCGTTTTGCATCGGATCTTCCTTGACCCGCATAAAGGTGGCATCGTGATCCGTCTTAGAGTAGCTGTTACGTTGATCATAAATAGCTCGCTGTGCTTGGTGTTCACGCATTTTATCACGTCGTTTATCCAACTTACGTTTTTGTGATTTAACAGTCCGGCGTTGCTGTTTGGCTGGGTTCGGGGAAACCTGCTTAGTTGCTTCCACGGTTTCATTAAGGACCACTAAGTGATCCTCAACCTTGCTAATCATGATATCCAATAGTTCGGGAGTCAGCTCTGATCCTGCCGGAATTTCACCGACAATTTTAGCTTCATGAAGCTCGCCTAACAGGTCAACGAGTTTTTCGCGATTCATCTTGTCAAATCGTATCGTATTCTTCTTCCAAACAAAACTATACTTGTTGGCGTCGGCTAGGATCTTAGTTCCATCAATAAATGAAACATCATCAATCATGCCATTTTGACGAAGATATTGGGTTAGCTGTGATAAGCTATCGGTTGTCAAAGTGGCCAGTTCATCAGAAATTCTAAAGCGACAAATCGTCCGGTAGGATGGAATTTGGTCGGCAATTAACCACCCAGCTGGCTTGTTTTCACGGGCAAACTGTTCAATTTTACGACTGCTGAAAATGCCATAGCAGTATGCTAAAAGGACCAGTTTTAACATGGCACCGAGGTTATATTCCCGCGGACGGCCAAACTGGTAATCATATTTTAGTTTTAAACTCTCAACAAGCTGATTGATGTAACGAGCAGGATGATGCTCTTCTGGTTGGTAATCCAAGGCGATACTCAAAGTGGTTTGATTCATGTTATAATAATCTTGCATATTAGGAATGTCCTTTCGAGGATAATTTCGTAGAGTATCGGGTGCGACCGATGCTCTTTTTTTATTTTCTATTATATCAAAAACAGGTCTGGAAAAATCCGAAGATTTTTCCAGACCTGTTTTGTTTCTAGAGACTTATGTCACAGCCTC
>NZ_BJDJ01000041.1 GCF_005405085.1 Lactiplantibacillus daowaiensis | reverse complement strand
GAAATCCGTAACTCTAAATTAAATTTAGTCATAGTAAAACCCCCGAGATTGTTGTCCAATCTCGGGGGTTCACTTCACAACGACGATTGTTGAGCGAGCTTTTTGCTGTATTTTGATTAGGAAAAATGGTTGGTCTAACGAACGACCATGACGGAGACTGGCGAGTACTTAGCCATATAAGCGGCTTGACTCCCAAAGCGGCGTGCGATACCACGCTTAGCAATTGACCCAATGACTAACAAGTCTGGTTCAATATGTGGAATCACGTCTTTAACAATCGTTTCGCCAGGTTCACCTTCAGCGATTGTTGCCCGAACTTTAGCAACACCAGCATCCTGAGCTTGTTTTTGATATTTCAAGATATGTTGTTCGAGTTCGTCACGTTCACCATGAACGTAATCTTTACTTAAGGCTTGATAAACATTCATTTCATCGTTTTCTAAGACCGAGACGATGACTAATTCAGCATCGTCTTGGATCGCTTGATGAATGGCATAGTCAAAAGCGAGTAGGGCGTCCGCAGAATCATCGACCCCGACTAGGATCCGTTGGAATTTTGTACTCATTAGTTAGCCCCTTCCTTGCCAGCAGCAGCTAATTGTTGGGCGGCATAACGTTTGTTACCCCGATGTAAATCAAAGGTTGTCCAAGCAAGTAGCGCTAAAATCGCAACGATTAAGATGTAAGCAATAATGTTGGCTAATGTCGTTTGTGAAGCGGTGATGTTATCACCAAAGAAACCAGCAACGGCATCAGGTAAGCCAATCATGTTCAAAACAGTTAAACCAATAACGGATAACCAACCTAATCCTTTGACCCAGAACGAGTTCTTGAAACGTTCCCCCATTTCAACCGAACTGTCAGTCATCATGAGCAGTGGCAACATTGAGAATGGCAACGCGAAGGCCAGGAAGACTTGCGAGTTATTCATCAAGTTATTCAGTGCGGTATGTTCATCAATCGCACTCTTACCACTAGTTAACATGACACAAATCAAAACTGGAATCACTGAGATCAACCGGGTGACTAAGCGTCGTAGCCATAATGGCATCCGCATATGAACGAAACCTTCCATAATAACTTGCCCAGTTAAGGTCCCGGTAATGGTTGAATTTTGACCAGAAGCTAACAAAGCGATTGCAAAGAGGGCGGATAATACCCCAGATTTGGCAACGCTAATTAAAATACCATTACTTAACATTGAGGTGTTTGATAAGGCTTCATATAAACCGAAGAATGATGGATCTTTAACCGCACCACTCTTGAAGACTGCAACCCCCATGATAAGTAACAATGAGTTAACAACAAACGCAAATGTTAATTGAATGTTAGAATCCCAAGCGGCGAACTTAACCGTCCGAGCCACATCGGCTTCATCATTATGATCAATCTTCCGTGTTTGTGAAATAGCTGAATGCAAGTACAAGTTATGTGGCATAACCGTCGCCCCAATGATCCCCAAAGAACCAGATAATGGGGTCATGCCGGCAACACTCTTAGATGTTGAGAAAGTTGCTGCTGTTGGGACTAACCCTTTGATCACACCGCCCCAATCAGGGTTTGACAAGGCAACTTGATAAACGAAAACAAAGAGGATAACCAAAATTAAACAAACAACAATTGCTTCAATTTTCCGGAACCCAATTTTCGTTAATAATAGCAAGACCAAAACATCAAAGACCGTAATGAAGACGGCCACGACGAGTGGGATTCCGAACAATAAGTACAAGGCAATTGCGGCCCCAATGACTTCCGCAATATCGGTGGCCATAATGGCAAATTCGGTTAAAATCCATAAGACAATCCCCAATGACTTACTCGTGCGCGCCCGAATCGCTTGCGCTAAATCCATCTGACTCACGATACCAAGTTTGGCAGCCATGTATTGTAGTAACATCGCGATCAAACTTGAAATCAAGATGACAGACATTAACATATACTGGAAGTTTTGCCCCCCGGTGATTGACGTTGACCAGTTACCTGGATCCATATACCCAACTGCGACTAAGGCACCTGGCCCTGAATAGGCAAATAACGTCTTCCAAAAACTCATATTCTTAGGAACTTCGATCGTCCCATTAATTTCTTCCAATGAAGGACCGTTCGCATATTCAATTAACTTATGCTTGCGCCCCATTGCATCTTTTCCTTCACTCAAACTAATTTCCCCTTTCTTAACTCTTAGAACGATTATTATTGTACAATAAATCTATTAAAAGTAAAATGTTTTTTAGGGCAACCGAGAAAAAGATTTGGATGTGGGAGAATGAGAAAGAGTGTTGCGAATTATTTAAAAGCGATTTTTGAAGCGAGCTATTTACAAGGAGGAACGAGTAATAAACAGATTGCAGAGCTACTGCAAGTAGCGGCGGGGTCGGTCACGGAAATGGTGACCTATATGGAATCTGAGGGGTTAGTACAACGTCAAAAGTATGGTCAAATTAAATTAAGTTCGGCTGGGGAACAGGCCGCATGGAAATTAATTTATCGTTACCGATTATTTGAAGTTTGGCTCTCCAAAACTTTAGATTTACCGTTATTAAAAATACCTAACCAAGCTTGGACGTTAGCAGCGGTTAATGATGAATTGTTGATTAATCGGTTAAATATCGTTTTGGCTCAGCCAACGCATAGTCCATTTGGGGGCTGTATCCAGATTGATGAACGGGCGACCGATGAACTACAAGTGCTAGCACAAATTAATGAACAACAGGTTTTAACAATCCATAGTTATTTAGAACAACCAGATATGATTCAGTACTTTCAATATGCCGACCTACATTTGGGGCAAAAGTTGCAAGTCATTGATAAAAATCCAGAGTTACAAGTGATTGCGTTACAGGCGGCGGATGGCCAAAAATACTTATTAAACTGGCGGTTAGCCCGGTATATTTATGTGTTTAACCATTAACTAGTCGTCCTTGGCGACAGGTTATTAGATTAATGATATAGTTACAACAAGTTATGTTAATCGTAACCACACAGCCAAAGGGAAGGACTATGTAAGATGCTGGAATTAAAACACATTAAAAAGTATTATCACGTGGGTGATTCTACGACTAAGGCACTCGACGATGTGTCAGTTGCTTTTCGGCAACGAGAATTCGTTGCGATTTTAGGGCCAAGTGGTTCTGGGAAGACCACGATGTTAAATGGCATCGGTGGTTTAGATGTTTATGACTCTGGTGATTTGATTATTAAGGGTAAATCAACCAAAGACTTTAAAGCCAGCGACTGGGATGCGTATCGAAATAACTCAGTCGGGTTTATTTTTCAAAGCTACAATATCATTGGTCATTTAAGCATCCTCAATAACGTTGAAATGGGGATGACGTTGAGTGGTGTTGGTAATGCCGAGAAAAAGGCTAAAGCAATTAAGGCACTTGAACGCGTTGGTTTAGGACCACATATGAATAAGCGGCCAAATCAACTATCGGGTGGCCAAATGCAACGAGTCGCGATTGCGCGGGCGATTGCGAATGATCCAGAAATTTTGTTATGTGATGAACCAACCGGGGCTTTGGATACTGAGACTAGTGTGCAAATTATGGACTTGATCAAAGAATTATCAGCCGAACGGTTAGTCATCATGGTGACACATAATCCAGAATTAGCGGCTCAATATGCTAACCGAATCATTAACTTTGCGGATGGTAAAATTCAGCACGATTCGAATCCATACCAAGAAGAAACGGGTAGTGACCACTTTGCATTAAAGGTAGATTGCAAATTTAATCCGAATTTTTGGACAAATTTGTCAGCATAACCTGATACGGTGTTTGCCAGTCGAGTAT
>NZ_BJDJ01000040.1 GCF_005405085.1 Lactiplantibacillus daowaiensis | reverse complement strand
GCATGGCAACGTCCTACCCTCGCAGGGAGCGATCCCCCAACTACTATCGGCGCTAAGAAGCTTGACTTCTGTGTTCGACATGGGAACAGGTATATCCTTCTTGCCATCGTCACCACACTATTGAAAACAACTTGTGCTCTCAAAACTAGCTAATATCAAATTTTTATTTTCTTTAATGAACGGAACACCTTTATACTTGGTTAAGTCCTCGACCGATTAGTATTAGTCCGCTTCATGCGTCACCGCACTGCCACTTCTAACCTATCTACCTGATCATCTTTCAGGGGTCTTACTTCCATAAAGGAATGGGAAATCTCATCTCGAGGTCTGTTTCACACTTAGATGCTTTCAGCGTTTATCAGATCCATACGTAGCTACCCAGCGATGCGCCTGGCGGCACAACTGGTACACCAGAGGTATGTCCATCCCGGTCCTCTCGTACTAAGGACAGATCCTCTCAAATTTCCTACGCCCGCGACGGATAGGGACCGAACTGTCTCACGACGTTCTGAACCCAGCTCGCGTACCGCTTTAATGGGCGAACAGCCCAACCCTTGGGACCGACTACAGCCCCAGGATGCGATGAGCCGACATCGAGGTGCCAAACCTCCCCGTCGATGTGGACTCTTGGGGGAGATAAGCCTGTTATCCCCAGGGTAGCTTTTATCCGTTGAGCGATGGCCCTTCCATACGGTACCACCGGATCACTAAGCCCGACTTTCGTCCCTGCTCGACCTGTCTGTCTCGCAGTCAAGCTCCCTTGTGCCTTTACACTCTGCGAATGATTTCCAACCATTCTGAGGGAACCTTTGGGCGCCTCCGTTACTTTTTAGGAGGCGACCGCCCCAGTCAAACTGCCCACCTGACACTGTCTCCCACCACGCTAAGTGGTGCGGGTTAGAGTGGTCATACAGCGAGGGTAGTATCCCACCAACGCCTCCACCGAAACTAGCGTTCCGGTTTCTATGGCTCCTACCTATCCTGTACAAGCTGTACAAACACTCAATATCAAGCTACAGTAAAGCTCCATGGGGTCTTTCCGTCCTGTCGCGGGTAGTCCGCATCTTCACGGACAATATAATTTCACCGAGTCTCTCGTTGAGACAGTGCCCAGATCGTTACGCCTTTCGTGCGGGTCGGAACTTACCCGACAAGGAATTTCGCTACCTTAGGACCGTTATAGTTACGGCCGCCGTTTACTGGGGCTTCAATTCTGAGCTTCGCCGAAGCTAACCCATCCTTTTAACCTTCCAGCACCGGGCAGGCGTCAGCCCCTATACGTCATCTTACGATTTTGCAGAGACCTGTGTTTTTGATAAACAGTCGCCTGGGCCTATTCACTGCGGCTGATCTTGCGATCAGCACCCCTTCTCCCGAAGTTACGGGGTCATTTTGCCGAGTTCCTTAACGAGAGTTCACTCGCTCACCTTAGGATTCTCTCCTCGACTACCTGTGTCGGTTTGCGGTACGGGCAGTTAAATACTCACTAGAAGCTTTTCTCGGCAGTGTGACATCAGACGCTTCGCTACTAAATTTCGCTCCCCATCGCAACTTGTCCTTAAATTGATAAGCATTTGACTCATCAAAAGACTTGTTGTTTGGACATCCTAATCCAACAGGATGCACATCTTAGCCTCCTGCGTCCCTCCATCGTTCGAACGCATTTAACTGGTACAGGAATCTCAACCTGTTATCCATCGTCTACGCCTCTCGGCCTCGACTTAGGTCCCGACTAACCCTGGGAGGACGAGCCTTCCCCAGGAAACCTTAGTCATTCGGTGGACAGGATTCTCACCTGTCTTTCGCTACTCATACCGGCATTCTCACTTCTAAGCGCTCCACAAGTCCTTACGATCTTGCTTCATTGCCCTTAGAACGCTCTCCTATCACGTGACCTAATGGTCACATCCACAGTTTCGGTAGTATACTTAGCCCCGGTACATTTTCGGCGCAGGATCACTCGACTAGTGAGCTATTACGCACTCTTTAAATGGTGGCTGCTTCTGAGCCAACATCCTAGTTGTCTGTGCAACTCCACATCCTTTTCCACTTAGTATACATTTAGGGACCTTAACTGGTGATCTGGGCTGTTCCCCTTTCGACGGTGGATCTTATCACTCATCGTCTGACTCCCGGATATGAATCAATGGCATTCGGAGTTTATCTGAATTCAGTAACCCAAGACGGGCCCCTAGTCCAAATAGTGCTCTACCTCCATGATCCTTCATCCGAGGCTAGCCCTAAAGCTATTTCGGAGAGAACCAGCTATCTCCAAGTTCGTTTGGAATTTCACCGCTATCCACACCTCATCCCAGCAATTTTCAACTTACACGGGTTCGGTCCTCCAATGCGTTTTACCGCATCTTCAACCTGGACATGGATAGGTCACCTGGTTTCGGGTCTACAACCTCGTACTAAAAACGCCCATTTCAGACTCGCTTTCGCTACGGCTCCGACTTTTCAGTCTTAACCTTGCACGGGATCGTAACTCGCCGGTTCATTCTACAAAAGGCACGCCATCACGCATTAACGCGCTCTGACTTATTGTAGGCACATGGTTTCAGGAACTATTTCACTCCCCTTCCGGGGTGCTTTTCACCTTTCCCTCACGGTACTGGTTCACTATCGGTCACTAGGTAGTATTTAGCCTTGGGAGATGGTCCTCCCGGATTCCGACGGAATTTCACGTGTTCCGCCGTACTCAGGATCCTGAACTGAGAAAGCTTGATTTAATCTACTGGGCTATCACCATCTATGGCGGATTTTCCCAAATCCTTCGACTATCAAACTTTTTGGTAACTCAAATGTTCAGTCCTACAACCCCAAAGTGCAAGCACTTTGGTTTGGGCTGTTCCCCGTTCGCTCGCCGCTACTTAGGGAATCGAAATTTCTTTATATTCCTGCTGCTAATGAGATGTTTCAGTTCACAGCGTTTACCTCCAACTAGACTATGTATTCATCTAGTGGTAACAGTTGATTAAAACTGCTGGGTTGCCCCATTCGGAAATCTCCGGATCATAGCTTACGTACAGCTCCCCGAAGCATATCGGTGTTAGTCCCGTCCTTCATCGGCTCCTAGTGCCAAGGCATTCACCATGCGCCCTTGTTAACTTAACCTTGTTTCCTAACGGAAACACGATTAATTGAGTTTAGCGATTAAACTTCTTTTAAAAAACTCAAAAAACGCGGTGTTCTCGGTTTCATTATGAAAAATTATATATTTGATATTATCTAGTTTTCAAAGAACAAGTTGA
>NZ_BJDJ01000039.1 GCF_005405085.1 Lactiplantibacillus daowaiensis | reverse complement strand
ACCTCTCAAAACTAAACAAAGTTTCAACGATGTGTGTAGGTTTCCGTAATATTCCTTAGAAAGGAGGTGATCCAGCCGCAGGTTCTCCTACGGCTACCTTGTTACGACTTCACCCTAATCATCTGTCCCACCTTAGGCGGCTGGTTCCCGAAGGTTACCCCACCGACTTTGGGTGTTACAAACTCTCATGGTGTGACGGGCGGTGTGTACAAGGCCCGGGAACGTATTCACCGCGGCATGCTGATCCGCGATTACTAGCGATTCCGACTTCATGTAGGCGAGTTGCAGCCTACAATCCGAACTGAGAATGGCTTTAAGAGATTAGCTTACTCTCGCGAGTTCGCAACTCGTTGTACCATCCATTGTAGCACGTGTGTAGCCCAGGTCATAAGGGGCATGATGATTTGACGTCATCCCCACCTTCCTCCGGTTTGTCACCGGCAGTCTCACCAGAGTGCCCAACTTAATGCTGGCAACTGATAATAAGGGTTGCGCTCGTTGCGGGACTTAACCCAACATCTCACGACACGAGCTGACGACAACCATGCACCACCTGTATCCATGTCCCCGAAGGGAACGTCTAATCTCTTAGATTTGCATAGTATGTCAAGACCTGGTAAGGTTCTTCGCGTAGCTTCGAATTAAACCACATGCTCCACCGCTTGTGCGGGCCCCCGTCAATTCCTTTGAGTTTCAGCCTTGCGGCCGTACTCCCCAGGCGGAATGCTTAATGCGTTAGCTGCAGCACTGAAGGGCGGAAACCCTCCAACACTTAGCATTCATCGTTTACGGTATGGACTACCAGGGTATCTAATCCTGTTTGCTACCCATACTTTCGAGCCTCAGCGTCAGTTACAGACCAGACAGCCGCCTTCGCCACTGGTGTTCTTCCATATATCTACGCATTTCACCGCTACACATGGAGTTCCACTGTCCTCTTCTGCACTCAAGTCTCCCAGTTTCCGATGCACTTCTCCGGTTAAGCCGAAGGCTTTCACATCAGACTTAAAAGACCGCCTGCGCTCGCTTTACGCCCAATAAATCCGGACAACGCTTGCCACCTACGTATTACCGCGGCTGCTGGCACGTAGTTAGCCGTGGCTTTCTGGTTAGATACCGTCAATACCTGAACAGTTACTCTCAGATATGTTCTTCTCTAACAACAGAGTTTTACGAGCCGAAACCCTTCTTCACTCACGCGGCGTTGCTCCATCAGACTTTCGTCCATTGTGGAAGATTCCCTACTGCTGCCTCCCGTAGGAGTTTGGGCCGTGTCTCAGTCCCAATGTGGCCGATTACCCTCTCAGGTCGGCTACGTATCATTGCCATGGTGAGCCGTTACCTCACCATCTAGCTAATACGCCGCAGGACCATCCAGAAGTGATAGCAGAGCCATCTTTCAAGCTCGGACCATGCGGTCCAAGTTGTTATGCGGTATTAGCATCTGTTTCCAGGTGTTATCCCCCGCTTCTGGGCAGGTTTCCTACGTGTTACTCACCAGTTCGCCACTCACTCAAATGTAAATCATGATGCAAGCACCAATCAATACCAGAGTTCGTTCGACTTGCATGTATTAGGCACGCCGCCAGCGTTCGTCCTGAGCCAGGATCAAACTCTCAAATTAATGATGAGTTCTAAAAAGCTCATTTAAAGTTGTTCAAAAATTTATTTGCTAGCGAATTGACTTCGCAAATGTTTGCTACTAATT
>NZ_BJDJ01000038.1 GCF_005405085.1 Lactiplantibacillus daowaiensis | reverse complement strand
ATATCAAAAACAGGTCTGGAAAAATCCGAAGATTTTTCCAGACCTGTTTTGTTTCTAGAGACTTATGTCACAGCCTCATTAACCGGTAGTACGCAAGATGAGATTTTAAAGGAATTAGCGCAATTAGCAAAATCACTTGATATCGTGAGTGATGAAGCCCAACTGGTGGCCGACTATCATGAACGTGAACAAGAATCGACCACTGGCTTTGGCAATGGCGTGGCGATTCCACATGCAAAGTCCAATAACGTTAAAACAGCCACCATTTTATTCGGTCGCAGTAGTCAAGCCATCGAATGGGATTCATTAGATGGCAAACCTGTTCATACCTTTATTAGTTTGTTAGTTCCCGCCGATGCTGGCGACGTGCATTTGAAATTATTAGCGAGTTTAAGTCGTAAGCTCGTCCACAAAGACTTTGTTGAAATCTTAAACACTGGCGATCAACAAGCCGTGTTGGATGCAATCAATCAAGCCATTAGCTAGAAAAGGAGGAATTTGGGATGGCCAATACTAAAATTGTTGCCGTAACCAATTGTCCAGCTGGGATTGCCCATACCTATATGGTGGCTGAAGCCATTGAAGAAAAAGCCAAATCATTAGGTTATGAAGTGCATGTTGAAACCCAAGGCGCTAGCGGTGTCGAAAACAAG
Organism: Lactiplantibacillus daowaiensis; assembly: GCF_005405085.1. Classification (GTDB taxonomy): domain Bacteria; phylum Bacillota; class Bacilli; order Lactobacillales; family Lactobacillaceae; genus Lactiplantibacillus; species Lactiplantibacillus daowaiensis. Next base: position 4,635 of record NZ_BJDJ01000038.1, on the reverse strand, counting down.
CTAACACCTGATCAAATCGCAGCTGCTAATTACGTCATTTTAGCTTTAGGTAAAGGGATGACGGATGAAGACAAACAACGTTTTAACGGTAAAAAAGTCGTTGAATTACCCGTTTCTGAAGCCCTTAAAGAAGTTGATACCTTATTTGATGATATTGATGATAAGGCCGAAATCTTTACCGCTTCAAAAGTGAAGTTAGGTAGCGAGCAAGATGCCGTTACCGATGGTGTGATGAGTTACTTAATGGCTGGGGTATCTGCCGCCTTGCCATTCGTTATCGGTGGTGGGTTATTAATTGCCATCGGGAGTATGATGGTCCAGTTCGGGATGCCGAACACCCCATTATCAAAAGGGGTCTCGCCATCACTTGCTTGGGTCATTACTAGCATTGGGAACTTAGGGTTCCAATTCATGATTCCAATTATGGGGGCTTATATCGCCTTTGCAATTGGTGATAAACCCGCCTTTGCACCCGCATTTTTAGTCACCTACTTGGCTAACGATACTGATCTATTAGGGACGCAATCTGGTGCTGGCTTCTTAGGTGCCATTGTCGTTGGGTTATCAATCGGTTACTTCGTGAAATACTTCAAGAAAGTGAAATGGGGTAAGAATTTCCAATCTATCTTAGGGTTTATGATTATCCCGTTTGTCACTTTACTGGTCTTTGGCCTGTTAACATACTACCTCTTAGGACCATTCATGGGGTGGATCATGAGTATCTTGCTGGCCTTCTTGAAGAACATCCCAACCTCCATGAAGCTCGTTGGTGGCTTCCTAGTTGGTTGTATGTTGGCCTTTGATATGGGTGGTCCAATTAACAAGACCGCTTGGTTCTTTAGCTTCTCATTACTCAGTTCTGGCGTTTACAACTGGTATGGGATCGTGGGGGTCGTGACCCTCTTACCACCAATGGCTGCAGCGATTGCAACTTGGATCAAACCATCACTCTTCTCAAAACAAGAACGTGCCGCTAGCTGGAGTGCATTCATCGTTGGGATGACTGTCGCGACCGAACCGGCCATTCCATATGCCTTAGCTGCCCCATTACCAATGATTGCGGCCAATACGTTAGCCGGTGGGATCACTGGTGCGATCACGATTATGTTGAACGTGCAACGGATGGCACCTGGGATTGGGATCTTTGACCCCTTAATCGGTCTTGAAAAGCCATGGTACTGGTTCTATCTCTGTGTCGCCATCGGGCTCTTCTTAAATGTCTTCTTCATCATCACGTTCAAGACTGCTTGGCTCAAGCGGCGTGAAAAAAAAGAACAAGCTAAGCTTGCTCAAGTTGAAGATAAATAATACTAAACTCAATCATCCCAGACAAAAGGCAGTTATGCATCAGCAGCTGCCTTTTGTTGCACCTTTAAAACTGACTGACGATTTAAACTTTATGATAGCGAGGAATGATAATAATGAAATATGATTTTGATCACGTTATTGACCGTAAAGGCACTTATAGTACGCAATGGGATTATATTCAAGACCGATTTGGTCGGGCCGATATTATCCCCTTCTCGATTTCTGATACCGACTTTCCAGTTCCCGAAGGCGTGCAAAATGCGCTCGAAAAACGGATTCAGCATCCGATTTACGGCTATACCCGCTGGAATCACGCGGACTATAAAAATAGTATTATGCACTGGTTCCAACAACAAAACGATTATGCCGTGGATTCAGATTGGATTTTATATAGCCCTAGTGTGGTTTTCTCAATTGCAACCATGCTCCGCTTAAAGTCCAACCCCGGTGACGGTGTTGCCGTCTTTACCCCGATGTATGATGCCTTTTATAATGTCATTGAGGCCAATGATCGCCTATTAATGCCTGTTCGCCTCGGCAGTGCCCAACAAGCTTACCAAATTGATTGGGACACTTTAGAAGCCGTATTAGCACAGCGTAACACCAAAGTCTTACTGCTGACGAACCCGCACAACCCAACCGGGAAAGTCTTCTCAGCGACAGAACTGAAACAAATCGTGGCCCTTTGCCAACAATATCACGTCTTCTTGATTTCGGATGATATTCATAAAGATATTATTTATCCTGGCAACACTTATACGCCCGTAACCACCTTTACGCAAACTGATGTCGTGCTCTGCTGTTCAGCGACTAAAACGTTCAACACCCCCGACTTGATTGGCTCTTACTTATTCGTTCCAGAGGCTGACTTACGCGACGCCTTTTTAACTGAACTCAAGCAAAAAAATGCGCTCTCTTCTGCCAGTATTTTCGGGATTGATTCTCAAATTGCCGCTTATAACACTGGGGCTGACTATTTGGTACAATTAATTAGTTACCTACAAAACAATTTCGATTATTTGACTGAGTTCTTACAAACGAACTTGCCAGAAATTAGTTTCACGCAACCACAAGCAACCTATCTCGCCTGGATGGATGTGTCTAAGTTGAACTTATCCTCAACGGCACTTCAAGACAAGCTGATCAACACCGGCCACGTTGGCATCATGCCCGGCAAGACCTATGGTGATCAAGACTATCTCCGAATGAATATTGCTTGTCCAATGTCGAAATTACAGGAAGGACTGAAACGAATGGAGCGCGGGATCCGTTCATAAACTATGCTAAATTCACGAGAATTAAGAATCATTTTGTTACTACAAGAACACGATCTATCGGGGGAAGAACTCGCAACACTACTGACAACATCACGGCGGACAATCGTCCGTGATATTGCCCGTATCAATGCCTTGTTAACAGATGAAAAAATTGGTTCGATTGAAAGCATTAAAAAATATCATTTACTCATTTTAAATACCGCTAACTTCAATCAATTATTGACACGATTTAATAACGAAAGTAACCTAGTGTTATTTTATTTATTAGTTCGTCCCAATATTACCTTAGCAGAATTAATGGAACGAACCTTTTTATCACGCCAAAATATTCTAAATAGTGTCGAAAAAATTAATCGTCAATTTCAAAATATTTTGAAAATTAGTTTACGGCCGCGAATTGGTACGACTGTTAAAATCAAGCATATTTCTAAAATTGATGTTTTAGCCGCGCTAATCATCGATAATCATGCACTGATTACGAGTCAACTAAAACAATTAGACTTTAATTTAAATACCACTAACTCAGCTGAAATTGTTCGTAGTGCGTTGCCAGAACGCTTATTTGATTACTTAACTGAAACACAGTTCAATGCGCAAATACTGGCTTGTTCATTAGTAGCCGAACAACCTTTTGAAAAAACAGTAACGACACTCTTGTCTGAGTTTTTAGACCATGGCATTGCCACAAACCTCGCTGCGGTGCTAGCCGAATTCTTCAATGCTAAAATGACACTTCTCAATAGCCTGACGATTCGCCAAGTACACGCTGCGATTGAAGCCACTAAAACACAATATACGTTAGATAGCCTCAATCATAACTTTACTGAAGAGATCTTTAATCATCTGTGCCGAAGTTCCATGTTTCCAACCTTTGTACCAGCATCATTGTCTGAACAAATTCGTTATCTCAAGATCCAAAATCCATTTGCCTTTGATTTTGCGTTTGATTTGGCAAGAAAATTACAAATGGACTTTGATGCTGTTCAGATTGACGCTGACTATATCGCATTATACGTTTTGCACGCCGTTGAAACACCAGCGGCCCGCGATGTTCGCACTGTCATGTATGCCACGCGTCAATCGGTTGCTAATATCAACAAAATGATTATCACGGAACAAGTCCCCAACATGAACATTGAAATGGTCTTTTCCAAAGAACAACTTGCGACACGGCTAGAATATACTGACTATGATCTCATCATCGGCAACGGCCTGCACCCAAACGATTTACGCTTGCCAGTTCATTTTGACAGTACCTTCAATGGTGTCATCAATCAAGATGAACTGGATAAGTTAAAGAACCTCAGTAGCGAAAGTTATATTCAAGAAAACTTAGCTAACTTCTTTCCTAAAAGTCATTTTGTTTATTTGGATGAGCCCTATCACCACGCCAATCAGATTCTACAGGCTGGCCTGAATGTCTTTCAAGAACAGGGGTTATTAACTACTGACGAAACCGATGCCCTCGTTGCTCGTGAAGCTGCGGGTAATCAATTAATTTTAAACCATGTCTCAATTCCGCATGCTTCCGCTCGAATTGTAGACGCCTATGAAGTTTTTGCAATTGCATTCAATCACGACGTCAAAATCGGTGATCGGCAAATTTATCTCATGCTGGTCGTTTTAGCCAATCAAAACCGTCCCGATAGTGGCCAAGTATTTGGTTATATTTATACGAAACTCAAGAATCTAAATACCCTTCAGCTAAAAAATCTTAACTCCTATCAAAGCTTGATTAATGAGCTGACCCAAAATTAACACCCTATACTCAAAGCCACCTCAGCTATGGACTAACTAAGGTGGCTTTTAATATGACTATTTTGGCATTGCTAGCGGTTCATCTGTAAGTAGCAACTAACCTGGGGCATTTATATTACTTATAAGACACCTAGCCTTGTATCTGTTTGCTCGATAGTAAATAAGACTTCAATTGTAGGCCGTTGACGATACTTGAGGCTTTTTAAATAAAGACAAAAAAAAGGAATCGATTGCTCGATTCCTTCTAGTTTGCATGGCAACGTCCTACCCTCGCAGGGAGCGATCCCCCAAC
>NZ_BJDJ01000037.1 GCF_005405085.1 Lactiplantibacillus daowaiensis | reverse complement strand
ATCAAAAACAGGTCTGGAAAAATCCGAAGATTTTTCCAGACCTGTTTTGTTTCTAGAGACTTATGTCACAGCCTCTTCTGCTTGCATTTCCTTAAAATGATAAGTCGCTGGCACTCACAATTTCACGATATAACCCATGGCCCACAAGCCCGTTCGTATGCTTATCCATCGGTAACCTCGGCGCCTGCAGTTCTGCTAATGAATCCAAACCCTGAGCCCAAGCTTGAATCCGCGCGCGTACCGTCAAACAGCGGGCCAGTTGACCGCCCAAGCGCTGGTCAATCACTTCAAACCCTTGGCCACGCCGTTGTTGGTACCACACTTGCCGATAGCTGGTTAATAATTGTTCAATGGCCTGTTGATAGTGTTGAATCAAGGTTAACGCGTTAGTCGCTACCGCCGGATCTGGCTGCTGGTTCCCCAACTGAGCGATGGCTGATAACGCCCGGGCTTTAATTAGCACCGTTGTCGCTAGTTGTTGGTAAAACTGGGCCATCAGTTGATGTGCCGGTGCAACTTTGACCATTTTAAGCTGCGCCAACAACTGTGAATATTGCGATTCAAGGTCTAGTGCCGCTAAGTTTTGTTGATAGCGTTGTAATAACAAATCCTCATATAAGACGATTTTACTGACGTTATCCGCATCGCGATTAATATCGCCGGTAAAGTTATCAAACTGATCTAGGAGTTGATAAAAAGTGGGCGACTCCTGTTGCATGATTTGATAGTCAGTCGCAATCACCTTGGCAGTGACATGGTCATGATATTGATAAGCCGCAAAAGTTTGGAGCCCGTACCATGCCGCGCTTAATGGCACTTCGGCACCGTCATCAAACCAAAGTGTCGCCACGACTTGCTTGACGCCGCTTGTTTTGGCGGCAGTCAATCCGGCCTTCACTGTCGCCAACATCTTACTTTGATTGGGCGCTAGCGCACTCCAAGTCCACAAGCCACCGGCAAAGACGACTTGATCACTTAATTCAAAATGCTGCTGCAGTCGTTGCTGGTAAGTCGCAACATCTTCATGATAGTAGTCCCAATAAACTTGCCCCACGGGTGGTAAACTCGCTTTGAAGGCCGGGGTAAAATGGACATCAGGATCATACATCTCATGCTTTTTTGACGCAAAGGTGAACCACAAATCACTCCACATATATGGGTCTAATCCTAACTGCTTAGTCAATTGCACCACTAATTGTAGTTGCGCTAAAATCAAGGTCTGCTGTTTGGTAAAGCCATGTTGGTCCATGTAACGACCACGCCCTAATTGGTATGCTTCATCCATCCCGATATGAATTTTATTAGTAGTAAACGGCGCACTAGCCGCTGTCAAAAGTTGTGTCAAAAAAGTCGTTGTTGCCGGTGCCCCCACAAGTAAGGTCTCATCCGTATCTTTAATCTCCGCAAAGGCATCCCATTTGAGCATGTTATGCAAATGCGCCAACGTTTGTACAGCTGGTACGACTGTGACACCTAATAAATCTCCATACACGGCTAACTCATGTAATTCTGCTTGCTGATAACGCCCGCGACTTTGTCCAAAATACGGTTGTTCAGGAATCTCAAAGACATCTTCTAGGTACAGCCATAACTCGTTATAGCCCATCCGCGCTAGCCGGCGTAAGGTTTGCTTGAGCATCGCGACGGTTGGCACCCCATTGCGGGCAACATCGATCATCGCGGCCATCGTTTCGAATTGGGGTCGTTGGGTCACGGTAAATGCGCGCTGCCATTGCGCTTCATGCACTAAGATAACGGCGCCCCGCAGTAAGTCGACCCGACTGCCATAAGTTAATCGTGCTTGTTGGCCATCACCGACCACCTGAATGCCTGGGGCACCAGCCTGACACGTCACCACGATGTCTAAAGTCGTGGTGCGCGTTGGGATGATTTGCTGAATAGCGGTTAATGCTTGGGGACTTAGTCCCTGCCATGTCATCATTGCGATTTTCTCCTTTAACTGTCGATATTAAAACGTGACCGTGAAGCCATCATAGGCCACGACTGCTTCTTGGCCAACTAACTGAACCATCTGAGCATGTGATAATCCTGAATTGTGCGAAAAATGATTCACAACATAGCGCGTTCGATCATCGCTTAGTCCCAATTCACGGAACCGTTGAATCAAGCGTTGGTTATCCGGCCAGCCCATATGCGGACCACCAGGTTGGCCGGCTTGTTGCTGCTCATTACAATCCAGTGAAACCAAGTCAAAATGCAATCCTTGACTCACCAAATAACGATACATGGCCTCAGTAAAACTAGCACAGTCGTGAGTCCATAAACACGTCTTGCCAGCCGCATCTTGAATGGCATAAATAGAACAGTCTCCTTGATAGTGCCCATGTTCAGCTGCTAACATCCAAACTTGATAATCGGCCACTTGAAACTGAGTAAAATTTTGTTGGCAATGATAGTTAAGCCGCGTTGGATCTTGCCGACCTTCCAATGTTAATGCCCGTTGAAAGAATGTTTCAACTGTCGCATTACCATACACTTGGAGTGGCTCGGCCAACTGTTGCCCATAGCCATGCATCCGCAATGCCAAATCTTCAGCGTACAAATGATCACTATGCCAGTGTGTTAAGAGTAATTGCGTCATGTCAGAAAAATCAACCTGCTGCCGCAACGCGTGTAAATAACTATCGCCAGGAAAATCAATCACCAATCGGCCACCATCAATTAACGCTTGTGTTTGGGTTCGCACCTCTTTACCACCTTGGCAACGCGCTAATTGACATAAGTCGCAATGGCAAAATAGCGCCGGTACACGTTCAGCCGCCCCCGTACCTAAATATTGAAGCTGCATTCTTCACACCCCCTGCTAAAACAATCATACTGATGCCACGATTGTTAGCGATTACATTTTATTGTTCGTAAGATATAATTTGAACACTTTTTGATATAGTTTCTTGATTGAAAGATAGCATGCCAGCCGCTAGAATCATACTAGTCAATAAAATTTAAACCAAAAAGTTGGTATAACGGCTTATATCAGGTGGTGGCAAAATGGCGAAATATCAAACAATCTATCGGCACTTGCGCTTGGCAATCTTGCAAGGAAAATACGCCGCTAATGGTAGCCTTCCAAGTGAAACTGCCATCGCAATTAAATACGGGGTTAGTCGGATCACGGCCAAACGCGCGCTCAATGACTTAGTCGAAGCAGAGCTTGTCTATCGGATTCAAGGTAAAGGGACCTTTGTCACAGCACATCAAAAAACACCACCAAACCAGATTCTGTTAGTCATGCCAACACTTGCTAACAATCAGTATCAACAAGCGTTACGAGCTGCTTTAAACGGGACTTCATGGCACTTACAAGTCATGTCGACCACCGATTTTTTCAACTTAACATTGACGCAACTGACTGACCAATTTGCTGGCGTCCTCTATTATTTAGACGACTTGACCACCGTATTACCACACTTAATGACACTTGCAGCTAACCAGTTACCGTTAGTCGTCTTAAATCAACATCCTGCTGCGTTGGCGGTACCGAGTGTTATTAGTGATCACGTTGCTGGTGGACAGCGCGCTTGTCAATATCTACAGCACTTACAACATCACCGGATCGCCTTTTTAACCCATACTGCTTTCTGGCAAACATTCACTGGTCCAACTAGTGAACGGTTTATGGGTTACGTTGCGGCATTAGCCCAACCACAAACCGCAGAAGTATCGTTACGTTGGGCGCAGGACTTGCAAGCATGCCAAGATGGTGATCAACTGCAGACTTATCTAAACCAACATCAAATTACGGCATTAATCACTGAAGAAAGTGACATCATCTGCCAGCAGTTACGTCTACTCCCATCGTCAAGCCAACCACCAGTCAAGTTGGTCGACTTTGAAACATTAACCGCGACTCACCATGATGCGACAAGTGCGACGATCGTCCCCGATTATCCCGCATTGAGCCGACAGGTAATCGAAGCTTTACTCACGCAAATCAACAACCCACACCGGCAGCGGTTCGAACGAACGACCGTCGCTGCTAAACTAAAAACCGCAACTGCCGCCCACTAACCGATCGGAGGTTAACCAATGAATGCTCAAGAACTCCTGACACTCTATCCCGAAGCCACGATTCAATCAATGCCCTTGATTCAGCCGAATGTCGTTTGCCTACCACTGGGAACCAATCGGTATATTTGCCTCGATAAGGCGCAATTAGGTGAACGCGAATTGGCTTTGCTAGAACTAATGGTTAACCCTTCAGTCGCACCAACCACTCATGATCACTGGTCGGATTTTTTAACCGGGCTCACTAAAACTGCCCCAGTGACCGACGCTGAACAATTACAACTCCTCCAATTTCGCGTTCGGTTCACCGATGATTGTCATCAACGGACTGACTGGCTTGCGGCGTTAGCTGACTTATTTGATGACGTCTTACACGCAGCCTTTGTTAGTGATACTACCGGTTACTTATTATTCAAGCACCCCCTACTTCTAACCGAGCATCCGGATTTAGAGGGGGTCTTAACATTACTCGATAGTGACTTTTACACAACAACCCGCTTATTTCTAGGGAGTGTCCAACCAGATCTGCAACAATTACCAGCGGTCTATGCGTTAGAACAGCAGCTATTTGCCACGCAACAAACGCATCCAATCGAAACGATTAGTGCCAGTTTACTCCCGGACTTAGTCAGCCAGCATCACACGGAACTTGGGCTGTTAAACAATACCTTATTGATGACCGAGGAGACCCAGCAGTTGATCACCGCACTTTATCAGACCCAAGGTAACGTTCGCCAAGCGGCACAACAGTTATTCATCCATCGCAATACCCTCCTATATCGCATTGAAAAGTTCGAACGTCAAAGTGGCTTTGATTTAAAGCAAATGGATGATCTGGTTTATTGTTACCTCCTGACCTTAGCGCAGGCACAAACTAAAGCGAGTTAAAAAAGCGTTCAAGTCCGGATTTTTCCTAAACTTGAACGCTTTTTTAAGTTGTGGCTATTCTTCTTCTTCAGAAACTGCCGAGTTAACTCGATCAGCACTGGCCTGTTGCATTTTACCAAGGACCGCCCGGGCAATCGGCCCGACGATCAACAATTGTAACGGTAAGGCGACAATTAAATTAAACAGCCAAGTATGACCATACGTAGCCAATACATGACCGCCGCTTAATTTACCTTCCACCGCAATCCCAAACAGGGACATGCAAGTTACCATGCCCAGAACCATCAAGACTGAGATCGTAATCCCAATTAAAACAGTCTTTTTACGCATGTAATCATTAATGATATATTTGAAAGCTAAAGTTTTGGCAATTGGTCCCACGACCAACATATCTAAGATAATTGCCACCAACAATCCGAGCGGATAGCCGCTCAAGATTGCGAGAATTAAGCCGTTGCTAAACCCCTGCGCCATCGCGACATTGTAGGCCGTCATTACAAACACCATCAACCCCGCCATAATCGCCGTAAATACAACTTCTTCTTTCCAATTTCGTGGCATCTTTATCCAACACTCCTATTCGTTAGTTACGAGTGTTCACTATAGCACACCAACAACCACGCTCATAAGTAACAATTTGGTAACAAATTATAGAGCGGTTTCATAATTAGCCGATGCTTATTTTAAAATGACCAGTTTACTTAGTTGTAGATAAGGCCGGTTTTTGCACAAAAATAAGGTCGCCATATTTGGCAACCTCATTAATTTAACGCCTATCTAGCTGACCGGAAACGACAAGTCACCGATGCTTAATCGACGTACTTACCAACAACTGGCAAGTTTTGTAAGACTTTGCGACCATGTGGTGAATGTTCATCGATCACTTTAGTCAATTCTTGACCGGCTAAATTGCCATGATGCTTGCCACCGGCCCAAGCGTCAACACCGGTAACATCATAAACGACGCCATCAATAGCGACATAGGCTGGTTGGCCGTTTTGACCATCATATTTTGCTAATTCTGTTTGATTAAAAGTTGCTTCACTCATCTGAATCACTCCTTATCAGTTTAGTTAATAGTAAACTGACTATCCAAATAAATGCAAGCAATTCGCTTTTAGGCTGATAAGTCAGTTAAAGATTGCGCCGGCCGTTTACCGGCCAGACTCACTACTAAACCAAGCAATACCGCCACTACTAACGTTCCATAATGGGTCACTAAGTAGCCATAAAAATTGGGTCCGATACCCACTGACGGGGTAATGAATGCTGAAAAACCAATCAAGGCCCCTGATAATGCATAATTAGTGACATGTAACCCACCGGCAACCATACCACCAAGCCCACTCGCAAGACTCGCGACCACAAAGAGCCGTTTATACTTCAAATTAATCCCATATAAGGCCGGTTCCGTGATACCACAAAAAGCTGCGATGGCCGCCGCCCATGCTACTTGACGTAAACGGGTCGAACGACTTTTAAGTGCCATTGCTAATGCGGTTCCGCCTTGAGCAACCATCGTAATTGAAATCATCGTGTTCAAGTAACTATGCCCGTTAGTTGCCAAATCATTAATAACGATGGGAATTAGTCCCCAATGTAAGCCAAAAATGACTAGTAATTGGTAACAGCTGCCAACTAACAATCCAGAAATAATCGGATTAAATTCAAATAGCGCCATGATGCCATTGGCTAAGCCTTGGCTCAACATCGTCGTTAACGGCCCGATGCCTAATAAAATAACACCACTTAAAACAATAATTTCAATAATTGGCAGTAGCACCCCTTGAATATAGTGCGGTAACCATCGTTTCAACCCGATTTCGATATACTTACCGAACCAAGCGGCCACAATCATTGGAAAAACCGCCGCCGTATACGACATCAACGTCGTGGGCAAGCCGAAAAAATAGATATGGGCCGTCGTCGTTTTACTAGCGGCGGTAACTAGTGACGGGTATGTCAAGACGGCCCCAACGACCGCTAGCGTGACCGGATTAGCCCCTAGCTTTTGCGCCGCCGTATAGCCTAACATCACGGGTAAAAAGTAAAAGACCGCGTCACTGACCGCATTTAAGACAAGATAGGTCCCGCCAGCCGTGGTCATCACGTGAAACCCAACTAACGCTGCTAAAATCCCTTTTAACAACCCAGCCCCCGCTAAGACCCCAATCAACGGCATCATTGAAGCAGTCAAAACACCAACAAACTGACTCAGGCCACGCTTTAACCATGGCAACACCGTTAATGCATGCCCCACTGTCGGTTTAGCACTAACATCACCAACACCTAGTTGCGTCTGAATCGCCGCCGCAACTGCGGCGACTTGATCACCAATGACCACTTGGTATTGACCACCAGCTTGCGTAACTGTCAAAACCCCAGCTAGTTGTTTTAAAGCAACCGTATCCGCTTTACTTGGTGTGGCTAAGTCAAAACGCAACCGCGTCATGCAATGAATCAAGTTCAAAATATTAGCCGGTCCACCAACGTCTTGAATAATGGCCGTTGCCAATTCAGCCGGTTGCATGGTACTAGTTTCAACAGTTGCTACACTAACCTTAGGCGCCACGGTCAAGCCAGCTAAGACTTGCCCTGCTTGATAACTCGAAGTAGCCGCACTTAACCACGTCGCATTGATAGCAGCTGCATTGGTCACGGTCACCATCACCGTCGCTTTTTTGTGCGCCATTTCAATCGCGGCTAGATCCATTGTCCCAATCAACTGACCAGCTTGAACTTGGTCACCGACTTCAACACGTATTTGAAACGGACGACCAGCTAGTTCAACCGTATCAAGTCCCAAATGCAACAACACTTCTGCCCCATTACTTAACTTAAACCCAACCGCATGCTTCGTCTCCGCAACCATCATGACTTGTCCCGTCACTGGTGCCACAACTTGCCCAGTTTGCGGATTTAGCCCACAACCGATACCCAGCAGACCTTTAGAAAAGGCCGCATCCGTAACTTGCATCAACGGTATCACTTGACCAGTTACCGGTGCCACAACAGGGGTAATGGTCTTAGCTGTGCTTGACATGGGGGTTCACTTCCTTTAAGTCACAATCCAACCTGTTTTAAAAACTAATTAATTAACCGCCATCAATTAGTTGACGGCTTCAACAATCATTCCGCTACGATGACTTTACCATATCTCGAACAAAATTACAGCCTTCACAAGCCGATTCGACACAGTTTTGCTGGTTGGCCATTCGTTTATAAAGCCAATTAACAAACGATATCAGTCAAACGGTCAAAAGTCCGCAACTGCTAGCACGAACAGGCTTTATTCATGGTAAGTTTTCTGGGCTTACCACTAGCAGGCGGTAAGTGACGATAATTTGTGAAGCCTTTCCCCTAACGACTAGGGTTAGGACATTTCAACGCGTACAATTAAGTCAATTTTGGGAGGTAGAAAGGTGGTACAACATTGTGGGTAAAACAAAAAAAGGGCAACGCGCACATAAGTTAATCGAATACGCCAATGGCCCGTCGCTCGAAGAAATTAACGGTAAAATTACCGTGCCAAAAGACATTGGCTTTTGGAAAACGTTATTTGCTTATTCAGGACCAGGTGCGTTAGTTGCGGTGGGGTATATGGATCCTGGGAATTGGTCAACCTCAATTACCGGTGGTCAAAATTTTCAATATTTATTGATGTCTGTCATCTTGATTTCAAGTTTGATTGCGATGCTGCTCCAGTACATGGCCGCTAAACTTGGTATCGTGAGTCAGATGGATTTGGCGCAAGCGATTCGGGCGCGCACAAGTAAATCGCTTGGTATCGTCTTATGGATCCTAACTGAATTTGCCATTATGGCGACTGATATTGCTGAAGTTATCGGGGCTGCGATTGCCCTGTACTTGTTATTTGGCATTCCACTCGTCATTGCGGTTTTTATTACGGTCTTTGATGTTTTGATTTTATTATTACTCACGAAGATCGGTTTCCGTAAGATTGAAGCCATCGTTGTTTGTTTGATTCTCGTAATTTTATTTGTTTTTGTCTATCAAGTTGCGTTATCCGGACCAAATTGGGGCCAAGTTTTCGCCGGTTTGATGCCAACAACCCAAACTTTTAGTACTGATAAGACAGTTGGTGGCATGACACCGTTAAGCGGCTCACTCGGCATCATTGGTGCCACGGTTATGCCCCATAATTTATATTTGCACTCTGCGATTTCACAAACCCGGAAGATCGATCATAGCGATGAAGAAGACGTCGCTCGCACGGTTAAATTTGCCAGCTTAGATTCCAACATACAACTGACAGCGGCCTTTTTTGTGAATGCCTTACTCTTGATCATGGGTGTGGCTGTCTTCAAGACCGGCGCGGTTAAAGACCCATCATTCTTCGGGTTATATCAAGCCCTATCAAACACGTCAACACTAAGTAATGGTCTCCTAATTGGCGTGGCACGTTCTGGTATTTTATCCGCTCTGTTTGCGATTGCATTACTCGCCTCAGGGCAAAATTCAACGATTACTGGGACTTTAACCGGGCAAGTCATTATGGAAGGCTTCGTTCATATGCGGATGCCCCTCTGGTTACGGCGATTAGTTACCCGGTTATTATCTGTTATCCCAGTCCTAATTTGTGTCATGTTAACCAGTAACAAGAGTGCAATTGCGGAACATGAAGCGTTAAATGATTTAATGAATAATTCGCAAGTCTTCTTAGCCTTTGCCCTGCCATTTTCGATGTTGCCATTACTCATGATGACTGATAGTGCCGTGGAAATGGGCCATCGATTTAAGAATAGCTGGCTGATCAAAGCCTTGGGCTGGTTATCAGTTATTGGTCTAACCGGTCTGAACTTACTCGGCTTACCGGCCGCGGTTGAAGGGTTCTTTGGCAACAATCCAACTAAAGCACAAACAGCTATCGCGAATAATATCGCCGGGGTCTTAATTGTCGCGATTCTTGCCTTACTTTTATGGACCTTGATCGAATTATACCGTGGTAATCGGCGTTATGCCGCCCAATTAGCAGCTAAGGAAGGTGACGCAAAATGAGAAAATTCAAACGTATCCTAGTTGGTGTTGATGATTCGGCCGATGCGTTACTCGCTTTAGATTATGCGATTCATCGCGCCAAACATGATCAAGCTGAATTAGTAATTGCTTCGGTCTTAGAAAACCAAACCATGAATGTCTATCAAGCGTTGAATAAAGACTATGTCCATGGTGAACGTGATGCCTTAATCGCCCATATTAAGCACTATCAACACCAAGCTGAAGCTGCTGGCGTTAAAGATGTACAAGCGATGATTGCAGAAGGTGAACCTGGCGAAACGATCGTCAAATCAGTTATTCCAGACATCAAACCGGATTTATTGATTATTGGGTCACTGGCGAAAAAAGGCTTCACCCGCCATTTCGGTAGTCAAGCTGCCTATATGGCTAAATATGCCCCGATTTCGGTTATGATCGTGCGTTAAACGACTGCTAATTTAATCCAGCAGCAATACTGCACCTATCCATAAAAAAAGGCCTTGAAATCAACTGATTTCAAGGCCTTTTCATTCATTACTTTTATTCGTTAACTTTGCGAAGCTACACCGTTAACTAACGGTAATCTGCATCCGACCATTACGCTTTGAATGGTACAAATTATGATCAACTCGGTTATAAAAATCAGTTGGTGACGCATCATCAGCGGACATCGATGATACCCCAACCGAAATTGAAATCGGAATCTGTTGATCGCCAAAGTTCACCGCCATATGGTTCAACGCAATAAAAATTTGCCGGACAATCGTTTGGGTCGACTCTAAATCATACCCTGGGAATAAGATATTAAACTCTTCGCCACCAGTCCGATAAAGCTTGACTTGCGTATCGTTGGCATTGATGACCGTTTGCACCACATCCGTGACATGTTGCAAGACCCGATCACCAGCTAAATGACCATAGGTGTCATTAACATGTTTGAAGTGATCAATATCAAACATCATCATCGATAATTTCAAATGATTTTTAGAACTGTCATCAAACAAAAACTTCATTTCACCCGTATATGCGGCAAAATTTTCGGCTTGCGTCAATGCATCATGGCTAGCAAATTGCGCTAACCGTAATTTAAACTCACTGTCTTTCGTTAACATCGTGACGTAGACATACAATAACACTTCAAAAATGATTAAGTATAACCATTCTTGCCAGTACGTATCCAAAGGTAAATCAAACTTCAATTTCATCCATAACCATAAAACACCACCAAATGGGATCTCAACCCCCATGTAAATAAATGGTGCCAGTTTGTGATTTTGAAAATGAATACGCACATAATTTAATGCCCAGAAAAATAAGACTAATGTAATTGCATGCCCCCATGATTGCCAATACCCAATCGATTGATCAAAAATCATGTAAATGACGACCACTGGGAAGAAATAGTAATACGGAATGTGAATATTCAAAAAGTATGCGCAAAAAATCATCGCAATCATTTGAAAATTCATAAATTGCCAAGCATCGGCTTGACCAACGATCATAGATTGCATGCTAAAGACGAACACTAACATGTAAATGACCCCGTGCCATGAATTGATCACATCGTCATCAATATTAATATGTCTGGCATGCACCCACGAGGTTATCCAATTGAATAACACCCAATAAAGTGTCAACACCCCTAAGATAAAGAAGATGCTGGTGACAAATGGCGGTACCCGCCAGTAAGACCATGTCATAGATTAACCTTCCTTATTGACGATCTTTGCTTGCTGTTTGCGCCTGCGACCGCGAATGTTTTGCCGCGAGTTGTGGCTTACCGTAGTAATAACCTTGATGTAAGTCGATTCCCAACTGCTGGGCCATTCGTTGATCTTGTTCATCCTCGACGCCTTCTAAGATTAAGTCGAGATGATATTCGTTAGCAATCGTATTCCAGAAAGCTAAAGCCGTCGGAATTTGATCAGCTTTTCCGCTCATCCGCAAATTCTGCATGGCAAATTTGATCTGGTCGACAAAGGGTAACGCATTCTTGATATTGTCAAAGGTATTTGAACCGGTGCCAACATCATCAATGCTCAGTTTAATTCCATATTGATGAAAGAGCATGCTGTACTTTTGGATTTCGGTTAACGTCGCACTTTCAGTTAGTTCAATCGTTAACGCAGCTGGATTTAAACGTTTCTTCAAGTAAATAATCGTGCCTAACATTAAATCATCTTCTGCTTGTTCACGATTGAGATTTAACGCCAACACTTGATTAGTTGCCTTGGTTGAAAGTTGCATTGCTAATTCTTCTAGTAAATGCGCCTGTTTGTCTAAGGGGAGTTCCGTAAACTTCTCTGGAACGGACCAGTGGCCATGATTTTCCTTACGTAATAATAGTTCATAACCAAAAACTGACTTTTGACGTTGGTCAACTTGTGGTTGAACAAAAAAGCGATACATCTGAAGTGAACCCCCGAGATTGGACAACAATCTCGGGGGTTTTACTATGACTAAATTTAATTTAGAGTTACGGATTT
>NZ_BJDJ01000036.1 GCF_005405085.1 Lactiplantibacillus daowaiensis | reverse complement strand
GAAGTCAAGCTTCTTAGCGCCGATAGTAGTTGGGGGATCGCTCCCTGCGAGGGTAGGACGTTGCCATGCAAACTAGAAGGAATCGAGCAATCGATTCCTTTTTTTGTGTTGTTTTTTCAGTTAAAGAGTATCAACGTTAGCTTAATGACTTAACGTTTAACTTAAAATTAGCCTATTCCTGAGTGCAATAATTGTTATTCCCGACATTCCGTGCTATGTTATTAGCATATTTTATGAAGTGGAGTGATAGTAATGGCAAAAATTGCTGTGGGGGATCGGGTCAAGTGCCAAAAGAACGGTAATACCGATTATGATTTTTATGCTAAAGTCGAAAAGATTTACGAGAACTCCGCCTACGTTACAATCACGCATTATGACGTCCGTGATGATATTAACGTGGCCGAATTACAATATCGTGCGGTGATTGCCTTAAACAAGATGACGATCGTCCATGAGAGTGATTTAAAGGCGACTAAACTTGAAAAAGTCAGTGCGGCCATGCTCGCTGAATAATTATTGAAAATAAGACCGCGTTAATGTGTCCACGACGATGATGAAAGTTGTGGCTGCATTAACGCGTTTTTTTCGTTTTAATAGTTCATATCTGTACATTTACCCTTAAAATGGTTAAAATAGTAACTGTTAGGTAATAATTATTCTAAAGTGAGAAAAGGGGAATTTTTGATGGATACAACGCAACCTACGTTGTCTGGTCGACGGCGGTTCTGGTTCATCTTCACATTATTGACAGGTACTTGGACAATGTCGATTAGTCAATCGTCATTATCGACGGTCTATCCGACGTTTATGCGTGACTTTGGTATTTCTGCGTCAACCGTTCAATGGCTGACGACTGGCTTTATGTTGACAATGGTTGTCATGATGCCAATTAGTCCATGGCTATTAAATAATATTGGTTTCAAGAAATTATTTTTAACGGTCCTAGTCTTATTTGATGTTGGGTCAATTATTATTTATTTTGCCCCATCATTTACGATTATGATGATTGGTCGATTAATTAAAGCCGCGGCGGTTGGGGTCTTATTCCCATCGTATCAATCGATTTTACTAACGATTACACCTGAAGAAGATCGGGGCTCAACTATGGGCGTGGCTGGCTTAGTGATGGGTTCAGCACTAGCTAGTGGCCCAATTATTTCTGGGGTGGTATTAAAATTTACGGACTGGCACGGGTTATTCTTAGTCTTTATTACGGTGGCCACGATTCTGATTTTATTGAGCTTTGCGACGATCCAAGATGTCATGGTCAGCAAACCATCTAAATTAGATGTGATTTCAATTGTGATGTTACTTGGCTTTGCGGGTATTTTGTATGTCGTTAATGAAATCGGTAAAGCCAATGTCAACTGGACACTAGCTGGTGCGCTATTAATCGTTTCAATCTTAGCGGTGGCTTACTTCACGTATCGCCAGTTTCATTTAACGACCCCGTTACTGGAATTGCGGGTACTTAAAACAGTTAATTATGACTTAGCTATTTTCTTAACGGCGATTTCGTATATTGCTTTAATTGTAGTCACGATTGTCTTTCCACTCTACTATCAAGGTATCTTAAAAGTCTCGCCATTTATTTCTGGGATGTCCTTAGTACCAGGCGCGGTCTTCCTAAGTATTTTGAATCCGTTGACTGGGAAGCTAGCAGAAAAGCTGGGTTACAAGCAGATCATGCTCATTGGGATGGGGATGATCGTGGTCGGCTGGTTAGTCTTAACCTTAATCAGCACGCAGTTAAACTTGTTGACGATGATTTTAATTGCAGCCTTAATTGAAGGTGGGAATGCCTTTGTCATGATGCCAGCGGTCACCTTGGGGGCTAACTCATTGCCAAACCAATTGATTTCACATGGGACTGCTGTCATTACGACCGTGCGGCAAATTCTAGGGTCTGCTGGGGTGGCAGTTGCAACGTTGATCTTATCAAACGTCACAGCGTCACAATTAAAGGCCGGCGTACCGACTTTAACGGCCAACTTACATGGTTATCACGCCGTTTTTCTAACCATGCTAGGAGTTGAAATCGTCGGGTTTATCTTAGCGTTAGGCTTACGAGATGAACGGCAGACGACGAAATAAGGCAAATAAAAATGGTGAATCATTGCGATTCACCATTTTTATTTAGCTTGTTTTTGAATTTTGGCTAACTGTTGATATTGTGCTAGCATCCAACTCGTATAGGTTTGATGTGCGGGTAAGGTTTCAGTGACCTTCAAAACTGGCACGTGATAACGATGGGCCAGTTTTACCATGTTATCAACGATGTTACTGTCAGATTGCGTATTTTCGACGAAAAAAGCAATTCGATGGTGCTTGATATCAGACTGCATTTGCTTGATATCTTTTGGTGAGGGGTCAGAACCTTCTTCAATGGCCATGGCAAAATGGTTATTACTGATTTTATACCCTAAAGCCTTAAGCGAATAATCAAAGACGGGTTCACTGACAGCGACTTTTTGGCCGCGCGCATTTTGTTTGAGTTGTTTGATGATCTTAGTTAAAGGTTTTAAACTAGCTTGATATTGCTCAGCTTGGGTTAAAAAGTATTGGCGATGCTCAGGTTGGATGGCGGCCAATTGCTTGGCAATCGCAGTGGCTAACTTGGGCATGGTTGTGGGATCATACCAAACATGTTCATTAGCCCCGTCAGCTTTATGAGCGACGTCGCTGCCGACATTGATGACGCGCGCGCCCTTCGCTTTATTGGCGGTTAATTTGCTCATCCAGCCATCGTAGCCTAGTCCGTTATAAATGATGAGTGCGGCGTCACTCGCTTGCTTAGCGGTTTGAACAGTGGCTTCAAAATCATGGGGGTCAATACTTGGGCGGTTAATAACCGCCGTGACTTGACCGTACTTACCGGCGACTTGTTTGGCCGTCTCACCGTAGAAGTTTAGACTCGTGATAATTTTGATCTTACCGCTTTTAGTGGTCGTTGCCGGATCAGCACATCCAGTTAGTAGCGTACCCACACCTAATATCAGGCCTAGGCCGAGTAAAAATTGCTTGAAACGCATGTCAAAGCTCCGTTCTTATTAAATGGTAATAATTACTGTTTAACTTTAACGAAATTCAATCGGGAAGTCAAGCAACCAACTGACTCTCTAAATAATCATTAATTTTAACGCAGCACGCTAGGGAATCCACGGATGACCTGGTAAAATGAGGCTACGCTATAAGGGGGTCTATCGATGATTTTTACCATTGTGATTTTAATACTGCTCGTGTCGGCGTTGTTCCGTGGTTTTCATCGCGGTTTTGTGATTGAAATCCTCCATTTAGTTGGCACGGTCGCCGTTTTGATTTTTGCCCGGTTGCTATATCAGCCTTTGGGCAGTACCATCACGAGTCTATTAACGAGTTTAAAATTAATTAATCAAAGTACAGTTAGTACGTTAGTCGTTAATTTAGTGGCGTTCTTCATTTTAACGTCATTAGGTTGGGCTGTTGTTCGGATGCTAGGTCGAATCTCACGCACGATTACTTGGTTACCAGTTATTAAACAAGTTAACAGTGTGGCTGGTGGGGCCGTATCGTTTGTGCTCAGTTACTTGGTCATCTTTGTCGTCTTATCACTAGCCAATTTAGTGCAAACCGACTTTATCCAGACCCAAATGAGCCAGTCACCAGTGGCGACCTTTATTGTTAAGCAAACACCTGGTTTGACTAGTCAATATTTGGGTAATATCTTTAAGTTTGAAACGGGCACCCAAAATTCATAATCAGAACGCGAATCTTCATTACTGAAGGTTCGTATTTTTTTGGCTAATTCCAAACGTTTGACTGGTTAATTAGCGAGATTTGTCGGATTACTACCATTAAATGGGATCTTCATGCTATTATGGTAGTTAAAAACAGCGAAGAGGGATACTTATGGGAATGATTCGGATCAATAATTTGCGGGTCCATACCTTTAACGGGGTGTTACCAGAAGAACGCCGCAATGGGCAACAATTGGCATTAGATATTGCAATTAAGTACCCGATTGAAACCAAAGTTTTACATGATGATGTACATGAAACCATTAACTATGCGGAAGTGCGGGCTGCGGTCGATACGTTTGTTACCACGCACTCGTACAAATTAATTGAGTCATTGGCAAATCACTTGTTGACCACATTATTGACCCAGTTTCCAACGGTCGATGCGATCAACTTAAAGATTCGCAAATACAGTGTGCCAATGCCCGGTATCTTTGATGATGTGGAGATTGAAGTGGAGGGCACGCCCGATGCCAAGTGAGGAACGGGTTTATTTGAGCATTGGATCGAATATCCATCCGCGCGTCAAAAATATTGAAACCGCGTTAACTCAATTGAAAACGTGGCCGGCGATTACGGTCGTGGCGATTTCCAATTGGTATGAGACCGAACCGTGGGGCAAGCGGGACCAAGCCAACTTTTATAATGTGTCGGTTGCATTAACGACCACCTTAACGCCAGCCGCGTTGCTAACCGTTTTGCATCAAATCGAGCAAGGCTTGCATCGCCAACGCTTGGTACATTGGGGACCACGGACGATTGATTTGGATATTATCTTTTGGGGTGCCCGAAAACTAGATACGGCGACCTTGCAAGTCCCACATCCCCATGCGTCGGAACGGAATTTTGTGTTATTACCAACTGCTGAGATTGCTGCCGATGACCCAATCGTGGGGCCACAAGTACAAACGATGCTGGCAGCGAATCAAGATTCAAGTTGGATTAAAAAAGTAGGAAATGTGAGTGAGCAAAATGATTGATGAAAGTAAGCAGGCTAAGATTCGCCATGCTGTCCGCGAGATACTAGATGCGATTGGTGAAGATCCTGATCGCCCTGGGTTGGTTGAAACCCCCGATCGGGTCGCTAGAATGTATGCCGAAGTATTTGCAACTAAGACGGCCGCACCGTTTGATAATTACAAGCTATTTAAGGTGACTGATCCAACTGAGATGGTTTTATTAAAAGACATCCCGTTTTATTCGATGTGTGAACATCATTTATTGCCGTTCTTTGGGACGGTGCAAGTGGCGTATGTCCCACAACATGACCAAGTCATTGGGCTTAGTAAGATTCCACGGTTGATCGATTATTGCAGCCAACAACCTAACGTTCAAGAACGGTTAACGGTGATGATTGCCAAGGAATTACAACGGATTTTGGACCCAGCTGGCATTGCAGTTTCGATTACAGCGCGGCATATGTGTATGGAAATGCGCGGCGTTAGCAAACCGGGTGTTCAAACGGAAAGTAGTTATTACAGTGGTCAATTCCGAGCAGACTTAGACTTAAAACGTGAATTTTTACAACGAATTGCAAAGTAGGTGAGCAAACGTGGACACGATTACGGCAAGGTATACGCAATTATTGGCGCAATTAAATCAAGCCATGTTAGTGACTGAAGCTAATCGGGTGCCTTTATTACGCCGTATTATGCGGCATTTAAATCAGCCTGATCGTCATTTTCATGTGATTCATATTGCCGGCACCAATGGCAAAGGCTCAACGGGCGCGATGCTGGCAGCTGTCTTACAAGCGCAAGGCTATCATGTGGGCCGGTTTAGTAGTCCGGCGATCAATGATGCCCGCGAGCAATTACAAGTTGATGGTCGCTGGATCAAACCCGCTGAATTTATCGACACGTATCAAGAAATCGTGCCAGTATTAACGAATATGGGCCTGCAAGCAGCCGATGTGTCAGTGTTTGAATGGTTCTTCTTGATCGGGATGGTGTGGTTTCGAAACGTGGGGGCCGATTGGGCTATCGTTGAAGCCGGGCTTGGTGGCCAATACGATGCAACCAATGCACTGGCGGGGCCACAAGTCACGGTCTTTACGAAGATTGCGTTAGATCATACGCGCATTTTGGGCAGTACCATTGAGGCGATCGCCCATAATAAGGCGAAGATCATTAAGCCGAAAACAACGGTCGTCACGTTGGCCGATCAAGCCCCAGCCGCGCGCGCGGTATTGCAAGCTGAAGCCGCCAATCAAGGGGTCGCGTTAGTTACCCCGGCAGCCCTAAAGACCCAAGTGGTACACCGAGATATTACGGGTACGACGGTCAATATTCACAGTCAGTTATATGACTGGTCACAACTGACGCTAGGCTTAGTTGGTGACTATCAGTTGCAAAACTTGAGTCTGGCGCTGGCCGTGATTGCGGTCTTACAGCGCCAACTCGTCACGATTAGTGAAACGGCGGTTAAGACCGGTTTGGCGCATGTCCGAGTGCCGGGGCGCTTCACCATTTTGCAACGGTCACCATTAATGATTGCTGATGGCGCCCACAATCCAGATGGGATGCAGGCTTTAGTGCATAGTGTGCAAACTTTATTGCCTCAACGGCCAATCGTCTGGGTCGTCGGCGTCTTGCGAGATAAAGCGTATGAGCAGATGTTACAACAGCTAGTGCCGGCTGCTCAAGTCGTGATTACCAATACGCCAGCTAATCCTGAACGGGCGTTGTCAGCCGAGGCGTTAGCCGCTGAGGCCAAGACGATGACGACTGCCGGTCAGCCTAGAGTACTTGCAGCGCCAGATATTCAGGCCGCGATCACGTTAGCAAAAACACAAGTTGCGGCAAATGGGGCCATTGCTATTGCAGGTTCCTTTTACGTGATGCGTGAATTACAGCAAGCGGGTTGGCCGGTGTTTGCCCATGACTAATACTTGGTTGATCGCATCCAATAATCGTGGTAAAAGCCAGGACTTAGCCGCTTGTTTGGCCTATTATGGCTTGACGGCGGTCCAATATACAGACGTTGCCGACCGCTTGACGTTTCCAGCTGAAACGACGACGAGTTATGTGGACAATGCAGTCATAAAAGCGCAATATGCCGCCCAACACCTGCAACGGGCAGTTATTGCTGATGATAGTGGGATTGAATTACCCGCGTTACCAGCAGCTTACGGGGTAACTACGGCGCGTGATCTAGGTGTAGCAGTCAGTGGTTATGATCGCAACCAAGCGTTACTGGCAGCTTTGGCGGACACGCCGTTAGCCAATCGCCAAGCAACGATGCGGGCCACTTTGGCGGCTGCGTGGCCAGATGGGACGGTTGTCACGGCGCAAGCGACGATTCAAGGTTATTTAGCCCGCCATCAAATTGGCCAGTATTCAGGCGGCTTTGATCGGCTCTTTTGGTTACCGAGATTCGGCCGGACGTTAGCTGAACTACCCGATAGTTGGCGGCTACCGTTAACTCATCGCGGTCAAGCCGCGGCTCAATTATGTCAACAATTGCAACTTAAGAAAGGTTAGGTGAATCACTGATGTTTGTTCAAGATATTACCAGTACGTTTGCCCAAGCACGAGATTTTACGAGTCAAGCTTTAACAGCGCAGCTCAATCGTCAACAACAAGTGGTTTTGCGGTTTAGCCAATATACCCGTGAGCAACAAGTGAAGTTGACCCAACTATGTCAACAACTTGACGGGATCGTCCAAGCGAGTCCAGAAACGTTGACCGTCTTACTCACTCAGGCGGCAGCACGCCAAATGACTGCACATTGGGCGCAAGTCTTTCAACAACAGGCAATGGTTCAAAGCCAACTCACACAAATTATGAAACAATACGATGTTTTTTGGCAGGCCGGTGACCATCGCTTTAACTTGACGCAACGGCCATTGATTTATGGCATTATGAATATTACGCCGGATTCGTTTTATGATGGTGGCCGTTATGAAACGATGGATGATGTCTTGGCACAT
Source organism: Lactiplantibacillus daowaiensis (assembly GCF_005405085.1). GTDB lineage: Bacteria > Bacillota > Bacilli > Lactobacillales > Lactobacillaceae > Lactiplantibacillus > Lactiplantibacillus daowaiensis. The sequence goes on along the minus strand of NZ_BJDJ01000036.1, from coordinate 6,873 downwards.
GTCGATGAGATGTTACAAGCGGGCGCTGACGTCATTGAAGTTAATGGGCAAACAACGCGCCCAGGTTTTACTGAAGTGACACCAGAAGTTGAATTGGACCGAACACTACCTTATATTCGAGCCATCAAACAACATTTCCCAGAAGCGGTCTTGGCGATCGATACGTATAAGTATCCGGTCATGCAAGCTGTCGTGACTGAAGGCGTCAGCATTATTAACGATGTGAATGCCTTTACGGATGATCCACGTAAGTTGCGATTGATGGCTGATAGTCGCGTGGGGTTACTCACGATGCATAGTAGTCGGGACCAAGAGTATCATGATTTAACGAGTAGCATGCGGCAGTTCTTTGAACAAAACTTAGCTGATTTGACGCGTGCAGGGATTGATCTCGAACGGATTGCCCTGGACCAAGGCATTGGCTATTCAAAAGTAGCGCATGGCGAACAAGACTATGTGATGATGCGCAATATCGATGAATTTAATTATTTGAAACGGCCAATGATGGTCGCCATTTCGCGGAAAGGTTATCTCGGGTTATTACTCGGGCTGAAAAAAGAAGATCGCTTGCAAATGACCTTAGTCACTGAAGCCGCGATGATGTTAAAAGGCGGCCGGATTTTACGTGTTCATGATGTGGCTGAAACTAAGCAATTGATCACCTTGCTTAGTCGGATTGAAAATGGCTACTGGTTGGCAACGAACAATGATTAGTCCGACTGATTTTGATGATTTTACGAGTGCGGGGCCAGCGGATTATGACGCTTACTTTGGCACGCCGACGCATGATGACCACGTGTTATTTGAGTTATTAGTGGTCGGTATTTTACAAGTTGGCTTAAGTTGGCAGGCAGCGGCTAGTCAGTTACCGAAGCTGCGCCAACATATGGCTGGATTACGACTTGAACAAGTGGCGGGATTTGATGAACCTGATTGGGAACGCTTGATGCAAACGCCTGGTGTGATGCATAATGGTCGTAAATTACGGGCCATTATCACCGATGCACGGGCCATAATTCAATTACAACGTGAGTATGGCAGCTTTAGTGCTTATTTGTGGGCGTTTGTCGATGCGACCCCGCTACTGATGCCAGCACCTGATGATGAGTTGCCAACGCAGTCGCCACTAGGTGCTCGAGTTGCTAAAGATTTACACCGTCACGGCTTTACATTTGTAGGCCCAGTAGTGACGCATATGTTTTTACTGGCTGCGGGGATTATCAAGTTAAATTAAAAAGCGTGATACAACCCGCTTTTGATGCCATGTGCTAGCAATAAAGATAGGATCAATTAAAAATAGTCTTCTTATGAAAGTTCTGAATTTCATAAGAAGACTATTTCGAATTATGAGCCCAATGCTGTTTAAATCGAGTTATCAGTGGTTTCGTAGTCGACCTTCCCCAGTTCGATTTGAATCGTGATATGCGTTAGTGGAAAGTGGGCGCTAAGGTCTTTATTCAGGCGTTCTAAAAAGGCATTGTTGTCAGTTAGCGTCGAGCGACAAAGATGCACCGTCATTGCGGTCTCGGTCGTGCTCATACCCCAAATGTGTAAGTCATGGACGGAGTTAACGGTGGGTTGTGAGACTAAGTAGTCATAAATTGCGGTTTGGTCGACGTTATTCGGCACGGCTTCCAGTGAATAGTTCATGGCATCACGTAACAAGCCCCAAGTGCCAATCAAGATAATCACTGCAATAATGAGTGAAATAATGGGGTCTAACCAATACCAGCCGGTTTGTAAGATAATGAAACCAGCTAAGACAACGCCCACTGACACACCAGCATCAGCAGCCATATGCATGAAGGCGCCTTTGATGTTGAGATCATGTTTTTGACCTTTCATGAATAGCAGGGCGGTAAAGCCGTTAACTAAAATCCCAATGGCGGCCACAATGATGACATCCCATTCGGCGACGGGACCGGGATTGCTTAGTCGTTGGATCGCTTCGATGGAAATCGCGCCAATGGCGACAAGTAAAAAGACCGCATTAAATAAAGCGGCTAGAATTGAAGAACTTTTGTAACCGTATGTGTACTTGTCGTTGGCGCTTTTTTGTCCGAGCCACAAGGCAAGCCAAGAGATCAAGAGCCCTAAGACATCACTTAAGTTGTGGCCGGCATCGGCGACTAACGCTAGTGAGTTGCTGGATAGACCATAGCCAGCTTCAAGGACAATAAAAATTGAATTTAATAAGACGCCGATTTTAAAGGCGCTAGTTTGTTGTTTGATTTGGTGCGTATGTGCCATGAAAATCCCTACCTTCTCAGTTGAATTCGACCTTTGAATGGGTATAATTGATTTATGAATGAATGGACATATGAATGACTGTTCATGTGTATTGTAACACCTTTAATCAGGAACAACAATCGGAAAATGGAGTAATTATGAATCCAGAAATTGATCATCAAGCCATTGTGGCTAAATTGAGCCAGTTGATTCCCCAAGAGGCTGAACTTGGCCGGATTACGGCCATTTTTAAAGCGCTGGGGGACCCAACTCGGGCTCGCATCTTATATGCGTTAGGGGTTTCAAAACTAAGTGTGGGCGAACTTGCGACCGGTCTTAATTTAACCCAATCGAATATTTCACACCAGTTGGCGGTCTTACGTGACCTCAAATTAGTGGTTGGGACGCGGAGTGGTCGCAACGTGCACTATCAGTTAGCTGATAAACATATTATTAGTATTTTCCAACAAGTCGCAGCGCACGCTGAGGAAAATCGGTAATTATTGTGATTCGTCAATGGTGACGGGTCACTTTTTTGTTAGGACCTGTTTTATAGGCGTGAGTTAAATCCAAGTGAGTTATCAGATCTTGCGGTATGATAAGACTAATCTGTAACTATCGGAGGAAATGTAGGATGCAATTAAAACAACAACGAATTTTAATCGTTGGTGGGACGTCAGGTTTTGGTGAAGTGGTTGCCCAGCAAGCCTTAGCGGCCGGCGCCAACGTACATATTATTGGGCATACTCAAGCGCATGTCGATGCCGCGCTGCAACGGTTAAAGGCGACGGCAAATGCGGTGGCCGGTACGGCGTTGGATGCCCAAAACGCGTCGGCTTTAACGGCCTTTTTTGACCAAGCTGGCGAGTTTGATCACGTGGTGTCATTTTTAGGTGGGGCCATGGGTGGTGGCTTTCTCGATAATACCGTGGCAGCGATTCGCCAAGCCATTGAAGCCAAGTTTTTTGCCAATTTACAGTTGAGCAAAATTGCCGCCCGCTATTTGAAGGCGCAGGGGTCGTTGATTTTAACGTCTGGTGCCGGTGGTCATCCGTATGATGCGTCCGGCGCGATTATTGGCAATCAAGCTATCAATACGTTAGTTGAAGGACTAGCGGTTGAATTAGCGCCCAACTTTCGGGCGAATGCAGTCGCGCCAACTTGGACGCCCACCGGTTTATGGCGCGATTTGACTGCTGAACAAGTCCAACAACAAGCAACGGCCTTTAGTGCCGGGGTGCCGTTAAAACGGGTCGCGACCAAAACAGAGGTCGCATCAGCGTATCTTTATCTCATGCAAAATGACTTTGTCACCGGGCAAACCCTGCATGTTGATGGTGGGGTTGACCTAGGGGTAAACGGGTAAATTAAAAGCCGACAAAAATGTCGGCTTTTTTTGATACTATTTGATTTTTTCGTTCGCAATTGCTTCAACATAACCTTTAGCAATCTTGTCTAAGTTTTTATTGAGATGTTTAAAGTCAGCCTTATTCGTGATAAAGCCGGTTTCAATCAAACTGTAGTCAATCCCTCGTTTGCGCAAGACGTTACAGTTCCGTAGGTTAGTTCGGAAACTATAGCCATTGTATGCCGGATTTAGACCGACGTATTGTTTGATAACTTTGCGTAAGCGTACGTCACGAGCGGTTGGTTTGCGCTGATGGATGATGACATGACCACTATGGGCATAAGCACTGGTAGATGCGTCTAAATGAAACATAATAACAGTGGTACTTTTCTTGATCTTATAGGAACCTTTATGAAAGACCAAGGTATCCCGAACGATGTTGTGGCTAGGATTATAAATCGTCACGTTGCTCTTCTTAATCTTTTTGGCGTATTTAGCCAAATGTGGCATCAAGTGGTTGCGTAAATAAACGGCTTCACTAGTGCCGTTACCACGCGCGCCGGGATCACCAGCACCATGTCCCATGACCAATAAATAATGATGCTTAGCGGTTTTCTTTTTCGACGTCGTTTTTTTAGTCGTTGTCGTGGCTTTAGTGGTGGTTTGGGCATTGATCGTGGTTGGTTGACTCCAGGCGAGCCCACCACTTAGTGCACCGAATGCTAACAAGCTAACAAATCTTTTCAAAATAAGTCCTCCTTTAGTTCCCCATGGGCTCATTTTAGCAGATTTAAGCCCTGCAAAATTAGGTTCAATCAAAAACATTCCCATATGGAAATATTTGCTACAATGAGCGTGAAATTTCGTTAATGGGTTTGGATTAGCCTAAATTAGGAAATTTAACCATCTAGTTTTATAGACTAGGTGTATTGATATTAACATGATATGATGGTATGCTAGTATCAATGAAATTTAGAGGTGATTAACATGCAACAGCCATCACGGCGCTATCAAATAACCAATGAAGTTTTAAATTCCGTCACGCATGGGATCGGCTTAGTTCTAAGTATCGTTGGCTTTGTCTTTTTAATGCTTAAGGCTTATGAGGATGGGCGTGGCATTGAATGGGCCGCATTTATCATTTATGGGTGCTCATTGTTGGTGCTATATACGTGTTCGATGTTATTTCATGGGTTGTACTTTACACGCGCCCGGGAAGTCTTTCGAATTTTAGATCATAGCGGCGTCTACGTGTTAATCGCCGGCACTTACACGCCATTTAGTTTATTGGCGATTCGCGGGTGGCTTGGCTGGACGATTTTGCTGACGATTTGGGCGTTAGCGATTACCGGGATTACCGTTAATGCTGTCTGGCCGGGCCGGTTGAAAAAGATTGAAACGATTATTTATGTGTTGATGGGTTGGATGTGTTTGGCTGGTGGGCGCCAATTGTGGTTGAACCTAGGTGTGACGGGCTTTTGGTTGCTTGTTGCTGGTGGCGTGGCCTTTACCTTAGGGGCGCTACTGTATAGCTTTCCTCATATTAAGTATTTACACGTGATTTGGCACATCTTTGTGATGATTGGGACAGCATTAATGTACGTTTCGATTTTCTTTTACATTTAATGAAACTAATATAAAAGTTTAAAAGCAACTGGACAGCTAGATGGGATAAGCTGTTCAGTTGCTTTTTAGGTGTCGCGTGACTTAGTGACCGGGTAACTTTTTTAGCATGCTCAATTCGACGCAAGTATGTTAAACCAACTGAACGTGTATTATAATTAAGGCATTGATGTTTTATTAGTTATTAATTAATGATGTGAATAGTTATATTTGACATGGAGGAGTTCAAATGAAGCTAAAATCAGAGGGAAAATGTCATTATAAAATGTACAAAAAGGGACGTACATGGGTTTTTGCAGGGGTCTTAGTCTGTAGTTGGGCGATTAGTGATCAGTTGGCACAAGGCGCGACCGAGCCAACGCCCACTGAAACACCCACACAAACTACCGTTGCGGCGACGTCAGCGAGTAATCAAACCGCAACGCTAAAAACTAGTGGCACCGCACAAGCGGCAACGCCAGCTTCGACAACAAGCAATGCGACTAGTCCTGAAACGAGTGCTACTGACAATTCGACAGCACCAAGCGCTAACGACGATAACAAGGTACCGGCAACTGATGCAGAGACACCTAATGAGGATACGCCAGCTAGTGAAGCTAAATCGGCTGATAATGCTACTGTGCCTAGTCAGTCACCGGCACCACAGACCAACAGTGCCGGTGATACACCGCAACCGACCACATCAGTCGCTACTGATAGTAAGCCATCTCAAGCAGCAGCGCCAACACAACCAGTAACAACACAAGTTGAACAAGTCGCGCCCGCCAAGGTGGTGATCCCCGTTAGGACCAATAGCCGATTAAGTATGCTGAAAATGAAAGCGATTTCCGAATCAACGACGGATAATTTGACTACCGTGCAAGCGGCACCGACCGATGTGACTGGTCTAACCGAAATTCCAACCACGGCGATTGCTTCTGGACAATGTGGGACAAGTACTTGGTATATTGATCAAGGTGTATTGCATATTGGGACCGGGACTTTAGCAAAGCCAAAATGGGATTGGCCATGGCTAACGAATAAAACCGATATTTCTAAAGTGATATTTGATGGCGTGGTGGTTGCCCCTACTTCAACAGCAGGTATGTTTGACTATGTTCAGGCGACATTTGAGAATCTAAATAACTTAGACACAAAAAATGTGACGGATATGACAGAAATGTTTCAAGGTGGTGCTATCGGCGATATAGATATCAGTAGCTGGGACATTACAAATGTTGGTAATATGCATGGGATGTTTCTAGCGAGTCATCAATTAACATCAATTATTTTACCAACAGGTACACCCAAAAAACTATATGATGTCTCTTACTTACTTGATGAATGTGATCATCTGACTTCGGTGAAATTAAATGGGATTGATCTGAGTAAGGTGAAATCCAAAGATAGCCTTTTTGCCTATTGTTCTAGTTTAACAAGTTCAACAAGTTTTGATGTTGATGTTTTCAGAATCGGTGGCGGTAGTCATGACATGTTTAAAGGTTGTACAGGCCTGACTAGTTTAAATATTGAGCTACTTGATGATGGTTCTTATACCGAAGCCAATGGACTATTTAAAGATTGTACAAATTTGGAAACAATTAATTTTCTCAATGAAACTAGGGTCCGTCTTAAAACTACTTAAGTAAGATGCAAATTGAGGCAATGTAGACCGTAGCCAGATAAACATGAGC
>NZ_BJDJ01000035.1 GCF_005405085.1 Lactiplantibacillus daowaiensis | reverse complement strand
ATTAAAAATACATCATCAACAGACTGCCATTGAAAGATTCCGGGCTTGTTCGGATTAAACTTGTAATTTGCCTTTATATAAAATTATAATTTTTAAATTGTGCAAAAGCCTATCGCTCCATGGTTAACAGCTTGTATCACTTTAATGGAATGAACAAGCCGATTACCCCACTCAGCTAATCAATTAGTTATAGCTTTCAGAAAAAATAAAAAAGCCTGAACGTATTCAGACTTTTACGAAATCAAGCGTTAGTCAACTGGCTTTAGTACCGATTTAATAACCATTAATTCACTGTCAACTTGAGCCGTTAATTGATGCGTTTCATTCGGTCGTAATTGCACGATTTTCCCGGGGTATATCGTAGCAGTTTGTTCAGTCGTTGCAAATGTGAGTTGGCCCTTAATTGGCACCACGATCACATCATAATTGACAAAATGGGCTGGCGTGGCCTCACCGGCAGCCAATACCAAATGTGTGACAACTTGGCTGGGGGTCTCAATGAGATTTTCAAATAATTTAATATCCGTTTGACCAGTATAAACTTGCATGGTGTCACCTTCACTTAATTTGAGATAGCTTTAGTATACCGGTTGAGAGGCACTTCAAGTCAAGGCTTATTTTTGCATCAAATGAAACGATATTTATTTCACTCGTAACTATCATCGATTTAAAACTTAATGCAAGTCTGCTTAATAATCGTTATACTAGCAATTGAAATCAACCGCTATCATAGCGGACAAGGAGGCCTTTCAGATGAATGATAATCGTCGCCGATTACTCGCCAAAGTCGCTTATCTCTATTATGTCCGCGACTATACTCAGGCGCAGATTGCTAAAGAACTTAATATTTATCGCACTACCATCAGCCGCATGTTGAAGCAAGCCCGCGACGCTAACATTGTCGACATTAAAATCAATGATTTTAATACTGATCTATTTAGCCTTGAAGAACAATTACAACAACGCTACCACTTAAAAAACGCGGTGGTGATCGCCAACGAACCGCATGCTGATCATCAAGCCAAAGAACAACGCCTCTCCTATGAAGCCGCGTTATATCTCAAACAAATTATCAAGCCACACAATATTGTCGGCTTTGCCTGGGGCTCAATTTTAGCCGGGATGATTGGGCAATTGCACCATCCCATTCAAACCGATGCCACATTTGTGCCGTTAGTGGGGGGCCCGAGTCCGTCGAATTCACAATATCACGTTAACGGCATCGTTTATGATGCTGCCCGAGCTTTTGGCGGCCACAGTCTGTTTGTTGACGCCGCTGCAGTTCAAGAATCCCAATATATTCGGGATGGCATTACGGCCTCGCAATATTTTCACGAGATCAAACATTGCTGGGACAATCTGGACATTGCCCTCTTAGGCATCGGTGGTCCTTTAACCAACACGAGTAGTCGCTGGCGAGACCTCTTAACACCTGATGACCGCGACCTCCTAAAAGATCGACAAGCGATTGGGGATTGTTGTTGCACCTTCTTTGATAAGCGTGGCAAAATTTTGCGTGGTGATCTTTTGAATCGCACGATTGCCATTCCATTAGATCAAATCAAGCAGGTGCCTAACGCGATTGCCATTGCACGCTCATTAACAAAAGCCCCTTCAATCCTCGCATTACTGAAGATGGGGATCTTAACAACTTTGATCACTGATGCTGAAACCGCACAAAGAATCTTAGATTTAGATTAGTTGCACATATGTGCAGTTCAAAGCGAATTACTTTCGTTCGCAAGCCGCCACTAGTGGTCCAGACCGACCTTGTTTTCGAATCCAATTTGACTATTGTAGGCACCGCTTTCATTTTTAGTTATATTAAGAGTGTAAAAAACAACAGGGGTGAAAAAACATGGAATTCTTATTAGACACAGTGCACATTGATGATATTAAAAAGTACGCCGGGATTATCCCGTTGAGTGGGGTTACGTCAAACCCATCGATTGTTAAAAAAGAAGGCAAAATCGATTTCTTCAATCATATGAAAGCTATTCGGCAAATTATTGGGATGGACGCCAGTTTCCATATTCAAGTCGTTGGTCAAACAACTGACGAAATGGTCACCGATGCCCATACGATTTTGGAAAACGTTGATGACCATGTCTTCATTAAAATTCCAACTAATGAAGCTGGTTTGGCCGCGATCAAACAGCTGAAAAGCGAAGGCGTTAACGTAACGGCGACCGCCATCTACACCAAGTTCCAAGGTTACTTAGCCATGACTGCCGGTGCCGATTACTTGGCACCTTACTACAACCGGATGGTCAATATGAACATCAACGCCGACGAAGTTATCGGTGAACTTGCGGCGCAAATTTGCCGTGAAGGTAGTTCAACTAAGATCTTGGCCGCTAGCTTCCACACCGTTCAACAAGTGAACTCGGCCTTTGAAATGGGCGCTCAGGCTGCGACGATGGGCGTTGACATCTTAGACACCGCCTTAAAAGCACCAGCTATTGGCGCAGCCATCAAAGACTTCACCACTGATTGGGAATCAATCTACGGTGTTGGGACCAACGTCACATCACTCAAATAAGTCCACTAAAAAATCGGATTCACTGACCGCAATGCCAGTGAATCCGATTTTTGTTTATTTTACAATCGCCTACTCAAATTGATTCGTCGCACTCAACCGGTTGAACCAAGCCGCCGACTTCTTCAGTGTCTTAGTCTGCGTATGAATCTCATCGCGAATCAAACCATATCGGTTATGATAAGCATGGTTCCAAGACCAACAATCAATCGCCGTCCAAACAAAGTACCCTTGGCAATTAGAGCCAGCAGCGATGCCTTTTTGTAACGCCGTTAAATGCTCACGCATAAAATCAATGCGATAGTCATCTTGGACGACACCGTTAGCATCTAAGAACCGTTCTTCACCAGCGACCCCCATGCCATTTTCTGAAATGAACCACGGGATATTATGATAATTCGTTTGAATATTCTTGGCGATATCCGTCAACGCTGCCGGATAGATCTCCCAACCGCGATCCACATTCATCACTCGGCCGGGCATCTCGTATTCCTTAAAGTAAATATCCGGTAGCCATGGTTGCAAACTCTTGGGGGAAACATCCGGGTGTTGCACACGGAACGGATGGTAATAATTCACCCCTAAGCAATCGACCGTGTTCGCGGCAATAATCGCTAATTCTTCAGCCGTTGCATCCCACAAGACACCATCGTTTGCTAAAGTCGTGACCAATTTTTCTGGAAAATGCCCTAATACGGCTGGATCTAAGAACAAGTTATTCGACCACAGTTCCGCAAATTCGGCCGCGGCCACATCAGCGGGGTCATCAGAAGCTGCGTACGCCGGCGTTAAATTCAAGATAATGCCAATCTGATGATTTGGTTGTGGATAGTACTGATGAAATACCGCAATCGCCTTTGCCGAAGCTAAGTTCATGTTATATGCCACTTGGACTGCTTTTGGCCCATCCACAACTTGTGGATAGTGCCAACCATATAAATATTGGCCATCAACGACCACTTTCGGTTCATTAAAGGTGTACCAATTTTTAACCCGGTCACCAAATAATTTGAAACACTGAGTGGCAAACGTCACAAACAAATCAACAACATGCTTCGATTCCCAGCCACCATACTGCTGATACAAGGCAACTGGCAGGTCAAAATGATGCAAGTTAAGATATGGTTCAATGCCATTGGCCAGCATCGCATCGATCACCCGATTATAGTAAGCCACGCCCTCAGGATTTAACCGGCCAGTTTCGAAATCATCAATCAAGCGCGTCCACTGAATCGATGTCCGCAATCCCTTGATTCCGGCTTGGGCCATCAGCGCTAAGTCCGCTTCGTAATCATGATAAAAGTTCGACGCCAAGTCTGGACCGACCCCACTGTCAAAAGCACTGGGTTCCGTTGCAAACCAGTAATCAAACACATTTTGATGGGGTTTATGAAAGTTGCCTTCAGTTTGGGGACCCGATGTTGCAGCACCCCAGACAAAATTTTTAGGAAAGTTAATCGTCACGAGTTATTCACCTCAAAGTTAGACTTGGGCATACGTTTGTTCAAAATCAACCACGGCCCCACGTAAGTTCGCTTCATCATGATACTGACAAGCCACAATATCTGGCTTAATTGAGGCAATCTTGACTTGCTTTCGAATCGCTTCGATTTCGCGATTAATGCCCGGAATCAACTGGGCATTATTCGAAATCGCACCGCCAATCACAATTTTTTCTGGATCAAAGCTATATTGTAAGTTATAGATTGCCTTGGCTAACGCATGATAGAGGACTTGGACTTCTTGTTGTGCTGCGACATCGCCATTAGCGGCCAACTCAAACAACGTTTTACCAGAAACAGCTGGTACATCCGGGTGCGCTGCTAGATAGCGTTTGACTGCACTCGGTGCTGTGCCGAGTTCACTTAAAATATGTGTCTCATCAGCCATCATGAAGCCGAACTCACCACCAAATAAGTGGGCGCCATGCCAGATTTGATGGTTAACAATGACTGCGCCACCAACACCGGTACCAATCACCAAGAAAATCAGACTATTGGCCGTCTTACCAGCACCACTGTCTAATTCAGCTAAAGCGGCACAGTTAGCGTCATTTTCCATGCTAACGGGTAATCCAAAGCGTTCACTCAATTCAGCTTGAATTGGAAAGTTGTGAATATATGGAATCGCACTCGCACCTTCAACGACACCTGTCAATTTATTCACGGCACCGGGCGAACTAATCGCGACCCCGGTAATCTTGCGCTGCTGCTTCATCTTGGTCACTTCCATCGTGACTAACTCAAAAAAGTCAGCTTTAGTTGCTGGTGTGTCAATCGCATGTCGGTCTTGAATGGTTTGCCCATTCCAAGTCGCGAACTTAATCGACGTGCCACCAATATCAATAATGCCTAACGCTTGCATATAATCCCCTCATTTTGACGCAAATAATAGCGTCTTGATTTCAACCGGTCCGAGTTGCGTTGGGGTCACTTGTGGCAACGCCGCTTCATAGAAGTTAACGGCCGTACCCGCTTGATCACCATAACGCGCCGACAATGTAACCGGTTGCTTAGTTAAATTATACCCGCGTAACGTCACACCGTCAGTATTATTTGCCCGCTTCAAACTCGTCACTGCAAACTCAGGGGTATTCAACGTCAACTGTTGCCCAGACACCGCCAGTTCACCAGCATGTCGATCCGTTGGTTGCACACTGAATGGGACTTGGAATTGGCGCGCGCGTTGATAAGCAGCCACCGTTTGTGCTGTCGTGGCGTCATGTAATTCTAAACTATAGTCACAACTAAACGCGCCTAAACATTGGGCTTCTGGGGTTGGGAAATAACCCCAATCACCCATTTCACCCACGCAACGTAACAACGTCACTGCAAGTGTGTTATCGGCTGGTAACACTTCGTATTCATTCAGCCCCACATTACCAACTGTGACCGCATTTTGACCGTCATTGATTGATACAAAGGCTTGTTGATGTTGCGGATTCGTTTCATTTTGCCAAGTGGCCGCTGGTTGATTAGGCCGCGTAACCGTTTCAAAGATTGAATCACTTTGATGCGTGGTGGCATTCAAGCCCGTCTTAAACAAGACGCGTACTCGATGATCACGCATTTGATTATCAAAGTGCGTCTTAAATTGTAACTGCCGGCTTGTGCGACTCAGCGTTAACGTCGTCTTGATCGTTAAAATACTGGTTTGACTGGCACGTTTAGCTGTCCGCTGCGTAATATCAACCACGGCTTGTTGTTCCTGTAATAACGTCTCGTCCGCCGCAACTGGCACGGCCAATTGGTTGGTCAATTCCAGTTCCACTCCAAGGTCATCTGCTTGAACCAATCGAACTTGATGGGGATAATCGGTGGATAAAATCGCTTGGTGATCGGCGGTTTGTTTATAAATATATTCATTCCCCATATCACCAGTATCTTCAAAGACGAGCATCCCTTGATAACGATGTCCCGTTTCACGGTTCGTCACCGTTAAACTACCATCGCCCGCAACGGCAACTTGTACCCACTCGTTTTTAAACGAAGTTGCTTGTGCGTCAACATCTGGTAATGTCGCTGGCACCGTCGTTGCTGGCATTAACGCCAGGGTTTGCCACCCAAAAGCCGGCAAGTCAGTCACATTAATGGCAATCGTGATTTCAATCGCTTGATAAGCCACCCGGAAACGATCTTTTGGCAAATCATAGTGGAATTCAACGGCTTGTTTGAGTAGCCTAAATGGCACGGCTTGCCCAGTGGCATCGACGACTTGTAGTGCCGGTAAATCGGCCAGCGCGGTCATTAATTGCGCCCGTTGTGATTGAATCGTCCCGGGTTCACTAAAGTTGATGCGTTGCCATTCGATTGTCACAGTCGTCAACCCAGATTTTGGATACCCAGTCGTATTGACCACCACAAAAGGTTTCGCTTCGGTCGCAAAATCATTGGTGGTAATCCGTTGGGCTAATTTATTGAGGGCTTCTTGAGCCACATAGCGACCAACTTCAGTTGACTTGGCAAAGCGCGTCAACATTTCACGATGCACTTCATCGACCGAACAGCCACAAATACTATCATGCGGATGGTTCTGAAGCAGTAATTTCCAAGCATACCGTAATCGGTCATGCGGATAAGCTTCAGCCGCATATGCCATAGTGGCTAATGGTTCCGCAATACTATCTAATTGGCGTTCGTTTTTAGTATTGGCTTGTTTCAAGTACACCCGACTTGAAGCCGTGTTGGCTAACGTATACCAGCCATCGGTTTCTTGACTCGTTAGTTCCCCCTGGATCGTACTGAGGTCGGTCGGCAAGTCGGTTTGCAAGGCTGCTAAATAATCTTTGAAGTTAGCGTGAATAAATTCATAATCTGGGTACAACTCATTAGCAACTTTAATCGCCGCCGTCACATCCGTTTGAACCGGTTGGTGATCGACCCCATTCATCATGAGTAAATTATCAGTCGCCGCAAACTTTTCAGCATCAGCTAACTTTTGATCCCAGTAAACTTTAGCCGCTTGCCGGTCGGTCGGAATCTCATTACCATTGCTATACCAGTTGGCAAATAACAAGCCTAAAATCTTCGTGCCATCTGGACCCTCCCACCACATCTCAGAATATTGCGATTGATAATCCGCACCACCGGTTTGATTGTTGAATCCAGTCGGGGTTACGCCACGGCCAAAAGCCGCCGTTGGTAAGTCAGCTAGCGCCATCATTTGTGGGGTTTGTCCCATGTTGCCAAACGTATCCGGGAAATAGCCTAGGGGTACTTCTTGCCCGTACTTACGCGCTTCGTCGCGCCCAATCACCATGTTGCGGACATTGGCTTCCGGACTGATCAAGAAATCATCTTGTAAGATATAGAATGGCCCAATTTGTAATTTGCCAGCTTGAATCGCCGCTGCTAATTCAGGTTTACGTTCTGGTCGCACGGCCAAATAATCGTCTAATGCGATCATCTGACCATCTAAATGAAAACTGTCAAAGTCAGGATCGGTTTTAAAAATATCCAACAAGTTATCGATCAACGTGACTAACCGCATGTGATGTTGTTCAAACGGCAAATACCATTCGCGGTCCCAATGGCTGTGGGAAATAATAAATACCTTTTTCTTAGTCATCTGCTTACCTCGCAATTTCAAAGCCTAAATACGTCAACAACAATTCGCAATACATCATATTGGCCCAGGAGAACCATTCGCGCGTAAAGCGCCGGTCATCGTTTACATCAAACCCTTCGTGCATTAAGTCAGTCCCACCAGTAGTTTGAACTAAGGTCGTCAAAATCGCTAACTGTGCGGCCGAATCAGGGGTCGTTAAGCCTTCCATCGCTAACGCAATCGGCCAAACATAGTTCGCTGGGGTATGTGGGCTCCCTTGGCCCGCCGCTAATTTGCCACTATAGTAGTAAGGATTTTCGGGACTAAGCAGGGTTTGCCGTGTCCGCAAGTAAGTCGGATCATCCGGCGCACAGTAGCCCAAATATGGCGCACTGAGCAAGCTTGGCACATTGCCATCATCCATTAGGTTCGCATGTCCTAACCCATCGACTTCATAAGCGTAGACTTGATCGCCATTGGCATTGGTCGTGTAACCATGGGCTTCGATACCCGCCCGCACCGTTGTAGCTAAGGCCTTGGCCCGTGCGACGATCGTGGGATCATCTAAGACCGTACTAAAAATTGTTTGTAAATAATCTAAAATGACGACGGCAAACATATTGGCTGGGACTAAATAGCCATATTCACACGCATCATCACTTGGTCGAAAACCGGACCAAATCATGCCCGTTTCAGCAACTGGCGTCCCCTGCCCATCCCGGACTAAGGAATCTTCCGGTCGATCCTCGGTCCGAATAAAGCGATACTCGGATTGATCATGGTGTTGTTCCATTTCAAAGGTCGTTAATAACGCGTTCACCCCAGTGACAAAGTTAGCATCAAATTGCGCCGTCTCGCCGGTATTGCGATAAAGCAAGTAAGCCAACTGGACTGGATAACATAAAGAATCAATCTCAAATTTACGTTCCCAGATCCATGGCCCCATCGTCGTTTGGTCACTTTGATGCCCATGACCATTAGCCGTCGCGTTAAACGCATTCGCGTATGGATCCAGGGTCATATTAAAGAATTGGCGCTGGATGACCCGCGTAATCAAGTCCCGCATAGCAGGTTGGGTCTGCGCTAAGATTAGATACGGCCGAATCTGGGCCGTTGAATCACGTTGCCACATAGCAGGAATATCGCCAGTTAGCATGAACGCTCGACCGGCTTCATCATCGATAATCGTTGTTGCAAGCGTATTCAAAAAGGTCTTCTTAAAAACGGTGCCCATCTTAGGATCGACCGCTTGGCTCAATATAGCGCTCCCGGTCATTGAAAGTCGTGACTTGATCCGCCAGTACTAATAACACGATCAGGGCAAATTGCCGGGCTAACGTATCCGATGCATTTTGCTGCTTCAATTCATCAAATTGGGCAGTCAACCACGTCTCAAACGTCGGTAATTTAACCCGCCCAATCGCTTGTTTAAGCGTTGAATAGCCCGGTAAATCCGGTGTAACCACGGACTGATTTTCTGGCAACATAATCCGTAAGCCCGCCGCCGTTTCAAAGAAGTACTGGCGAGCGATTTCACGTTTGAGTTGGGTATAACCCGTTGCCAAGGCAGCTGGCTTGGCAATCGGGGCCCCAACTAAGAATGGCCGCCGATCGGCCCCAATTTGTTGCGGGGCCTGTTCGATAAACTGATTTAATGCCGATCGCGACCCTTGAAAAAGGATAATGAAATCTTGCCCCTCGCCGTAGTAACCTTTCACTGTTGTTTGGGTACTTAAATAACGAACTAGTGCTTGTGGTGGTAATGGGTTCAAGATACCAATCAATCGTAGTGGTGTTGCAGCCGTAAAAGTCACATTCAACGCTGCTAACATCTGCGTTTGCGTTGTCGCCGAATCTGTGGTCAATAACGTTCGGACGCGCATTTGAGCGGCCAATGACGCATTATGTTGAATCAGTTGCCGGTCAGCCAAGTGCTGCTTCGCATCCGCTAACGCCGCAATCAACTCATCCGTATCGATTGGCTTGCGCAAATAATTCACCGCATTTTGCTGTAACCCAGCATGAACATAATCAAAATTGTCATAGCCTGAAATCACCAGTAGTTCCATCTCTGGCTGGAGTTGTTTGGCTTGGGTCACAAATTCTGGCCCCGCCATTTCCGGCATGTTCATGTCTGAAATCAAAACATCGATCGGTTGGTCCTGCAAATAGGCCAAGGCTTTAACCGGATTTTGTTCGGTTTGCACGATTTCAAAGCCATAGGCTGTCCAATCGATCAACAGCTGAATCCCCCGTAATAACATATATTCATCATCCACTAACATGACCTTAATCATGCTGGTCCCCCCTTTGATCATCAAACGTCAATTGCATGATGACACCATGCTGATGCGCACTACTAATTGTCATCACCAACGAATCGCCAAAAGTATCCGCTAAGCGTGAATACACATTCTGTAACCCAATCGACTTTTGTTGTTCCGCCGCTAACGGTTGGCGCATTTTTTCATTGATCTGCGTCACTTCAGTCGGTGTTAAGCCCCGCCCATTATTTTTAATCGTGATGTGCACTAACCCATCGGCGCGCCAGGCTTTCACACTCAAGGCATTGTCTTGACGGGCAAAGTCGACCCCATGCACAAAGTAATTCTCAACTAACGGCTGTAAACTAAACTTTGGTAATTCAACCGCCGCTACATCGGGCGCAATCTCGAATTGATAGGCCAGCCGATCTGGAAAACGCACTTGATATAAGAAGACATATTTCTCAATGAAACTGAGTTCTTTTTTAATCGTCGTACGTGGTGATAAGTCCGTATTGTTCCGCAGCAGCGCCGCAAAACTGTACACCACTTGCGCCAATTCAGGTTGATGGGCTTCTAAGGCCGCCATCCGAATATATTCCAGCGTATTCGACATAAAATGGGGATTAATTTGCGCCTGTAACGCCTTACGATTGGCCTCTTGCTGGGCGATTTGCAACTGATAAATCGTATAAATATGTTGATGGATTTCGATCAACATATGGTTGATGCCATCCGCCAATGTTTGTAAGTCAGTCGGCTGTAAATCAACCGGCACACGCGCATTGAAATTCCCATTGGACACAGTCTCGACCGTATCCACGATCATATCCAGTTGGTGTTGGTAACGTCTAAAGGTCAACCATAACCCCATGTTTAACCCGAATAATAAAATCAGGCCTAAAAAGATCAGTGGCAACGCCCGACTAAAGACCAACGTGCTTAAGGCAGCTCGGTTAATCGCAGTGGTCATCCGATAACCAGATGGCAATAACTTAGTGCTTAAGTGATATCCATGTAACCGCTGTAAATTATCGGCACTCAAAGCCCGTTTAAACGCCTGCTTTTGGCTAGCAGGCACCGCTTTACCGGCAAAGTAAAAGACGGCTTCATTGGCATCCGACTGCACCGAAACCTGAATCGGCTTCGCCGCTGTCAACTGGCGCAGTTGCTGCTTAACGTCACTTTGATCAAAAGTAACGCTCAAAACGCCATCCGTATCTAGCGTCAATTGGTTGATCAGTGGTGCTCGAAACGCAAATTTTTGTTTGATGGCTTTACTGGCGTATAGCGCACCACCGGGACTAGTTGCCGTCGCCATAAAGACCCGCCGGCGATTATTCAGTCGTAATGTGATTTGAGCCACTTGGTCATGTTGCAAGAAGAAGTGGCGCGTTTCAGTTGGCCAAAAGAAATATTGGCCACTTTTGATACTTTTATTAATGGCATAATTGCTGTAAGCACTAATTGATGAACTAAAATATTTTTCGATACTCGTTAAATTCGTACTGGAACTCGTAATTTGATCCGCAATTTGCGACGTCACTTGTTGATTTTGCGCCATCGTGCGGCTGATCAACTGCTGGGCGGTCGTCTCCGCTTGTTCAACTTCGGTGTTATAGGTGCGGATACTGACCATCACAAAAATGCTAGTTGCCAAAACAACCATCACGGAAATGATGGCTGTGTAGACTTTGATCAACCGGGCAAAGCTCGATTGTTTAATGTGGGTTTTCAGCCGCATCAGAGGGCCGCCGTTAACATGGCGTCGATTTTATCGTACCAACGCTTGGATAAGATATCTGCTAACACCATGTAAATACCTGGACTTAAGAATAGAATCATCCCGGGCCACTTCAATGAAACGATGACCATCCCAATCGATAAGATAATAAACGTCAATAATTGCATAAAATTACTGAAGAATTGGACAATTGCTAACTTAACCGCATCTTTAAAACTGACATCATAATGGGCCCGTAACATCACGGTAAAGACGGCTAACGTGATATCAAAGACGATTGCTGCAATGATAATAAACTGAACGAATAAAATCCAAACGGTTTTAATCGTCGTGCTGAGATACAAGTTGTAGCATAAAATTGCCCCGGCACCTAGGAACAACCAAGTATGGGCATTGATCAGCCAAAAGTTGGTTTTAAACCGTTGCCAACCAGCCTTGAAGCGATACTGCCGATAATCCCAGCCATAGTCCATATACATTTCCGTTACTGTCCGAAATGCTGGTCCCAAACCTAGCACGACCAAACCGGCCAAGGTATAGACCCAAAAGTAGATCGTCATAATAAAGAAAATAAACACGCGGGTGAAAATTTTGTTAGCTGCTTTCCCAATCATCGTTTGTCCCTCCATTAACTCATTTTTCTAATGCTTAACCACATTAATTCCGGCCATAGCAAATTGCTGTCGATTTTATAGTACCAAATATATTCCCATAATGATAGCGGAACCATCTCCGTTATATCGCGACGATAAAGGCTTCATATGGTCGCAGTTCAACCGTCCCGAGCCCCGCTGGATAATCGTCATAGTTGCTAATAATTAACCGGGCACTTTTTTCAGGTAACGTCACAGTAACCGCGGTGGCTAAAAAGTTGGCGCAAATCAACCACGTGGTTTGTTCATGCTGCCGGGTATACGCAATCACTTGCTCCGGTACCGCATCCAAGGCGGTGAACGTCCCGCATTGTAAGACGGCTTCAGTCTTGCGTAACGCAATCAACCGTTGATACGTCCAAAATACCGATGTCGGTTCAGCTAGCGCCGTTGCCACATTGATTTCAAAGTAATTAGGATTTGTGTCCAGCCATGGCCGATGTTGACTAAAGCCACCATACTCGCCAGTATCCCATTGCATTGGTGTCCGCGCGTTGTCACGATTAAATATATTGATCTTTTCCATGGCCGTTAACGCATCGTCACCTTGGGCGCGTAACTGTTGGTAAATCGTCCGTGCTTCCACATCATTCACCTGCTCAATCAGACTGACCGGACAATTCGTCATCCCGATTTCTTCGCCTTGATACACATACGGTGTGCCTTTTAAGCCATGGAGCGTAATCGCTAGCATTTTGGCGCTTAACTCACGTTGGTCCCCCACTTGACCGAATCGTGACACCGCGCGAGGCAGGTCATGATTATTCCAAAACAAACTATTCCAACCATGCGCTGCTAATGTTGTTTGACAATCATATAGGGCTTGTTTCAGTCGACCGACGGATAACGGCACGGTTTCCCACTTTTCGCCACCAAGCTTGCGGTCCGCCCACAAATGACCGAATTGAAAAATCATACTTAGTTCTTGTCGGCGTTCATCACTATATTGCAAGGCATCTTTTGACCCAGCACTCCACGCTTCACCAACCGTTAAGAATTCTGGATCATGCCAGGTTTGTTGCTGCATTTCATGTAAATAGTCATGTAAGTGCGGCCCGTTAACTAGCACTTTTTTTAAGGGTTCTTTGGCGATCATATCAATGACATCCATCCGAAATCCGGCAATGCCTTTATCAATCCAGAAATTCATCATTTGATAAATCGCTTGTCGTAACTGTGGATTTTGCCAATTCAAGTCGACTTGTTTCGCCGAGAATAAATGTAAGTAATATTGGTCACTAGCAGCGTCTTTTTCCCAAGCCGAACCGCCAATAAAACCAGAAGTTAAGTCATTCGGTGCGTGATCATCGACTGGATCCGCCCACACATAATAGTCACGTTGCTCACTGTGCGGATCGGCTTTCGCACTGACAAACCAGGGATGTTCGTCGCTCGTATGATTGACCACTAAGTCCATCACAATGCGAATATGACGTTTAGCAGCTGCTTTGATTAAGCGATCCATATCGGCCATCGTGCCATATTCAGGATTGATTGCCTGATAATCTGCAATATCATAGCCATTATCAGCATTCGGGCTTAGATAAACTGGGCTCAACCAAATCGCTTCGATGCCGAGTTGTGCCAGATAGTCCAAGCGACTGATGATACCAGGAATATCACCAATACCGTCTTGATTACTATCTTGAAAACTCCGGGGATAGATTTGGTAAACCGTTGCGCGTTGCCACCAATGCTGGCACATACAGATCGTCCTTTCTCGGGTCAAAAGTTGGTTTTCTATGTAGCTCAAGGTGTTATCACACCTTGAGTTGACTGATGCTGATTATTGTTTTGCTAAAAAGGCATTATATTGTTTTTGTAATTCTTTTTGAACTTTATCGTAACCAGCCGTCTTTAATTCTTTGTTCATTTTCTTGATAGTTGGCAATGGATCCGCAGTCCCAGTATTCAAGATATCAAGATACTTACTCATGACATTAGAGAGGTTCGTCATTTCAGTCTTCAAGCTGCTGGTATCCGGGTTAAACCCTAATGCTTTTGATTCTTTGGCATTCTTGATTGAGTCATCACGCTTCTTGATCATTGCCGCCGTGGTGGAATCTTGCGTATAGAGGTTCTTGTTGTTCCCCATCATCCAAGCCCCAAGGAAGTAGTTTGGTTTGTACTTCTTGGTTAACTTAATCTTCCCTTTAGCTTCGTTGGTGAAGTTCCATTGTTGCCCTTGTAAGCCCCAAGTCAAGTTGTTCAACAACGTCTTGTTCGTGTTCAATAAGTTCAAGACTTGCATGGCTTCTTTTTTATGCTTAGAGGTCTTAGAAATGTTCCAAACGGCAACTTGTGATGATGCCGATGATTCATATGGATCAGTAATGGCTTTAGATGTTAACTTCTTGCCACCAGCATTGTTGCTTAACGTTGTATCGCCATAATCGTAAGGGCCTTGCGTTTCTTGACGAACGAACCAAGTGTTGTCTTGCAAGTTATATTGGGTGCTAGAGGTTGCGGCATCCTTTGGAATATACCCTTTCAAGTAGTAGCTGTGTAACGTCTTTAAGATACTTTGCATTTCACTCGTATCATACACATTGACCACCTTGGTACTCTTACCACTTGCATCGATGGCAAATGGCAACCCGTTACCTAATGGGAAGTCCATGTGTTTTGGTGATGGCTTGAAGCCTTGACCAATCGCAAAGGCCGCCGTCCCAGGGTTAGCCTTATGGAATTTGGCTAATGCTGGTTCCATGCTGGCATATGAATTGACCCCACTGACACTAATATTATTTTTGTTCAAAAGTGCTTGGTTAAAGGTCAACATGTTTTGTGAGTAAACATTGGCATTAACTGGGAAGCCATAGATTTTACCGTCGATCTTCAAGCCTTTCCAGTAAGCGCTATCAACTTGTTTATAGGCTTTGTTAGCCACCCCGCCAGCTTTTAAGTCACTCGTCATGTCAGCGTAAGCGCCTTTAAGGGCGTTATTCGTGTAGTTTTGCGAGAAAGCTAAATCATAGCTGTTCCCAGAAGTAACCATGACATTATACTTTTGGGCATAGTCGCCCCAACCAATGAAATTCATCTTCAAATTAATGTTCTTGTATGTCTTATGAATTTCAGTATTGGCCTTTTTGATCATGGCATCGTAGTTCTTCGGCTTTTCCCCTGGCATATACATGTTCACCGTTGTTTTACTACCGGCAGAACTGCTGCTACTACCTTTGCCACAACCGGCTAACGCCATCGTACTGAAAGCAGCTAACCCAATCACAGCGGCACTCTTAACAAATTTATTCATGCTTGTTTCCCCCTTGGAAAATGGCTATGTGTCAACAACATGGCATAACATCGTGTTGTGGTGGTCAGCCTAACCTTTGACCCCACCAACGGTCATCCCTTTAACAAAGTACTTCTGGAAGAATGGATACGTTAACGCAATTGGCAAGGTGGCAACGACAACGATGGCAAAGCGCATCCCTTCGCTAGGCACATTTGTCGCCCCAGCAATCGCCCCATTGGCTTGCATATTTTGCGTCATAAATTGGATATTATTTTGAATCTTAACTAACAAGTATTGTAATGGCGTGACACTGTCTTTATTAATGTACAGTAACGCGTTCATCCAGTCATTCCAATACCCTAACGATGTGAACAAACTAATCGTTGCAATCCCTGGAATGGCAAGCGGCACCACGATACTCCCAAAAATTTTCATTTCACTCGCGCCATCGATGCGGGCTGATTCAATAATCGCTTCTGGAATCGACGTTTTAAAGAAGGTCCGCATGATCAAGACGTTGTAGACCCCGAAACTCATCGGTAAAATCAACGCCCAAATATTATCTTGCAACCCTAACATCTGCGTCACAATCAAGTAAGTCGGTACCATCCCTGGTACAAAGAGCATTGAAATCAACGCGAAGATGGTAAAGAACCGGGCATAAGCAAAGTCTTTCCGTGAAATCGCGTAGGCATACGTTGAACTAAACAGACTATTCATGATCGTCCCAACGACCGTTACGAAGATCGTCACCCCTAATGAAACGAGCACTTGATGGCCCATCTTGGCCAAGTATTCGTAACTAATAAACGTGAAGTGCTTTGGCCAAAATTGGTAGCCATACGCGGTAATGTCAGATTCTTTCGTTAATGACAAAATGATAATGAAGAAGAATGGTACGATACAACTTAATGCGAAAATCCCGAGAAAGATGTTGAAAAAGAGGTTGGCACCAGGGCCAAACTTGCGAATTTCAACCGCCGAGATATGCTTTTTTTTCCGCAATGACGGCACCTCCCTAGAATAATGCGGATTCTGGTTGTTTACGACGAACGATCCAGTTACAGATGATAATTAAGGCCGCCCCGACAACTGATTGTAATAACCCAGCCGCTGTCGACATCCCAATATCATTAGTCGTGGTCAACGCCCGATAAATAAAGGTATCAAAGGTTTGCGTGACATTAATCAAGGAACCCGAAGATTTTGGAATTAAGTAGAACAACCCAAAGTCACTCCGGAAAATCCCCCCGATATTTAAAATCAACATTAACGTCGCCACTGGTAAGATATGTGGCAAAGTCACATTTTTGATTTGTTGCCACTTATTGGCCCCATCCATCATAGCTGCGTCATAATACGACGGATCAATCCCCATAGCAGTGGCAAAGTAAAGGATACTGTTATATCCGATCCCTTTCCAGACCCCTAAGAAGATGATAATGATTGGCCAGACCCATGGGGTATTGTAAAAGTCGATCGGTGTGCCCCCCATGGCTTGAATCATATGATTGAAGATCCCTTTGTCGGCACTTAGGAAAGCGTATACAAAGTAAGATAGAATTGCCCAAGATAAGAAGTATGGGAACAACATCGACGTTTGATAAACTTTCAGTAACCGTTGATTACGCATTTGACTCATGACAACCCCGAAAAAGATTGCAAAGAAGAAATTCAGTAGTAAGAAAGTCAAGTTGTAACCAATCGTATTGCGTAGCACGATCCAAAAGTCCGCGGATTTAAAGAAGAAGGTGAAGTTTTGGAAGCCAACCCATGGACTGTGTAACACACTATAGATAAAGCCTTGATCTGAATATTGGAAATTTTGAAATGCGACAACGTTTGCTAGAACCGGAATGTAGAAGAAAATAATTAAGAACAAGGTCCCTGGCGCAACCATCAATAAAAAGACGCGGTTATGCCAAAGGCGTTGGAAAAAATTCTCTTTTGGAATCGGTAAAGCTTGTAGTTCGTCGGCAGCTGGTGTCATCTTTTCTCGCCCCTTTCATTATTACAAAACAATAGTAACCGCTTTCCATAGTGCGAACAATCAACTAATTTAAGGGAAATGTTTACAAATTTAAGGTTTGTTAAGAAATGATATATCAAAAAAGAGGCTGTGACATAACTAGCCTCTGTA
Organism: Lactiplantibacillus daowaiensis; assembly: GCF_005405085.1. Lineage (GTDB taxonomy): Bacteria > Bacillota > Bacilli > Lactobacillales > Lactobacillaceae > Lactiplantibacillus > Lactiplantibacillus daowaiensis. The sequence goes on along the minus strand of NZ_BJDJ01000035.1, from coordinate 44 downwards.
CAAGTAAATGGGACGAGAAACCGAATTTTGGTTTCTCGTCCCAT
>NZ_BJDJ01000034.1 GCF_005405085.1 Lactiplantibacillus daowaiensis | reverse complement strand
TGTGGTAAACACCATTTTAAAGGAAGCTGATCTTTTTTGTCCGAACAGCGTTCGGATTAATTTTACAATCTACCTAATATTGATTATTATTAGTTTATCAAAACTTGTAAAGTAGAGACACTTTATTCTCAAGCAAAAAGCCGCCATCCAACGGACAACGACTGCTTTAACCTTACCAAATTGATTTTTTACCATTGGCTAGGCGCTGGGGTTTAGCTGGCAACCGATGCAAGACGACCAATGTCCGACTAGCAAAGCCAATTGCGATCACCCCAATGACATAAAACCACGGGTTCTGTTGCCAACTAAAGTACGAACTGACCGCGGCCCACATATTGGTCGGTAAAAACGAATTAATCGTCCCAATTAAAATCACGATTGCCAGTCCTTTAGACGCACCGACTTGGGTCCCACGCTTTTCCCAGTATAGCCCGGGCATAATGCCCATTAAGATATTCGTAAAGATATACCATTTAAACATTGCCGGATCATGCATAAAGACCCGGAATAAGTTAACAGTTGGCACTAAAACAACTAGCCAGCCAATGACCCGCCACCATGCCATCTTCACGGTGACATCCGGTCCCCAGATGGCTTCACGTTCCACGTAAATACACATCACTAAGTTATAGACTTCAAACAACGTCCAAACCACTTCAGCCACGGCCGCTAACCGAAAGATCCAAAAGCCGCCTACCGCATGTGACGCCGTGGCAAAAACGATGATCCCCATTGAATCGATTGCAAAATAATACGCATGCATGAGTAAATTATAGGGCGATTTACCTTCCCGATTAATCAAGATAAAACTATAGATATACTCGACAAAACCAATTAAAAACGTTAAACCAGCAACACCTAATGTCAGCCCAAAGTGCGGGTTACTCGGGCTAAAAGCCGTCACGAAATCTTGTAAGCTGTACGTTGCTTTCGGATACGTCGCACTCACTTGGTTCAAAAAAGACCACATTGTCCAAACACTCCTTCAATTAAATTGATTTTGTGTACTAGCATAAGCTTTTGTATAATGGGTTTAGCGCCAATTTAACGAAAAGTGTGCATTAACTTTATGAAAGGATGACTTTTTTGGATCAACGGGTCTTACATACTAAGCAAGCCTTAACTACCGCACTATTTACGCTATTGCAGCAACAACCGATCGAACGGATTACGGTGACTGCCCTTTGTCAAACCGCTCACATTAATCGGCGGACCTTTTATATCCATTACGACCATGTCAGTGACATTTTTGACGACTACCAAATCGATCTCGCCCAAGAAGTCGCCCAAGCATTGACCGGCCAACATGCCAGTACAGTCCAATTAGTGGCCACCTTTGACAAGATCCTAATGGCTAACTTAACGGGGTTTCAATACTTATGTTTAAGCCGGCAGCATCATCACTTGATCGAAGACCTCCAACAAATGCTATTCGAAACGTTATGTGATAACTTATTGACTAACCAAACACCAGGCACTGCCCAATTAGTCTTGTCCTCACTGACGGCCGGACTAATCAACACTTATATTTACTGGTTCAGTCATCCCGATACCATCACTTACCAAACTTTAGTCACCACTAATCAGCAGCTCGTACGCACTCATTTAGCCCTATTACCACAATAACCCTGACAACTAAGCTGACGTTGTCAGGGTTATTGTTAGGCTTGCAATTTAGGTAATGACCACCCCACCGCCAAATAACGGGCTGCATAGCAGACACAAATGACGCCTAATGCACTAAACCAACCAGACCGTAAGGCAGGCACCGCCGTTGCAAAGAAGCCCCAGCCTTGCGGTAAGAAGGTGAAAATCGTGCCTAATAAAATGAACCAGCCAAGTGCTAAAGTCCCTTTTTGACGATGATGGACCTGCTGCAGTTTATACGACGTCACTAACGCCAGTGTGGCATTGGTTGACATCATTAAGACCAAACACATCTGATCACCAAGTGCTTGGCGAATAATCATAAACAACACAAATCCCGTCACGTAAGTCAGGCTGCCTTTGATCCAAGCCGTCCGTTCACTGACTGGTTGCCGAGTATAAGGTTGCCAAATCGTGGCCCGTTCATATTTAACCGAATAAGTTAAGGAGACCAGTTCAATCACCACAAAGCAAACGCAACCAAACCATAAGACATTGAATAACCAAAAATGAACTTGGTTAAACCATTGTTTAAATAAAAGCGAAAACGTTAAATCGTGACCGAAATACCATGCATGCTGCCAAAAGTAAAACGGACACTCATGATCCCGAATTTGCATCACCATACTCGTTAAATACTGGGCAAATCCAAACGCATAGGTCAATAAAGCCATCACCACAATTGCCGTTGGTTGTTGATGTACGATCGTCATCACCGTTTGTACTGAATCCATCACACCACTCACTCCTTTACATCTGTATTGGATTCAGCGTACCGCCTTATCAACAAACTTTAGCGTCATTTCATCGTAATCTGTGAATTTAGCTTAAAAAAGATGCCTTAACCCGTTTCATCACGAGTTAAGGCATCTTTTAATAGCTTAGTTTAGAAAAATTTGACTGAATACTGCGCGTCAAAAGTTTGGTTAGGTGCTAATTGGTTAATACCCATCTTATGGCTCAATTGACCATCATGGTCGACATTATCCGCAATGCCCCACCATGGTTCCAAACAAACGAATGGGCCGTCTTTTGGATATGGTGACCACATGCCCACATAAGGGGCATCTTCAATCGTCATGGCAACGCCGTGGTCATTTAAATCTGAACTTAATAACAACGTCGTTTCTTGGTTATCTAACGCCAAGATAACGGCATCGTCTTTAAAGAGGTCCCGAGTCAATGGCAGTGGCTTGGTCAAATCTAGCGTCGTACTATGATCAATATCATTATATGGCGCCTTTAGTGGGATATGTTGATACGTTTTCTTAGGAGCAACGGTCACTTGATAGTTAGCCAAATCGCCTTCAGGTGCGTCTAACGGCACGTTAAACGCTGGATGCCCACCAATTGAGAACAACAAGTCTTGGTTAGCTGGATTATGCACGTCATAGCCAATCGTTAATTCATGATCCGTTAAGGTATAAATCAAGCGTAACCGGAACGCAAATGGATAGATGGCCCGAGTTTCAGCACTATCGGTTAATTCTAACGTTGCTGATGTTTCAGTTTGCTTAATCACTTGAAACTCATGGTCGCGGGCAAAGCCATGTTGTCCCATGGGATAACTTTGACCGGCGACGGTAAACTGGTCATCCTTTAACCGACCCACGATTGGGAATAAAACTGGGGCATGGCGACCCCAATATTTAGGATCCGCTTGCCACATGTATTCCAAGCCGTCACTGCTTTTAACACTACTTAATTCCGCACCGGCTTCATTGATCTGCACGGTGAGGTAATCATTTTTCAATTCAACTGTCATTGACCCAAGCTCCTTTGTTTTAACGCTGATTTTAAAGAATGTACCGACTTAAATCTTTGTCCTTGGCGATATTGCCGATCCGTTCATTGACGTAGTTTTCAGTAATCGTCACTTCGCCCATTTCCATATCAGGACCTTCATAGAGCAATTCTTCAAGTAATTTTTCTAAGACCGTATGCAACCGCCGGGCCCCGATATTTTCAGTTTCGTGGTTCACTTTATACGCGATGCCCGCAATGGCTTCGATGGCTTCAATCGTGAAGGTCACTTTGATGTTGTCTGTGCCAATCAACGCGATGTATTGCTTGATCAACGCATTCTTGGGTTCCGTTAAGATCTTAACAAAATCATCTTTAGATAAATCATCTAATTCAACCCGAATTGGGAACCGACCTTGTAATTCAGCAATTAAATCACTTGGTTTGCTTTCAGCAAAAGCCCCTGAAGCGACGAACAAGATATGATCCGTGTTGATTGGCCCATACTTCGTTGAGATTTGTGACCCTTCAACGATTGGTAAGATATCACGTTGAACCCCTTCACGGGATACTTCGCCAGACCCTTGTTGTCCGCCGGCCGTAATCTTATCAATTTCATCAATAAAGATAATCCCAGTATTTTCAGCTCGGACAATCGCATCATGATAAATATCAGCGCTATTGACCAGCTTTTCGGATTCTTCCTTAACTAAGATTTCACGGGCTTCGCTAACAGGCATCGTCCGCTTAATGCGCTTTTTAGGCATGATCTGACCAAGGGTATCACCTAAGTCGATCCCCATTTGACCTAACATATTGTTATTGCCAGCGGCATTTTGTTGCGGATCATCCATTTCAATCGTGACTTCTGAGTTTTCCAACTGACCGGCTTTTAATTGATCTGAGACCGATAACCGTTGATTACGAACATCGTCAGTCACTTCTTCTTGACTATCATCCGTGGCATTTGGCATCTGCCCATTTTGCATTTGGCTCAACATGTTCATCATGCTTTGGAAGTCATTATTGTTGTTGCGCTTCGCTTGTTGCTTTTGAACAGGGACAAGCAACTTGACCAAGCGCTTGTCTGCGGCGCGGACTGCACTAGCCCGGACACCAGAGTAAGCTTGGGCTTTTTCCATTTCAATTGCCACATCAACTAAGTCACGGACCATTGATTCAACATCGCGACCGACATAACCAACTTCCGTAAACTTAGTGGCTTCAACTTTAACGAATGGTGCTTGCACGATTTTAGCTAACCGACGGGCAATTTCAGTTTTCCCGACCCCGGTTGGGCCAATCATTAACATATTTTTAGGGGTAATTTCTTCTTGCATATCAGCAGATAATTCCATCCGCCGGTACCGATTCCGTAAAGCAATCGCCACGGCCTTTTTAGCCGCACCTTGGCCGATAACGTAATTGTCTAATTCAGCAACGATTTGCTTTGGGGTTTTATCAATTGCTTCCATCTTAACAGCTCCTCTTATAAGGCTTCGGAAATAACGTTGTGGTTCGTGAAGATATCGATGTCACCGGCAATATTGATGGCGGCTTCAGCGATTTCTTGGGCGCTCATATTAGTGGTATGATCTTGCATCGCCCGAGCTGCAGCTAAGGCGAAGTTACCACCGGACCCAATGGCTAACACATCGTTATCGGGGGCGATCACTTCACCACTCCCAGAAACTAATAACATTTCATCTTTATTCATGACGATCAGTAACGCTTCAAGCTTTTGTAAAGCTTGGTCACTCCGCCATTCTTGGGCAAGTTCGACCGCCGCGCGTTGGAGGTTACCAGAGTATTCGTTGAGTTTCTTTTCAAAACGGTCTTCCAAGTTAAAGGCATCAGCGACACTCCCGGCAAAGCCGACAACGACTTGATTATTATAGATGCGCCGCACCTTGTGGGCCGTCCCTTTCATGACAACTTTTTCACCCATTGTCACCTGACCATCACCGGCCATGGCATTATGCCCATTTTGACGAACGGCACAAATCGTAGTTGCTTCAAATTTTACTGGCATCTTTTCGCGCTCCTTAATCAGTAGTCACTCCCGCGTTGCGCGGGGGAAAAAGTTTCGATAATCTTGTTGCAAATGTTCTTTCGTGACGTGCGCATAAATTTGCGTCGTCGACAAACTCGTATGTCCGAGTAATTCTTGAACGGTCCGTAAATCGGCCCCATTATTTAACATTTGCGTAGCAAACGTATGCCGCAACATATGGGGGTGGACTTTCGCAGTCAAACTGCTCTTTTTCACAATTTGATTCAAGACATACTCGATGCCACCACCCGTAATCGCCCCACCATGTCGATTAATAAAGACCGTTTGATGAGTCTGTTGATATTTCGCCATCACTGGCGTGCGACAAGTTTCAAAGTATTGCCGCAACGCATGGGCAGCGTAGCGACCAAAGGGCACATAACGTTCCTTGTCACCCTTCCCACGAATCAGCATCATTTTAAGGTCAAAATCAATATCACTCATTTGGAGGTCGACACATTCGCTTAGCCGAATCCCAGTGCCATACAACACTTCAAGTAACGCGGCATTCCGCGTGCCCATCACCGAATCATCGGCGTAAACTGTCTTAAACAAGACATCGAGTTCTTTTTGATAAAAGAACCGGGGCAAACGGGCCGCGTGCTTTTTGAGTTGGACGTACACAAATGGATTTAACTTTGCGAGGTCATTTTTGACTAAAAAGTTATAAAACGACCGTAAGCTGGAGACTTTCCGAGCAATCGAGTTCCGGGTCAAATGACGGTCATATAACGCACTTAAGTAAACGTTCACATCTAAGTGGTCAACATCCGCATAGGCTTTCGCCCCACCATTCTCAGTTAAAAAGTCCGTAAAGGCTTGAATATCTTCACGATAAGCCGCGGCTGTTTCTTCTGAGTATTGGCGTTCAACACGAATATATTTTAAAAATAGGTCTAAATAGGCTGCTTCCATCTAAAAAACCTCCATACGTTGCTACTTTAGCAAAGTCTGGAGGAAAACACAATCAAGAGCTCGGTTTATTGGTCAATTTTAGTCAAACTTAACGTCTCGGCTTTAAAATCAGCTAATTCTGCCAAAGCACGTTCGGATAAAGCGGTATTGCGTTCACGTTTATCCCGAATACGTTGCTTGAGTTTCGGTACAATGCCAAAGTTGGCGTTCATTGGTTGGAAATGGTTGGCATTGGTATGGGTAATATAATGCGCCATCGCCCCCATCATCGTCTCTTTCGGAAAGACGACTGGGTCTAAGCCTAAGGCCAAACGTGCCGCATTAGTCCCGGCAACGATCCCACTAGCAGCGCTTTCGATATACCCTTCAACCCCAGTCATTTGACCAGCAAAGAACAAATCGGCCCGTTGTTGGGTTTGATAAGTCGGTTGTAAAAGTTTTGGTGATTTCATAAATGTATTGCGGTGCATGACCCCATAACGGACGAATTCAACGTTTTCCAAACCAGGAATCAAGCTAAAGACCCGCTTTTGTTCGCCCCATTTTAAATGCGTTTGGAAGCCAACGATGTTATAGAGTTCACCAGAAGCATCGTCTTGGCGTAATTGCACCACGGCGAACGGTTGCTTGCCAGTCTTAGGATCTTCCAAGCCAACGGGTTTAAGTGGGCCAAATAACATCGTTTGGCGACCACGTTGCGCCATAACTTCAATCGGCATACAGCCTTCAAAGACTTCTGAGTTTTCAAAGTCATGGGCTTCAGCCATTTCGGCATGAATCAACGCGTCATAGAACCGGTCGAATTCTTCCTCCGTCATTGGGCAGTTCAAGTAAGCTGCTTCACCACGATCATAACGGGACTTCAAGTACACCTTATCGAGGTCGATTGAGTCTTTTGTTAAAATCGGTGCCGCGGCGTCAAAGAAATGCAAGTCATCTTCTTCATTGAAGGCTTGAATCGATTTCGCTAAAGACGCCGCCGTTAATGGCCCAGTTGCCACGACAGTAATGCCGTCTGGTAGGCTCGTCACTTCTTCATTAACCACTTCAACATTGGGTAAACTGGTAATTTGATCGGTGATTTCTTGTGAGAACGTGTCGCGGTCAACGGCTAACGCGCCGCCCGCTGGCACGGCATGATTTTCAGCTGACTTAATCACGACTGAATCCAATTGGCGCATTTCAGCCTTTAATAATCCGGCCGCGTTGCTTAATTGATTCGCCCGTAATGAGTTCGTACAAACAAGTTCCGCAAACTTTTCAGTATGATGTGCTGGCGTCATCTTAGTTGGCCGCATTTCATAAATGCGGACGTTAACGCCCATATTTGCAATTTGCCAAGCGGCTTCAGAACCAGCTAAGCCGGCGCCGATAACATTGACGGTTGGTATTGATGCCATATCCAATTGCCTCTTTTCTTGTGATCGTACCGTTGATAGTACTGGGTCAATCATACCGGAAATAAAGCGATTCCACAATCAAAGTTATGACCACCGTTAAAATTCTCACTAAATTCACAAAACCCGTGCGACCATATTGGCCAACACGGGTTTTATCGTCAGGTACTTATTTTTGTACGTTTTCTTTGTAATCGCCATTTGGACAAAGGACTTGTTTGCCGCCCTTGACCTTCTTTTCGACCAAGAAATGCCCATCTTTTGGACAGTCACGACCGATTGGTTGGTCCCAAGAGACAAAGTCACAATCTGGGAATCGTGAACAACCATAAAAGACCCGGTTCTTCTTTGATTTCCGTTCGATAACTTGACCCTTTTTACATTGCGGACAAACGACCCCAATCTCTTTAACGATTGGTTTAGTATTGCGACAATCTGGGAACCGTGAACAAGCATAGAACTTGCCATAACGGCCCATCTTAATGACCATCGGTGCCCCACAGATTTCACAGTTGAAACCGGCTAATTCATCCTTGATCTGGATTTTTTCCATCCCAGCTTCGGCTTTTTCAACTTCTTTAGAGAATGGTTGATAGAAGCTATCCACGACCTTGACCCAATCTTCTTGGCCTTCTTCAGTCGCATCGAGCTTTTCTTCCAAGTTCGCTGTAAAACCAACGTTAACAACATCTGGGAAATATTCTTGGATAATGTCATTGACGATTTCACCAAGTTCAGTTGGCACAAAGCGTCGCGCTTCTAATTTCACGTAGTAGCGGCGTTGAATCGTATCCAACGTTGGTGCATACGTTGATGGCCGGCCAACCCCATTTTCTTCTAAGGCCTTGATTAAGTTGGCTTCAGAATAACGAGCTGGTGGCTGTGTAAAATGTTGTTGTGGATCGGTCTTACTTAACTTCAAGACGTCACCTTCACTTAAATCTGGTAAAACGTTGTTCTTTTCCGTCTTATCATAGATTTTAGTAAACCCAGCAAACTTGGTCTTCGACCCATTTGCCCGGAACTGCACATCATTTTGGTCAATCGTGACTGCCATCGTATCTAAAACTTCTGGCGTCATTTGACTCGCCACAAACCGCGACCAAATTAATTGGTATAACCGGAATTGATCTTTAGTCAAATAATCTTTGATACTGGCAGGGGTCCGGAAAACAGAAGATGGCCGAATTGCTTCATGGGCATCTTGCGCGCCTTCTGGTAGCTTCCCTTTAACTGGCTTGGTTGCCGCATATTCAGCGCCATATTCTTTATGCAAGAATTGGGAAGCTTCGTGCTTGGCAATCGAAGAGATCCGGGTCGAGTCGGTCCGCATATAGGTGATCAACCCCACGTTACCGTCTTTGCCGACATTGATCCCTTCATACAATTGTTGCGCCGCCATCATCGTCTTACGCGTCCGGAAGTTTAATTTCCGGTTAGCATCTTGTTGCATCGTTGACGTCGTAAATGGTGGTGCTGGGAACCGTTTACGTTCCTTTTTAACCACTTTAGTGACATCAAAATCACCATTACGATCTAATTGCGCTAATACTTTTTGGACCGCTTCATTGTTATCTAGCGGTTGTTTCTTGCCTTTGGTCCCATAGAAACTGGCCATAAACTTCGAGCGACCCTTTTGGAATTCACTTTCAATGGTCCAGTATTCTTGTGGTTCAAACGCTTTGATCTCATTTTCCCGCTTGATAATCAAATCGAGTGCAATTGATTGTACCCGACCGGCAGATAAGCCTTTTTTGACTTTCTTCCACAACAACGGACTGATCGAATAACCGACTAAGCGGTCTAAGATCCGCCGAGCTTGTTGGGCATCTACTAAGTCCATATCAATTGAACGCGGTTCTTTAAAAGCATTTTTAACGGTGTCTTTCGTAATTTCGTTAAAGACGACCCGATTCTTATCTTTTGGATCTAAACCGAGTAAGTACGATAAATGCCACGCAATGGCTTCACCTTCACGGTCCGGGTCAGATGCGAGATAGACGGCTTTGGCCTTTTTGGCTTCTTTCCGCAATCCTTTAATCACATCACCTTTACCCCGAATCGAAATATAATGGGGTTCGTAGTCGTTATCAACATCGACCCCCATCTTACTCTTGGGTAAATCTCGAATATGGCCGAGACTGGCCACGACCTTATAAGAACGGCCTAAATATTTTTCAATGGTTTTTGCTTTTGATGGTGATTCGACGATCACCAATTTTTTACCGGTGGCCCGGCTACGACGTTTAGTCGCCGTTTTCTTTGCCGGTTTACGTTTCGTACCGGTGCTCTTCTTAGCCGCCGCTTTGGCGGGCGTTGAGTTAGCAGCCACTTGATCAGCTCCTTACACGTTTAATCATGAATATTACTATTAGCTTGCTTTGCAAATCCATGTAATCATATTTCAAAAGTAAACGCTTGTCAAATAATCGGTAAAAACTCTTCTATTATATGCCGGAAATTTAAGACTGGTTTTGCGCCAGCCGCGATTAATTGATTGCACCCGACCGATAGCGGTGCATCAATTGGACCCGGTACGGCGATCACATTCCGATTGTTTTGTAACGCTAAATTAGCGGTAATCAAACTACCCGAATGTTCACGGGCTTCAACGACCATCAGCGTTTGACAGAGACCGGCGATAATGCGGTTACGTTCGGGGAAGTGGTGCCGCGCTGGGCGGCTGCCGAGTGGGTATTCACTAATTAATAAACCGAACTGTCGAACTTGTTGCTGTAAGCCTTGATTAACGCGCGGATAGCTCACATCTAACCCCGTCCCAATCACACCGATCGTTGGCAAATTCAACTGTAGCGCTAGTTGATGGGCATACCCATCTGTGCCAGCTGCTAGGCCGCTTGTGATCACTAATTGCCGTTCCGCCAGTGGCGGTAACAGTTGATTAAGCGCTCGGCGGCCATATGGCGTCATTTGCCGCGCCCCCACGATGGCTAATTGGGTGGCCGCTAACAACTCACGCCGGCCTTGTAAAAACAAGACCAGTGGCGGGTGATAACTCTCCATTAAGGTCAACGGATAATCGTCATCCAGGATGGTCAGGATCGTCAAGGCCCGATGCTGTTGAACAGCTTGGTCAAAGCGGGCACTTTGCCAATCAGCCATAAATTTAGCGGCGGCCGGCCGTGGCAAGCGGGCAACTGCCACTAATTCAGTTGCGGTCGTCAATACCGTTTGGTGCTTTAAACAATAGCGTAAAACCTTGGTCATGCCGGCATAGCCCATGCCTTGAGCCAAATGCAAGCGAATCAATAAACTGCGTAATTGCATCGTTGGTCACTCCTTTTTAGGAGTAACTCCGCAAAGCACGCTATTCCGCATCTCGAACTGGTGAAAACGAGTGCCGATGAATTGGGGTAATACCTAACGTCTTTAATCCCGACAGATGTTTAGCCGTGCCATATCCCATATTATCGGCAAAGTCATAGCCTGGGTAGACTTGATCATACATTTCCATCAAGTGATCCCGGACGACTTTAGCCACGATACTGGCCGCTGAAATACTGGCACTTTTGGCATCGCCTTTGATTAATCGGGTCTGGGCAATCGGGACCGGAATCTGCATCGCATCGACTAATAGTCGTGTTGGCTGCACGCTTAAGCCTTCGACAGCTTGTTTCATCGCAACTCGAGTTGCTTCATAGATATTGAGTCGGTCAATCGTGGCCGCATCAGCGACCCCGATACTGACAGCTACGGCTTCTTCAAGAATCTTAGGCATTAGTGCCAACCGTTTTTTAGCTGTCAGTTGTTTGGAATCGTTAACTTCTACTAAATCAAAGTTGTCATCGATCACAACGGCCGCCGTAACGACCGGACCAGCTAACGGGCCCCGGCCAACTTCATCAACACCAGCCGCATATTGACCACCTTCGTCCCAAAATTGCCGTTCAAGACGCATATGTTGCGCAAAACGTTCCGCTAACGCGGCTTGCTTTGCTGCGCGTCGTAAATATTGTTGATACGCTTGCTGGACCCCTTTACGCTCATCGGCCTTCGCCGCCGCCAATATTTCGGCAGTTGGTTGATCTGCTAAGAGCTGTTTAAAGGCCGCAATCGTGTACTCAGACATCGGCGCCATCTCCAGTTAAGTCAAGCGTAAAGCGGCCGAGCCGACCTTTACGAATATCGAGTAAAAAGGCCACACAGAAACGTTCCCAATCATCACGCATGCCCATATTCTTAGTCATCACCAGTAATAAGTCAGGATTGTCTAAGTCTAGTTGGTCAGTCGTCAACTTGTAACGTTCGATCAAACGTTGTGGATAATGATGCTTAAAGAAATCCAGCGCAAATAATGCCACATCGTCGTTCGGATAGATATTTTCTTTGATAGCGCCAGTAACCGCTAGCTTCGTACCCACGACTTGATCTTCAAATTTGGGCCATAAGATCCCTGGTGTATCGAGTAATTCCAGCTTATTGGAAGCTTTTAACCATTGTTGTCCCTTAGTTACACCGGGGCGATCACCAACTTTAGCAATCTTTTTATTCACGATATGATTCAATAACGTCGATTTACCAACGTTTGGAATCCCGACACACACCGCTCGAATTGGCCGATTCGTAATGCCACGGGCTTCGATTTTAGCCAATTTGTCAGCTAGCATCGTCGTGGCGGCTTGGGTGATTTGCTTAGCAGTCGCGCGATTACGTGAATCGACCGCAATTGCGGTCTGCCCCTGAGTTTGATAATGTTCAACCCAATTAGCCGTCATTTGTGGATCAGCCAAGTCTTTTTTGGTCATGATCAACAAATGCGGCTTTTGTTGAATGACTTTTTCAATATCAGGATTGCGCGATGCTTCCGGAATCCGAGCGTCGACAAGTTCGAACACAATGTCGACTAAATGTAAGTTATCTTGAATTTGATGAATGGCCTTGGCCATATGCCCAGGATACCATTGAATGTTTGCCATAATAAAAACGCTCCTTTGACTGACAACACTGGTCAGCTCGTTTGTTTCACTATCTTTCATCATACCGGTAAAGGCTTAAAAACGCCAGCCAGACCAAGCGAAAACCGTTAAATACCGGTGGTAAACATGGTGTTGGCAAATCGTGGCCTAAAAGAAGCCATCGAACTTAATCGATGGCTTCTTTTAGTGATTGACATTTAAACTAGCTTACAATAATAAGATTAAACTTGAATAGGTTCTCCAGTGGCCGTACGACAGCCACCATATTGAATAGTCTCCACATAATCGTTACGTTGCGCTTGATTCAATTTATGATAATACGTATCAAAATCACCTTGTACATGTTTCTTTGGCTTGTTATGATGCTTTAAATCAACATCATTTACTTTTACCCAGCCATTAATCTTACCTTTTTTACCAGTGGTGACATAGTAATACATGTTCCAATTACCATTTTGTTTAATTTGAGTTGCCTTATGACGAACCCATGTTGACTTCTTATAATTCTTCAAATAGTGATTGGCCGTCAACTTGATATTGCTAGCTTTACCCGTCATTTGATAAGTCTTACCCTTGGTATTAACAACTTTATAATCATGCTGTTTGAAGGCCCAAATCGTATCACGTTGAATATTAGACTGCTTCGTTGCCGCACTCGCAGTAACGACATTGCTATCACCAGCCGCTGGTAATATGGTTCCGCCGAACACTAAAGCAATCCCCATGGTGGCAAGAATCGGGGTTAGTTTCTTCATAATAATAACTTCCTTTTCTCTAACTGACCGGATGCCCTTCTTCACAATACCTATCCGTGTAGTAATTTTCATTATTTACATGAGTTAGATGAATATGGGCCTTTGTAAAGATTTTAGTAGGCGAATCACGGCTCAAAATAAGCCATTGAATTTAATTAATAGCTTATTTTAATAATTGACACTTGAACTAACTCAAAAGACTTTTGACGCTTACTTGGTTTGGTTCGCCAGCCGCATTACGAGCACCGCCGGCATGTACAGCATCTTCATAATTATTACGCTGAACACGATTTAATTTGCGATAATAAGTATCAAAGTCCGGTGCCACATGTTTCTTTGGCTTGTTATGATGCTTTAAATTCACATCTGTTAATTTAACCCAGCCATTAATCTTACCTTTTTCCCCGTAGTAACGTAGTAATACATCATCCATTTATTATTTTGCTTGATTTGAACAATGCCTTTACGAGTCCACGTCGACTGCTTATAATTCTTTAAGCTATGATTAGCCTTCAACTTGATATTGTTCATTGGCCCACTAAAAATGTATGTTTTACCATCAGTGTTTGCGACCTTATAATCACGATGTTTAATACCTTTCTTCCACATATGATTCCGCTGAATATTTGACTTTCTCGTTGCAGCACTCGCCGTAGTTCCGCCACTGCTATCAACAGCCGCGGCAACTGGTAAGGCTGCTCCGCTGACCATTAAAGCGATCCCCATGGTGACAATAATTGTAGTTAATTTATTCATAAAAAGGCTTCTCTTTCTTTATTGTGCTGGCCATCTTTTTCATAACACTTCTGTTAGTAATTAGATTAAAATGACATTTCCGAAGGTTCACCATCGGCATCTCGAGCACCACTATAAGTAAAATCACGATATTCGTTACGTTGCTTTTGATTCAATTTGCGATACCAGATATCAAAATCTGGTGCGACATGTTTGGCTGGTTTATGTGGATGTTTTAACTTCATATCTGTCAATTTAACCCAGCCACCAATCTTACTTTTCTTACCAGTGGTGACATAGTAATAGACATTCCAGTTACCATTTTGTTTAATTTGAGTCAATTTCCGACGAACCCACGTCGAATTCTTATAATTCTTCAGATTATGATTGACTTTCAACTTAATGTTGTTAGCTTTACCCGTCATCTCATAAGTTTTACCTCTGGTATTAGCAACCTTATAATCGTGCTTGTTATAGTTGCTCCAAATGGGGCCGCGTTGTATCTTAGATTGCTTCGTTGCAGCACTCGCCGTAATTCTAACATTGCTGTCAGTTGCGGCGGCAGGTAAGACAGTTCCGCCGACCATTAAAGTGATCCCCATGGTGACAACAATTGTAGTAAATTTCTTCATAAAAAACCTTCCTTTTTTGGCTTGCTGGCCACCTTTTTCACAAAGCTTATTTAGTAGCATATTTTTATTATTTACATAGGTTAGCTGAGATACGGTCCAGTGGTTACATTTCGCTTGGCTCACCTTCAGCAGTACGTGCGCCTGTATAAGTAAACTCACGATATTCATTTCGTTGTGCTTGATTCAATTTGCGATAATACACATCAAATTCCGGTGCGACATGTTTAGCCGGTTTACGCGGGTGTTTCAAATTAACATCAGTCAATTTGACCCAGCCACTAATTTTGCCCTTTTTACCAGTAGTGACATAGTAATACACCATCCAATTGTTATCTTGCTTAATTTGCACAATCTTTTTCCGCGTCCATGTCGACTGCTTATAATTCTTCAAATTATGATTAGCCTTCATCTTGACATTATTAGTTTTCCCACTAAACGTATAAGTCTTACCCTTCGTATTAACAACCTTATAGTCACGATGCTTGATGTTCCAAATATGACTTCGTTGAATCTTAGACTGCTTCGTTACTGCACTCGCCGTAGTTCCACCACTACTATCAACAGCCGCGGCAGCTGGTAGCGCTGTTCCGCCGACCATTAAAGCAATCCCCATGGTAGCGACAATCATCGTTAATTTCTTCATAGTTATCCCTTCTTCATCACTAATTTAAATGACCAAGCTATCATTACCCTCAAAGTTAGACTTAATGCGTTTTAACAGGAGAAAAAAGCTGCTTATCACTAGACACTTTAAGCTTCTTGCCAATCTTGTGCACATCCAACTCATAATTTTTCTGGCCACCGCGGCCGCCATACCAATGCGCATTGTAGCGAATCACATAACGATGATGACCAAGTGAGCGGTAATACACGTGTGAACTCGTAATATCCGGCATACCAGAATGCCAATACCAAACTGATCTGGCTCGAATCTTGTATTGTGACGCCAGTCCCGCGGCATCGGGCTTCGTTTCATAATAACCGCGAACTGCCTTAGGCGTGCCCTTATGCCATTTAACTTTTTTAGCAGTTTTATGTGTCGCTGCTTGACTAGTTTGTGCGGTCACACCAGTGCCACCAACTAGTAATACGGTCCCAAATACAATTAAAAGTAACTTTGTGATGCGTTTCATCAGTATAAACTCCCTTTTCACTTGCTTGTACAATCCAAGATATAAATACCCCGTAACTATCAGATAGACCCTATCTAATCCTTACGGGGTACGTCACAGTCAGTGACTGTTGCTATTTATAAAGTGGATCGCTTTTTTCAATCGACTTAGAGGTCGCACCTTTGATTGGTGAATAGACCCCTAACTTATGCCACTTCTTTTGACTCCGATTGGTACCTTCATTAGGATCAATATGGTTCCATAACCGCTTCGACCAAACCGTCATTTGCTTACCAGATAGTTTGAATTTAAAACGTTGATCCCCGTAACCGGAACGTTTCAAGGTCGACTTGATTTGATAAGTCTTTTTTCCCATTGTTTGATATGTTGGTGATGGCACATTGATGTAACTTGTGCCATTAAAGAAAGTATCAGTTGGATAGACTTTGCCGTCATTATAATAAAGTTCTTGATCATAAGACGCATACGTTTGACTCGTGAACATATAGGTCCGGGTATAATAGCGATGTTTTGCGTTCGTAAACGGCCGATGATGATCAGCCCACATCTTATGTTTGGTAATCACTTTTGGCATACCTTTATGCCAAGTACTGGCACTAGCCGTCGTATTGGTAGCGCTAACGCCAATGACCGTCATACTTAATAAAACAGTCATTGCCCCGATAGTTTTGCTTAATTTACTCATCCTGCAGACCCCTTTTTTATTGCTAATTTCAAATAGCTATTGCTTGTAATAGATATGGGTATCGCCATTCACCTTTAGGTTTCGACCAGCCTTGATAACCTCGGTTTTCAAATTCTTGCCGCCGTAAAAGATCCCATTACGTGGTGCGTCAAAACGGATCATGTAACGGTGATGACCTAATGACCGATAATAAACATTATGGCCGTCTTGAACTGGCATACCTGACGCCCAATACCAATATGACTTTGCCTTAATCTTACAAATCGCCATCAAATCAGCACCATACTTCTTGGTTTGATAAGTTCCACGTAACGTTTTCGGTGTGCCTTTATGCCACTTGACCTTTTTAGCATGCTTAGCCGCCATGACTTGTGTTGGCTGGGTCGTTACACTATTAGTGGCACCCCAAAATAATCCAGTCGTTACCAGCGTTATTGCTGCTAATTTAACGATTTTTTTCATGAGCCATGTCCCCCTAATAAATCAGCCTATTTGCGGGAATTAAGCGCTGAAACAACATTAGCTGCCGCTGAAATGTTAGCCGCACTATTCGTTGCCTTAGCCACGGCCAAGTTTTCTTGTTGTAAGGCCAATTGATCATTTTGAAAGTCTTGGGTTTCCGCAACATTAAAAGCTTCTTGTAATGTCGCTGCCCGGTTTTCACTGACTAAGTGCATCAACCGATCAATCGTCCAATAACTATAAAACTTTTGTGGAAAATCTTGCATGCCTTCAATATAAGCTGGGACCGCCATCGCGGCATCGACTTGTTGTTCAGCCGCCGCAATCTTTTGCTTACCGACCTGCTTCTTGCCATGTTGGAGATAGGCTAAATAGACCCAGCCGGCAAGTGCCGCGTAGGTCACAATATTACTAATAATTTTGCCGAAGCCAACTGAAATATACCCTAAGATAAAGACACCCACAAAAGCCCCAATCAACAGCCATTTCACTTGTTTCCGTAATTTGTCATAGTCGTTTTTAGCGACATAAACGGCGTGGCGGGCATCTTGAGTATCCGCAGTTAAGGCGCGTTTGTGCGCTAAGAAGTTTAAAGTTTCCGTTTTGTTCATCAATCATGACTCCATTTCTCAATATGATGTTTCATTAATGTATTTAACATTGATCACCAGCTAACCCCAACTAACTAACCAGAAAAATAAAGCTTGCAGCGGATTAGTGGCTTAACCAGCCTTGAATCCCCGCTTTAGACTGATTAGTTGGTGTCGTGGTTTTAACAATTACGGTACGGCGCTAACACTGATTTTGTCGCATCGGTGTTACAAAAATGCCGTACTCGAATCAGCTGACTTAGTACTAGTCTCCAAAAAGTGATTTAACGCTAGTCATCTAATGTATAATGCAATCCTTTTGCCATACCGGCGATGCCGGTCCCGCTACCGAGCGTAAACGACTTATGATCAGAGGCCAGTTTTGCTTTGACGTGTACGTCCCCAAGATTAAACGTCAACTTGTCACCGTCGATTTTATAATGCCCCGTATTGGTCTTTTCACCATCGGCGTATTCGGCAACTTTATTATCTTTAGTAAACTTCAAGGTATCTTTCGATTTTGTAAATAAGATCGATATCTCAGCTGAATAACTGCCATTTAACTTTTTAGGTCGCAATAGCAATCCGCCGACAATTAACACGATCAACACCCCAATAATGCTGATGATCCAAACCGGTTTAATTTTGGTCAATTTTGTTGGCATTAATCATCACTCCTTCCTTTTTTACTACCCCATTTAAAAATACCGACTATACCGGTACTTTATACCCCTAATATTATCAAAATTCTATAAAAGTATCAATATTACATATACTTTGTACACCTATTCCTTGCATATAATTTTGTTACCCTGAACGGAGGGTGAAATTATATGAATTTAGACTTCTTTGGTGAGCGACTAAAATCAGTCCGCAAATCCAAGCGACTCACACAATTAGCGCTGGCACAGCGGCTTGCTATTAGTAAAGGTACTGTCTCGGCTTATGAGCAAGGCCTATCTTACCCATCCTTATCGACACTCGTTGAAATCTGCAGTATCTTAGATACGTCTGCCGATTACTTGCTAGGTATTTCAGATGACCTGTCATTTAAAATGGGCGGCTTAACGGCCGAACAAACCGATAGTGTCTTACAATTTATCGCCCTGATTGAACATGCAAATAGTCTCGTTAACGACCAACATCAGCACTAAAAAACACCCAATTGATTGGCTCTTTGTCAACGGGTGTTGATGGAGGGTTTATGTGGAACTTCGTTCACTTGCGAACGGGGTTCCTTTTCTTTA
>NZ_BJDJ01000033.1 GCF_005405085.1 Lactiplantibacillus daowaiensis | reverse complement strand
TTTTTGGATAAGGACTTGATATTGTCATTAGATAAATTAGCATAATCTAAATTGGCTTGACTGATGATTTGTTTACCTAGCCGTTGTTCAATCTTATTTTTTTCGTCCTTAATTTTTTGATTAAGGGCTTTTAATTTAGCTTCTTGTTTTTCTAAGTTACTTTGAGTCACAATTATCCCTCCAATCATCTTAAAAATAATCACGGACACTATATCATAAGGTAAACGTTAAGTCAAAGGATAAAAGTTGAAATAGCGAAGCGGAAGGCATACACTAAAAGTAAATTCAGGATAATCAGCAGGCCGAGTGAAACGAGGTCAATGCGCACTTACACCCCACTAAATTCTTGTGGGGTAAATCGTGCTAAAATCTTGTATTAGAAGTCGCCGATGGCGACAACAAAGTCAAGCCCATAGAATCAAAGTAAAGAGGTGACTAACATGGCAATTTTTCATATGAGTTTTAGTAATATCAGTGCTGGTAAAGGACGCAGTGCCATTGCCAGTGCCGCTTATCGAAGTGGTGAAAAATTATTTGATGATAAAGAAGGCCATCACTATTTTTATGCCCGGTCGGTTATGCCAGAGAGCTTTATTTTAACCCCAAAAAACGCACCAGAATGGGCCAGTAATCGAGAACAATTATGGAATGAAGTTGAAAAGAAAGATCGTAAATCAAACTCACGGTATGCAAAAGAATTTAACGTGGCTTTACCGGTAGAATTAAGTGAATCTGAACAGAAAGAATTACTGACAAAATATGTGCAAGAAAATTTTGTCGATCAAGGTATGGTAGCTGACGTAGCAATTCATCGCGATCACCCAGATAATCCGCACGCTCATGTGATGTTAACTAATCGGCCGTTCAATTCAGATGGAACATGGGGAATTAAGAGCAAAAAGCAATATATTTTAGATGATAATGGCAACAAAACATATACCGGAACTAGCAAGTACCCTAAGAGTAGAAAGATACTGATGGTCGATTGGGATAAAAAAGAAAAAATAACTGAATGGCGGCACAATTGGGCAGTTAGTGTCAATCAGGTTTTAGAGCAAAAAAATATTCCGGATCGAATCAGTGAAAAATCATTTGTGGAACAGGGAATAGCTGACACACCAATGCAACACGAGGGAATCAATAGCAAACGGCATGAAAGAAAGGCATTTAATCAACAAGTTAAGAACTATCGTAAGTCCAAAGCTGGCTATAAAAATATGCAGGAGAAAGTAGTTAATCGAGGCCACTTGGATAGCCTAAGTAAACACTTCTCGTTTAACGAGAAAAAAGTGGTCAAAGAGTTAAGCCACGAACTGAAAACTTATATTAGTTTGGAAAGTTTAGATGATAAGCGGCGCATGCTATTTAATTGGAAAAACAGTACCTTAATTAAGCACGCTGTTGGTGAAGATGTCACTAAGCAATTATTGACAATTAACCAACAAGAAAGTTCACTAAAAAAAGCAGATGAGCTCTTAAATAAAGTAGTTGATCGCACGACTAAAAAACTTTATCCAGAGCTTGATTTTGAACAGACAACCGCGGCTGAACGACGGGAATTGATTAAAGAAACTAATAGTGAACAAACGATTTTCAAAGGCAGTGAATTAAACGAACGTTTAATGAATATTCGCGATGATTTATTGACCCGACAATTATTGGCCTTTACCAAACGGCCATACGTTGGCTGGCAGTTATTAATGCAACAAGAAAAGGAAGTCAAAATCGAGCTTAAATATACGTTGATGATTCATGATGATAGCTTAGAAAGTCTAGAACACGTTGATCAAGGTCTACTAGAAAAGTATTCACTAACCGAGCAGCAAAAGATTACTCGCGCAGTCAAAGATTTGCGAACAATCATGGCTGTGAAGCAAGTTATTCAAACCCAATACCAGGAAGTTTTAAGAAGAGCCTTTCCTAACGGCAATTTTAATGAATTACCAATGATTAAACAGGAACAAGCCTATACAGCCGTGATGTACTATGATCCTGTTTTAACGCCATGTCAGGCTGAAACAATTGAACAGTGGCAAGCAAATCCACCACAGGTGTTCAGTCCCCAAGAACATCAACAAGGACTAGCTTATTTATCGGGACAGCTTAGCTTAGATCAGTTAGAAAATCATCACTTACAACGGGTTTTAAAGCATGATGGCACTAAACAACTCTTTTTTGGCGAATGCAAAGCCGATCCGACGATTAAGAACAGTCAGATCGAGAAAATCCAAAAGCAGTTAAAAGGGCAACAAGCCAAGGACGACCAGTATAGAAAAGTAAATATTGGACATTATCAACCGCTAAATTACAAGCCAGTTAGTCCAAGCTACTACTTAAAGACGGCCTTTAGTAACGCAATCATGACCGCCCTATATGCCCGTGATGAAGATTACGAACGGCAAAAACAGGCGCAAGGTTTAAAGGAGACTGAGTGGGAAATGACGAAAAAGCAACGGCAACACCAAACTCGTAATCGGCATGAGGATGGTGGCATGCACTTGTAATCGGAATAAAAAATGCACCGTTAAACCTGGTTAAAAGCGGCTGAACAAGGCAGAACAGAATTAGAACAGAAGCTCAATCACAAGGAGTGAACGAACATGACCACTGTTATCTTAGCTGAAAAACCCAGTCAAGCCCGTTCATACGTCCAAGCCTTTCAAAAGAGCACAAAAAAACAGGGTTACTATACGGTTAGCGACCCTGTTTTGCCCGATAATACGCTTGTCACGTATGGTCTCGGACATTTAGTTGAACTAGCCACACCGGATAAATACGATCAGAAATACCAGCAATGGGCCTTATCTAATTTACCGATTTTCCCTGATAAATACAAGTTTGAAGTGTCAACTAGTAAAAGAGCGCAATTCAAGATCGTTAAAGACCTGTTAACGAAAGCCGATACCATTATTGTGGCCACCGATAGTGGTCGGGAAGGCTCCAATATTGCCTGGTCAATCATGAGCCAAGCCCAGATTGACGTTAAAAAGAAGACCATTAAACGGCTATGGTTGAATAGCTTGGAAAAAGACGCCATTATTACTGGATTCAAAAATCTTGGTGATTGGCACAAAGACTATTTGGCTTATAAAGAAGCTCAAACCCGGCAAATTAGTGATTGGTTGATCGGTATGAATGGTAGTCCCTTATATACTTTATTGTTGAGGAAAAATGGGGTGCGTGGGGTGTACTCAATTGGTCGCGTGCAGACGCCAACCTTGTATATGGTCTATCAAAGAGACCAGGCAATCAAAAACTTTAAGCCGGAACCCTATTTTGAACTAAATGCGGAAATTTTAGCCAATCAGCAAAAATTCGTCGCAAAATTAGACCCCTATCAGCGGTTTAAAGATGAAACAGGGCTAATGACATTCATGCAAGCTAAACACGTTCAGAAAGGTTCACAGGGCGGTTTAATCAAGGACGTGCAAAAACAAGGCAAAAAGCGTGCCAGTCCCCAACTATTCTCGCTATCCAGTCTGCAAAGTGCCATGAATAAACGGTATCACGCCAGCGCCAGTCAAACCTTAGCGGCCATTCAGAGTTTATACGAAGCCAAGTACCTTAGTTATCCCCGCACCGATTGTGCTTACATCACTGATGAAGAATTTGATTATTTAGTGGCTAATCTGACGAAGTATCTGGGTTTAGTCTCTAAGCCAGTCGCTTTAACCAATACCACCCCAAATAAGCGCTATGTTAATGGAAAAAAGGTTGAAGAACACTACGCCATTATCATGACTAAAGTCGTGCCGACGAAAGAGAAACTAGCCAGCTTGCCTAAATTACAGCAACAAGTCTACGACCTGGTTTTAAGAACGACGTTAGCGATGTTTGCTGATCCGTACGAGTACGAGGAAACCACCATTATTACCCAAGTTGGTGACGCCAATTTTAAAGCAACCGGTAAGGTCCCAACTAAGCAAGGTTGGCAAGCTTTATTTGATGATCACAAAGCCGAACAGCAAGAAGCAGCAACTTTACCGCTCGTTCACCAAGGCGATCAAGTCCAAGCAAATCTGCAAACGCCGCAAAAAGAAACGACCCCTCCGGTACCATTTACCGAAGGTACCCTGATTACGGCCATGAAGACGGCCGGTAAAACGCTTGATGATGAAGCAGCCCAGGCGATTCTCAAAGACTTGCAAGGCATTGGGACAAGTGCGACCCGGGAAAATGTATTGGAAATATTAAAAAAACGCGGCTATCTCGTCACTGAAAAAAATAAGCTGCACGTCAGTGAAGCCGGGATAACATTATGTGAAGCGGTCGAACTCGAACCCTTGCTAACTAGTCCAGAAATGACGGCTAAATGAGAGCAAGCGTTACAGCAAATCAGTACCGAAGAACGCACCCCAGATAACTTTTTGAGCCAGATTAAGAAGTTTGTGGCGAAATTGATCGCTGATGTCCCCACACAATTAACCGGCAATTCAGCCATTAAGCAACAAATCAATCACCAACAGCAAGCACAAAAGTCCGCCGAGGTCTTCTTAGAAACACCGCAAGCGACCGTTTTAAATAAACAGAAGTTTTATATTGTAAAGCCTAAGCAAGGCGAAGACTTTACCCTGCCCAAGAAATGGAGCAGTAAGACCCTCGGGAAGACCGCCATTAAAGCGTTGGTCACCAAGGGGGAAACGAGCAAATTAAAGGGTTTCAAGAGCAAAAAAGGAAAGTCGTTTGACGCCAAGTTAAAGCTTGACGGCCATAAATTAAGTTTTGATTTTGATTAGAACCTACCTACCGCCCTGCACTACGTTCCGGTTGGTGAACCCGTCATTTAGGTTCACTTTTATAAAGCCAAAAGTAAACCTAAACAACGGGTGAGATTAGCAAAGCAAAGGAGATCATAAAATGGATAATAAATTAGAAGTCATTGGGAGTGAATTACCAGTTTTGCAGGCTAAAGGAACCTACAAGTATCTAAAAGAAATCACTGGTAACGGAGCCTATTATCAAGTGGCTTGGCAAAAATTGTCTGACGGTTACGTTGCCCTTTATGGCACGACCTCAATTCAAACAAAAGTGGCTCCCATACTGAATGATATTTTTGAAGATGAGGAGGGGTAACTTATGCCAAATAAAGCAGATGTTAAGGCTTGGAAAGCACAATTAGTCGCCCAGGCTGAACAGCAAATCCTAAAATTAACTGATAGTGACCAATTTAAAAAGTATCTCAATACCCTGGCTAAATTTCATCGTTATAGCGCCAGAAACATTGATTTAATTTATGCGCAAAATCCTCAAGCCACTCAAGTCGCCGGTTTTAAGCAATGGCAGAAGGCTTTTAACCGCACCGTCAACCGGGGCGCAAAAGCGATTCGGATTGCGGCTCCGATCATTAAGAAGCTAACACCAGCCGAGCAGAAGCATCTTGATACCACCGATGAGCGCGCCATTGTCGGTTATCGCTATCTACCCGTCTTTGATGTGGCACAAACTAGCGGTGAACCAGTGTTAAGTGCTAAAGACTTTGTCAAAGAAAATTTGGCCGATCATCAGAATGTGACAAGCTTATATAACGCGTTCAAAGATTATTTAAACCAGCAAACCGACCTTAAAGTCAGTGAAGTGCCTTTAGCGACGCTAAAGGGGGCTAAGGGGTATTTTCAACCCAGCACTAATGAAATCGTCATTGGTGGCGATGAGCCCGACAATGCTTTGAAACTAAAGACGTTATACCATGAATACGCCCATAGCCAATTACACGGCTTAAAATCAGCCTTTAAAGACCGGCCACGAGCCTATCAGGAAACCCAGGCCGAAGCGGTTGCGTACGTTGCCATGCAAAATATTGGCGTTGATACCAGCAACTACTCACTCGGTTACGTGGCCACCTGGGCTAAAGATAAAGCCGTGATCCATAGTGCTTTAAGTGAGATCCAGCAAGTGAGCAACAAAGTGATTGAGCTTAGCGACGGGTTAACCAAACAATTAGGCTTACAAGAAGCCCAAAAAGAGCCTGAGCATGATCTAAAAAAGTTATCAGCCCATGATCTTAATAAGTCCTACCAAAGCTTGCAACAACAAATTCAGCAAACGACTAATACACAGCAAAAATCACAATTTAGACATCAGTTAACTGATGTTCACCAAGAAATCAGTAAGCGAACACAAAAACAACTGAAAGCATTTGCTGAACAGAATCCGGAAATCAAACAACCCGAATCTGAACTTGATCAAAGTTTAAAACGTTAGCCAGTTTACAAATGGTCGTGCTGGCCTTCCTGGCACTACTCCTCAAAAGACTCTAAACAGGTTCTTAGCAAATATGTGTGAAAAGGGGTTTAAATAGTTATTAGTTCATGCATAATAGGTGATGTGCCTGAAGGGGTTTACTGAGCAACTTTATTTTAAGGAGTTTTATCGTATGAAAGTTAATAATTATCACATAGGTCTCGATATCGGGACATCGTCAATTGGTTGGGTGGCAATGGGGGAAGACGGCAAGCCCTTACGTGTTAAAGGAAAGACAGCGATTGGTGCCCGATTATTCCGAGAAGGCAAACCGGCTGCTGAGCGGCGAATGTTCAGAGCGACTCGTCGCCGTCTGAACAGACGAAAGTGGCGGTTGAAATTATTAGATGAAATATTTGATCCATATATCACATCTGTGGACAGCACCTTTTTGGCCCGTTTAAAACAATCTAATTTGTCGCCCAAAGATTTACGTAAGGAATTCAACGGCCCAATGCTGTTCCCGGATTTAACCGACAAACAGTACCACCTCGATTACCCAACCATTTATCACTTACGTCATGCGCTTATGACTCAGGATAAACAGTTCGATATTCGGATGGTGTATTTGGCACTTCATCACATTGTCAAGTATCGTGGAAATTTCTTAAATTCAACACCGGTGGATTCCTTCAAGGCATCGAAAGTGAATTTTGATGATCAATTTAAAAAGTTAAATGAATTATATACAGCAATCAATCCTGAAGAATCTTTCCAAATTAATCTCGCAAATAGTGAAAAGATCGGCCAACAATTCCTTGACCCATCCATTCGTAAGTTTGATAAGAAAAAGCAAATTTCAAAAATTGTCCCAGTTACAATGGACGATAAAGCCGTGGACAAACTTAACGGCAAGATTGCTTCAGAAATCGTCAATGCTATTTTAGGATATAAATCCAAGCTGGATGTGGCCGTGCAGTGTGACCCAGAAGATTCAAAACCATGGGCGGTGAAATTTGATGATGAAGATATTGATGCCAAACTGCAGAAGATTTTACCTGAAATGGATGAAAATCAGCAATCGATCATTGGGATCATTCAAGACTTGTATTCTCAAGTAACCTTAAACCAAATTGTCCCAAATGGAATGTCATTATCAGAATCAATGATTAAAAAGTACAACGACCACCATGATCACTTGAAGTTATACAAAAAGTTGATTGGTCAGATTTCAGATTCCAAGAAGAAAACAGCATTGAAGAAGGCATATGATCAATATGTTGGCAACGATGGTAAAGTCATCGAACAAGATGACTTCTATTCGAGTGTGAAAAAGAATTTGGATGATTCAGAGTTATCAAAACAAATCATGGATCTGATTGACGCTGACAAATTCATGCCAAAGCAACGGACATCTCAAAATGGTGTCATTCCTCATCAACTCCACCAAAGAGAATTGGATGAAATCATCGAACACCAAAGTAAATATTATCCTTGGCTGGCAGAATCTAACCCTAACAAGCATGATCTGCACCTGGCAAAATACAAAATCGAAGAACTGGTCGCCTTTAGAATCCCATACTATGTCGGTCCAATGATTACTCCTGAGGATCAGAAAAAGTCTGGGGCCGCAGTCTTTTCTTGGATGAAACGCAAGGAACCAGGTCAAATTACGCCTTGGAACTTTGACCAGAAAGTTGATCGAATGGAATCGGCCAATAAGTTCATCAAGCGGATGACCACGAAGGACACTTATTTAATTGGTGAAGACGTTCTTCCAGACGAAAGCTTGCTGTATGAAAAGTTCAAAGTGCTTAATGAGTTGAATATGGTCCGGGTAAATGGTGACTCGTTGAAGGTTGCTGACAAACAGGCGATTTATCAAGATCTGTTTGAAAATTATAAGCACATCTCCGTTAAGAAGATGCAGAACTACATTAAAGATAAAACTGGATTGCCAAACAATCCTGACATTTCTGGTTTATCCGATCCTGATCATTTTAATAATTCATTAGGAACTTACAACGACTTCAAAAAGCTCTTCGGCGATAAAGTTGACGATCCCGACCTCCAAGATGATTTTGAGAAGATCGTTGAGTGGTCAACTGTCTTTGAAGACAAGAAAATTCTGCGGGCCAAACTCAACGAAATTTCATGGTTGTCTGATAAGCAAAAGGATGATCTTGAATCCAGTCGTTACCAAGGGTGGGGCCGACTTTCCAAGAAACTCCTGACTGGGATTGTCAACGATCAGGGTGAACGAATCATTGACGAACTTTGGAACACCAACAAGAACTTCATGCAGATTCAATCTGACGATGACTTTGCTAAACGAATCCATGAAGCCAACGCCGATCAGATGAAGGCAACTGATGTGGAAGACGTCTTGGCAGATGCATACACTTCTCCGCAAAACAAGAAGGCCATTCGACAAGTCGTTAAAGTGGTTGATGACATTCAAAGAGCAATGGGTGGTGTTGCACCTAAGTTCATCTCAATTGAATTTACCCGTTCAGAAGACCGGAATCCGCGGCGGACAATCTCACGTGAACGACAGCTCGAAGATACCTTGAAAGATACTGCTAAGACCTTGGTTAAATCCATGAACCCTGACATTCTATCTGAATTGGATAATGCTTCGAAGTCTAAGAAGGGTCTGACTGATCGCCTGTATCTTTACTTCACTCAGCTTGGGAGGGATATGTATACGGGTAAGCCAATTAATATCGATGAAATCAGTAATTATGATATTGATCATATTTTGCCACAGGCGTTTATCAAGGATGATTCATTAAGTAACCGGGTGCTTGTATCAAAGGCAGTGAACAATGGTAAGTCAGCTAATGTTCCACTGAAGCTGTTTGGCGTCAAAATGGCTCACTTCTGGAAACAGCTTGCTGAAGCGGGATTGATCAATAAACGCAAACTAAAGAATCTTCAAACGAATCCTGACACCATTAGTAAGTTTGCCATGCACGGTTTTATTAGACGACAGTTAGTGGAAACCAGCCAGGTGATCAAGCTTGTTGCAAATATTCTTGGTGACAAATATCGCAATGATGATACCAAGATTATTGAAATTACGGCTCGGATGAACCATCAGATGCGAGATGAGTTCGCCTTTATCAAGAACCGTGAAATCAATGATTACCATCATGCCTTTGATGCTTATCTGACCGCATTCTTAGGCAGATATCTATATCACAGATATATTAAGCTACGTCCTTACTTCGTTTATGGTGACTTCAAGAAATTCAGAGAAGATAAGGTTACCATGCGTAATTTCAACTTCCTGCATGATTTAACAGATGATACCCAGGCGAGAATTGCTGACACCGAAACTGGTGAGGTAATTTGGGATCGCGAAACTTCAATTAAGCAGTTGAGGGATGTTTATCATTTTAAGTTTATGTTGATTTCACAAGAAGTGTTTTCTCTGAATGGAATGATGTTCAAACAGAAACTTTTCCCAGCCAAAGTTGCGGAAAATTCCACATTGATTCCTATCAAACAAGGCAAGCCGGTTAACATTTATGGCGGGTATAGCAATAATGTGGATGCTTATTTATCCATTGTAAAAATTAGGGGCAAAAGAGAAAACAAATACAAAGTCGTTGGCGTTCCGATGAGATCATTGCATAATCTAAAACTGGCCGAAGGCATCGGTCATGAAGCATATATCAATGAACTTAAAATGGTATTAACTCCACAATTTACCAAAGACAAAAAGAATCGAAAAACTGGGCAAATTTCTCGACAAGTAACTGACTTTGAAATAATTGTTGGCAAGCTGATGTATAGGCAGCTAGTTATCGATGGACAGGAAAAGTCGCTGATTGCTAGTTCGGTGTACCAATATAATGCTAAGCAACTTGTGCTGTCAGATGATTCCATCAAAACCATATCTAATGCAGAAAATTGGGACGAGGAAATTCTCTCTACAAGATATGATCAGGTCTATGATGAAATACTGCAAAAGTGCAAACAGTTTTTACCTATTTTTCAACATAGACATTTTCAAGAAAGATTAGAAGCTGGGCAGCCGCAATTTAGCCAACTGTCAGTTCGTGATCTGTACAAAGGGGCGAAAATGGTTCGATCTGGTAAGAAAAGCATAATCAACTCTATACTACGGGGAATCCATGCGAATGCGGATAGACCTGACCTTGACTTATTTGGAATTAAAAACCTTGGGCAGTTTAGTTCAACAAGTGGCATCAATCTTTCTCCTAATACAATAATTTGTTATCAATCTCCAACAGGATTATTTGAACGACGAGTTACTTTGAAAGATCTATAACCAAAAAAGGAACCACTTTCCAAATCGAAGAATGGTTCCTTTCGCTTATGTAATGCCCATATAATGGGTCGAAAGTTGAAGCTCCGCGCAAAGCGCATTGCTTGATTTTAACACAGGATGTTAAATCAATAAGGTCAAACATGTTGGGAGCTACCCAACACAAATAATAATACCCCAATTCACTAATTGGGGCAAGGGAGATTTTATTATGGGATGGCGATCAGTCGTCGTATCGCAACACGCAAAAATGTCTTATTCATCAAGAAATATGATTGTTCAGACAATGGATGGGATTAATCAAGTGCCAATTGAGGATATTGATTTACTTTTGGTTTCGACCACACAAGCAGTCATTACAACTACTTTAATTAGCGAATTAGTAAAAGGCCAAGTCAAAATTATCTTCACGGATAATGCCAGTGAGCCAGTCTGTGAGACGGTTGGTTATTACCCCAATAATCGAAATGTCGATCTGATTAAGAAACAGTTTAAGTGGGATTCAAAACGACAACAATTACTTTGGACAAAGATTGTTGCCAGCAAAATCGTGAATCAAATTAATGTTTTGTCGATTTATGGGGTTGAGAATGTTGACTTGATTACTGAACTGGATAAATTAGAAGTGGATGATATTACCAACCGGGAAGCGGTCGTTGCACGTAAATACTTCCCCCTATTATTTGATAATAAATTTAGTCGACGCGACTTTTCTCCGGTGAATGCTGCCCTTAATTATGGGTATTCAATTCTATTGTCCAATGTTAATCGTGAGATTGTCTCCAATGGGTATCTCACATATTTAGGTATTCATCACCACAGCAACGATAATCAATTTAATTTGGGCTCGGACTTGATGGAGCCTTTCCGCCCGGTGATTGATTATTGGTTGGCGAATCAGAACTTCAAGGAATTGACGCCAGATGTGAAATTTGGCTTGGTAGATTTATTGAACCTTGAAATGTCGTTCAATGGTAAAAAAATGCTATTCCGGAACATTATTTCAGAACACGTTCACAACTGTTTGAAGTATTTAAGTGGTGAAGCGGATGAAATCCAAATCGAGGTGGAATTAAAAAATGAGGTACCGAATAATGCGATTAATGGTAATGTTTGATTTGCCAGTTGAAACCAGTGAGAATCGACGGAACTATCGGAAATTTCGGGAAGCCTTGATTAATGAAGGATTTTTGATGATCCAGTTTTCAGTCTACGTAAGAGTATGTGTGAATAAGAGATCGGCAGACTTCATGGAGAAGCGGATTGCCGCGATGGCACCTCCTGAAGGACTGATTCAATCCTTGATAATGACTGAAAAGCAATATAATGACATGCACTTCCTTGCTGGCAAGCCAAAAGAAGATGTCCGAAATTCTTCGGAGAGGACTGTTATCCTATGAAAATTTCATATGCTGCCCACAAGGAAATTGAACTAAGTTTTAAAAAACCGACGGTGATCGCAACGAACAATCCAACGGTCTATCATGACTTTGTTGTGGGACTGAGTTCGTTCAACGACAAAGTTAAGTTGTTTGATGATACCTTTGAGTCAGTTGAAGTCAAAGACGCCATTGATTGGCAAGGGGATGTGGGGCTTAGTGATGGGGTGAGTGAAAAGTATAGTTCCGGGATTTACAAGCAACTTGAAGCTGTATTGACTGATGATCAGCGTAAATCCATAACTGACATGAACAGTCAGTTATATACCCTTGTTCAGCAATGCTTATTCATGATTGATCTACCCTTGGAAGTCACTTATGATTGGGATTTAAAGAAGTTGTTCAAGTACTGCAAAATTCATTTTAATGCTGATACCATGCAGAACCCATATGCTATAATTGAATCAATTATTAAAATTCATTTAGAGTGTGGACTCAAGTCTGCGGTTGGATTAACTAATGTCGCTCATTATCTTAATCAGCAGCAAATAGCTGACTTATCCAAGCTCACAATTTCCACGGGGATCTCGACATTATTAGTAGAATTCACAGATATGAAGTCACAGGAGCTTTATACTAATTGCGACTTCTACTACATTGACAAGGACTTTGTTGATTGGCATTCATAGTACATTAAAATCCGGTTATAAAAAATCGGTTTTAGAAGGATGTTAAATCAATAAGGTTAAACCCTCAAAATTTTGGGAATTTTGGATTCATGAAGTTTTAGAAGGATGTTAAATCAATAAGGTTAAACCCAGTGTCGCTAAGCAGATACAACAAGACTATGTTTTAGAAGGATGTTAAATCAATAAGGTTAAACCCCGGTGTTGATTCGCCTGCAACCGTGAATCCGTTTTAGAAGGATGTTAAATCAATAAGGTTAAACCCTAACACGTTCGATGATTGAGGTTGATGTATGTTTTAGAAGGATGTTAAATCAATAAGGTTAAACCCGGATAAGAACCTTAAACGAGTCGCCACCTTGTTTTAGAAGGATGTTAAATCAATAAGGTTAAACCCAGCAGTAGATACTAGTGGGAATGTTTATGCGTTTTAGAAGGATGTTAAATCAATAAGGTTAAACCCACGTGAACATGCACTCAAATGGTGGCGACGGTTTTAGAAGGATGTTAAATCAATAAGGTTAAACCCGAACGATTACATGTTTATTTATATCACTTAGTTTTAGAAGGATGTTAAATCAATAAGGTTAAACCCAACTAATTAGGAGGTAATCATAATGGACTTGTTTTAGAAGGATGTTAAATCAATAAGGTTAAACCCAGTGATAACGTGCGTATACCCTTTCGAGATAGTTTTAAAAGGATGTTAAATCAATAAGGTTAAACCCCTAGGTCTACAATATTTAGATATGAAAAAGGGTTTTAGAAGGATGTTAAATCAATAAGGTTAAACCCCGCTTGCGCTTGTTTGCTTCCGCTAGTTTGGTTTTAGAAGGATGTTAAATCAATAAGGTTAAACCCTCTGGTTCAAAATGACCACCATACTCAATGTTTTAGAAGGATGTTAAATCAATAAGGTTAAACCCGGCTTTACTTGTCTCCAACCCATTATGGAAGTTTTAGAAGGATGTTAAATCAATAAGGTTAAACCCATGCTAGTGCCTGGATAAGCTTGCCTAACTGTTTTAGAAGGATGTTAAATCAATAAGGTTAAACCCAACCAACTTTACTGCCGGATTGCAGAGTAAGTTTTAGAAGGATGTTAAATCAATAAGGTTAAACCCAGTATATCCTGATAGAACATTGAAGAAAATGTTTTAGAAGGATGTTAAATCAATAAGGTTAAACCCTCAGCGTAAACCATGCCACCTAGTCTCTTAGTTTTAGAAGGATGTTAAATCAATAAGGTTAAACCCCAAGTTTAACCATGAAAGTATTTCTGATGAGTTTTAGAAGGATGTTAAATGGCCACTAGGGTATACCTTATTGGCTTTACTTGGCTGTATGAACTGATGCCACCTGCAATAGTTCAGTAGGATTGTCCAAATTAGGCGATATTTATCAAACAGTATGCAAGCTAATTTCGTGTTTGAAGATGGTAAAGGTTTGATATACATGCTGCTGTCACCACACAGAGGTCACCAGCCCCGAATAGCCAGATTCAGTTCCAGGTCTGCCGGACCCAAGACGACGAGCAGGGTTGTTGCAATAATCACCACGAAAGAAGGTTGCCAAGTTTTTGACAAGCATCAACGCTGCAATAAGGACGGTAAGCTAACCGTAACGCCAAAAGCTGATAAAACCGCGGAGTATGCTGGTAACCCAGCAAAACCAACGATGCCAGCGCCTAAGCCAACGGTTACTAAAGTAGTTAAGATGATCCAGACTGGTCATCACCAAACTTAATTTGATCGATTGGTGGCTTGGTTCAAATAATTGCTAGTCTGAGGGCTCAGCACGTGTACTAAACACATTAAGGAATGACTGATGACCAAAATAGGAGGAATCAACATGGCTGATAATGTGTTAATGGCCTATCATATTGTGCATGATCCCGATGATTGGGCGAAACATGTATTGAATACGAAAAAGTTGTATAAGTGGCGGATCACTGAACAGACGAGAGGGATGCCAGTGATTTAAATTTAAAGTTTAATTATGTTATTATAAACGTGATTTATTAAGACCACTTAATTAATAATGGGACTTTAGCATGATTTCAAATATTTTCGTGCGAAAGATAGGCCCAATTTAGGGGATATTAGTAGTTTCTATTCTAATTGAAAAGACCCGATAGCCTTAATAAACCGGGATTTTAATGACAACATTTTATCTAAAAAAGTGAGAAAGGTATGTTCTTTTATGTTAAGGAATAATTTAAGGAATAATTATTTTGGAGAGATTAAAACGCATTATAAATTATATAAATGCGGTAAGAATTGGGCTGTCATGGGGATTTCATTATTTTCGCTGGGATTAGGGATGCTAGTTACCAGCCAGCCAGTGTCAGCTGATGTGACAGCCACCAGCACCTCAAGCAGTGCAGCAAAGGCCGAAACGACTAGTGCAAGTAGTAGCAGTGCAGTGAAGGCTGAAACGACCAGTGCAAGTAGTAGCAGTGCAGCGAAGGCTGAAACGACCAGTGCAAGTAATAGCAGTGCAGCGAAGGCTGAAACGACCAGTGCAAGTAATAGCAGTGCAGCGAAGGCTGAAACGACCAGTGCAAGTAATAGCAGTGCAGCGAA
This sequence comes from Lactiplantibacillus daowaiensis, assembly GCF_005405085.1. Classification (GTDB taxonomy): domain Bacteria; phylum Bacillota; class Bacilli; order Lactobacillales; family Lactobacillaceae; genus Lactiplantibacillus; species Lactiplantibacillus daowaiensis. The sequence continues at coordinate 66 of NZ_BJDJ01000033.1, read as the reverse complement.
GGCTGAAACGACCAGTGCAAGTAATAGCAGTGCAGCGAAGGCTGAAACGACCAGTGCAAGTAATAG
>NZ_BJDJ01000032.1 GCF_005405085.1 Lactiplantibacillus daowaiensis | reverse complement strand
TAGCAGTGCAGCGAAGGCTGAAACGACCAGTGCAAGTAATAGCAGTGCAGCGAAGGCTGAAACGACCAGTGCAAGTAGTAGTGCAGTGAAGGCTGATGCAATCAGTGCGGGTGGAAACCAGATTGTAGCGCAGATAGCCACTAATGTTTCTAAAAATGATGCAATAGTTACAACTAAGTTTGCTCAAAACTATGGTAGAAGGGTATTGGCAGGTTCAGTTACCAATACGGGTTTCTCAGTTAGTGATCCAGATTATCCATCTGGGATGTGGATTGATCCAGATAAATCTCATTATAGTTATGAATGGTTGCAAGCAAAATCTGGTGGAAACCAGATTGTTTTTTCAACTAATCGAACGGGCGATGGAATTGTTTATGTAACGGAATTATCGGCATCAAATCAAGTTTTAAAACAATACACTTTAAATCAAAATACTCAGGTAACATCTGCTGTATCTGATAGCACTACCTACTATAATGATGCTTATTTTGAAATGGTTCGAAGTTCAAACAATAGTTTTGTTACTAAATATAATGCTAGTAAATTTGATAGTAACTACTACAGTACACTTTCTTATTTTGTACCCAAATTGATCACACAAACAACCTATTACGTTGATAAAGATGGCAAGCAAATCACCGACAGTAATGGTAATCCGGTTGTTGCTTATACACAAAAAGGGTTAGTTGGCCAAAATTATACGACCAGCGACGTAAATGTTGTAAATGGTTACTATGCTACTGCACCTTCTAATTCAAATGGCGTTATGTCACCATACGGAAAGATTGGTGCTAGCTATGTTAAAAACTTTCATAATGGAGTAGTTATTACTTACACTCAGACTGGTTCAGATGGAACAATGTCTGCTTCAATTGCTCAAAATGGAAAAGTTCTCAAAACATGGACAAGTATAGAGCCCTCAGATCCTACGATAACGTATCAACTAGGTTCTGCGACATACGGAATTAAAAATCCATATATTCCACAAACCTCTGATGTTGAGTATGTTTACAGCAAGCTCGGCAACTGGGTCGTCTCTAATCCTGATGGCTCGACAACATCAATTATTTATCCCAATAATCCTAGTGACCCTACTAAGATTGCTGATTCATCGGTGCCTGATTACCCGGTTATTGATTTTTTTCCTGGCTATACACCTGAAGACCATATGGGGACTCCTTTGGTGCCAGTTGATCCCGATGACCGTACTAAGGGCTATATTCCGCCAATACCTTCTGATAATGGTACAGATACAACGATCACCTATACAGCAGATAAGCAACAAGGTAGTGTCAGTTACGTTGATGATACGACCGGAAAAACTTTAAAGACGGACTCAATCTCAGGAACAACGGGTTCAAAATCCAGCTATAGTACCAGCGGTAGCATTGCCGATTATAAGAAACAAGGGTATGAGTTGGTCACCGATGGCTATCCAGCAGGTTTGACGTTCGACAATGATGACACAACTGATCAGAATTTCACGGTTCACTTGAAGCATCGGTTGACGCCAGTGAATCCAACGGATCCACAGACACCTGGAACGCCAATCAATCCAGACGAACCA
>NZ_BJDJ01000031.1 GCF_005405085.1 Lactiplantibacillus daowaiensis | reverse complement strand
GGAAAAACTTTAAAGACGGACTCAATCTCAGGAACAACGGGTTCAAAATCCAGCTATAGTACCAGCGGTAGCATTGCCGATTATAAGAAACAAGGGTATGAGTTGGTCACCGATGGCTATCCAGCAGAATTGACGTTCGACAATGATGACACAACTGATCAGAATTTCACGGTTCACTTGAAGCATCAAAACATTCAGTCTACAGAGGCCAAAACCGTTACAGAAACTATTCATTATCAAGGCGCTGGTAATCAAACTCCTACTGATAACACCGCTCAAGTGACCTTTACGCGTCAAGTCTCAACTGATGCGGTTACAGGTGAAAAGACCTATGGGTCTTGGTCAGCTGATCAAAGCTTTGCGGCAGTGACTAGCCCAGTTATTAAGGGTTATACGCCAGATCAAGCTGAAATTGGGGCACAAACTGTGAGTGGTGACGCTAGTGATCTTGACTTCACGGTGGTTTATACCAAGGATGCGCCAACAAAACCAGTTAATCCAAGTCAACCAACGACGCCAGCAAAACCGGTTAATCCAAGTCAACCAACGACGCCAGCAAAACCGGTTAACCCAAGTCAACCAACGACGCCAACAAAGCCGGTTAACCCAAGTCAACCAACGACGCCAACAAAGCCGGTTCAGGCTGGTCAAGCAGCGGCTACTAATTTTGTGAATCAACGGTTGCCTCAAACTGATGAAACTGATCAACAACACATGACGCTGAGTGGCTTATTACTATTAGCCATGAGTAGTTTGTTAGGACTCTTCGGAATGACTAAGCGGCAGCGCAAAGAATAGGATGATATTATATGCTAAGCTCCCAAACTAATTTCCAGAAACACTTGGCGACTGATTCAAGATAATTTAATTCAATCACAAGTAAATCAAACTGATCGACGAATTGTGCGGCTAACCTTGACTACTAATGGCCAAGAAACTGTCCAAAGGAGCGTTCGGCAAGTGCAAGAAAATTTAAAAACTTTCAACCAAAGTCACGATTTGGAGAAGTTGACTAAACAAGTGGAAACTTTGTCACAACAACTGGCTAAGATAAATTAAAAGTTTTTCAAAGTAAGTAAAGATGCCTTAATGTAAATAAAGATCGGTCCGTTAAAACCCTTGGGTTTGAGCAGGCCGGTCTTTTATTGAAGTGAAGCAAATTTAAACATTAAGATTATTTTTTGCCTGTGACAATAATCATTTTGTATAACCAAGTAATCAATCAGGCACTACAAGTGGCTAAGCGTTCCCCTGTTAAAAGGGATTAGATAAAAATTTTTCTTGACGTTTTTTATATATAATGAGTAAAGTGTTTAGATAGAGTGAAATCAGGCCATAACTTAACAGTTGTGGCCTCTTTTTTGATACTGTATAATTAAAGGGTTAGAACCGTGTCATTACTTAATGACATAAGTAAGGAGATAAAAAGATGAAATATGGCTATGCGCGGGTCAGTACCACTGATCAAAAATTAGCAAATCAAATTGAGTTACTAAAATTGGCAGGGGCAGAAAAAATCTTTCAAGAAAAGTTTACCGGCACAACTACTGAACGACCGGAGTTTCAAAAATTGTTGCGCGTTCTAAAAACAGGCGATACTTTGATTGTCACTAAGTTGGATCGGTTTGCACGGAACACGCGCGAGGCATTAGCCATTATCCAAGAGTTGTTTAAAGAAAATGTCAAAGTTAATATTTTGAACATGGGCTTAATTGATAATACGCCGACTGGCCAATTAGTCTTTACAATATTTAGCGCCTTTGCGCAGTTTGAACGCGACATGATTGTCACGCGCACACAAGAAGGTAAATTGTATGCCAAGCAACATGATCCGTTGTTTCGGGAAGGGCGACCGAAAACGTATTCTGATGAACAGATCAGATTTGCTTATGAGTTGCGAAAACAAGGCATGACTTATAAGATGATTGAACGAAAGACGGGGATTAGTAAACGCACGCAACAGCGAAGGTTTAAGTCGATTTAAAAATAGGTGTTTTAAGAATTGAATGTTTAATTAATCACGTACAACGGGGATTGCCGCTTTATTAAACAGTTGTGAGAGAAATTTATTTAGGGATTTTAGGCACTATTTATACCTGTTGTGCTATTGAGGTTAGTTGTGATAAGGATTAATTTGTACTACAAAAGGCCTACTCAATTGTTAGTTGAGCAGGCCTTTTGTGGGTATTTTGATTAGAGCTATTAACCCTATGCTAATTATAAGGCTTAGCTTTCAAATGGAACATACTATTATCCAAATTATGATTTGTTAAGGTGGTGTTGTCATAGTTACTGAATTGAATCAATTGGGCAGAAACAAGAAAAATTTAACTAAGACCATGGACACCATTCAAAATTAAGGGAAGGTCATCCTAAATCTATTGCCAATGGCGGGAATTGTTGATTTTTATTTATGCCAACTCGTGACCACATCTTATCATTGGATGGTATGAATGATGTTGACAGAAAAACTAGCATTAGAGACCTCCTTATTATATATAGTAAAGGATACTAAACGAAATAGAGGGAGTGTCAAGAATCTTGTGTAAATGAAATGCCTTCGTACATATAATATGTATCTAACTTGGTAGATTGCAAATTTAATCCGAATTTTTGGACAAATTTGTCAGCATAACCTGATACGGTGTTTGCCAGTCGAGTA
>NZ_BJDJ01000030.1 GCF_005405085.1 Lactiplantibacillus daowaiensis | reverse complement strand
GTCACCGGTACAATACCGAGAACTTGCCAATCAGTTAGCAGCTTAATTTAGTTGTCCAAACTTGTGGGTTCACTTCATTGAGCGAGCTTTTTTGATACGCCTAAGCGTTTGGTTTTTTATTCCGAAAGACCACAAGTTTTGAGAAGAAGAAATTCCCAACAACTGCTAAACCATGGCCCACGATCTTAGTAATCACGCCGTGGACCCCTAAAACAGAGATACCCAGCCATAAAATTAAGCTTTCTAACACATACGTCACCACTCGCGTCCCATAAAAGGTGCCCATTTCGCGAACCGGATGTGCTGATTGGTGTTTAAAGACCAAAATACGATCCACCCAAAAGGCACATTGCACACTTAAGACCCAAGCCATGAAGTTCGCCAGCTGATATTCAATTCCCAGCATATTATAGAAGATATAAAACATCGTAATATTAACAATAACGCTTAAAGATCCCCATAAAATGTAGCGTTGGGCTTGCTTCTTAGCCGATTCCTCAACTTCTTCAATCTCATCTTCATACTTCTCTTCAGTTGCCGCTAACTTCGCTTGGTACTCGGCTTCCGTTTCAGCAAGTCCTGCCTCATATTCCGCCTCATTGGTTGGATAATGATGATGACGCAAAGGCTGTTTTCTTTGATTAGCCATGCTTAATCGAACCTTTCATATGTAGTGTGTTAGTAAATTCCCCGTCACAGGTTTAATTATACCGTTCTTAATTAGCTTAAGGCTAAAAAAAGAACCTATCAAGTCAGATAGGTTCTTGGAATGGTTAATTTTATTGAATTAAGTCGTTCTTTAGGACTTTAAAAGTTTTTCAGCGTTTGCCTTTACATCGGCATCGCTCATGTCCATGTATTTCGCTACTTCTGCGGTTGTCTTGTCCGTATCATGATTCGACGCTTCCATGAAGTGATCCCAAATTGCATCCCGAACGGGTGTCTTGGCGTCACTCCAATCAAAAACATCACTCATCTTTTCGTCCAATACTTTAGTCTTTTCAACGCTTGTAGCCATACTCAAACAACTTCCTTTCTTAAGGTTCACTACCTATTATAGTCGGAATTTTGAGAAAGGTTCAAATTTTGCTCGTCAACTTACGATTGCTGATAAATAGCCTTCAAACTCGTTAAATCAGCAGCTGACAGGACCGTTTTTCCTTGACTTATCGGATACATGACTGAAGACTTTTGTGTACTATGATCTAAGCCCAATGCATGGCCCAATTCATGAATCGCAACCGCATCACTGTATGACTGACTATAATCGGCATTTAAACTAGCCGTCGCTTGATTTTGGTAAGTCGTGCCATACCAACTGATATGTTCAATAATCTTGGGACCACCATGGCCAAGTTCAATACTTGTTGACCAATGCTGCATCTTTTTTTGATATGCCGAAAATGTGATCGTGTTACCGGTTTTCGGCGCCGTGCCGTACACTAACTTCACTAAACCAGTCTGATTATAAGTTGCCACCGCGTCTTTAAAAACCTGCCGACCAGCTGCCGACAACTTTGAACTAAAGTGATAGTAATAGGTTTTCGATAAAGTCGCATTTTGGACGATCGATTCAATTGGGGTACCCGTCGTGGTCGTCTGCGTACTTGTCGTTGCAGTTGCAGCGGTCGTCTTTTTAGTCGTTGACGAAGACGATTGCGTTGTCGCTGACTGTTTTGACGTCGTACTCTGACTGCTAGTACTATCATTATCGGTTGCATCGGTCGCCAACAATTGACTACCAAGCTTACCAGATAGGGCATCACTTAATTTTGTTTGATAATAACTAACGGTTGACATAATTTTCGGCCGTAAAGTGGCTCGATTTTGTAAGCCCCACATCACGACGCCTGCTAGCAAAATAACACTTAGCCATTGACGAATGGTTTTCAATCTAATCTTTCCTCTCACAAACCATACTCATAACAAAGCAACGTTGAGCCTTCTTTATACCATAAAAATCATACTTTGCGGGCTTCGTTGTTGATTTGTAATAATACTTTACGTTTTTGTCACGAAAAAAGCGTTGCTGACTAAAGCTGCCAACAACGCCTCAAAAACTACTTTAACGATTGTGGTCGAGCAAATAGGACCATTAAACCACTCCCAATTAATAAGCCGACATGTATCATACTACCCATGGCAGTTCCGGCCGCTACACCCGCGGCATAAGCGCTTGTTGTCGTATGCGTCCAAGCGACGGGTACACTTAGCGCCACATTTAAAATGACTAACATCGCTAAAACAACCAAAAAGCGAACCGCTTGCCGATTAGTTGCAGCCCAATGATCATAACCGTGATACAAAATCACTAATACAAACAAATTGACGATTAAGGTTAAATTCAAGCTTAAGCCAAGATTTCCCTGGAAATAACGTTCCCAATGCGCAAACTGGATCAGGTATGTTAGAAATAAACAAGCGACATTAATATAGTAAGTCAACGCCACTAATCGATCATTCCGTCGACTAATTTTGGCATGTTCATCATAGGTTTTAATCATCGTTAAATCCCCTTTCAACAATTGATCCAGTGACAAGTCATATTGTTCACTGAGCTCAATTAACATCCCCATATCAGGATAACTCCGTTCATTTTCCCAACTTGAAATTGTTTTCCGCGACACATGCAATTGGGCGGCCACTTGGGCTTGCGTCAATTGTCGTTGTTGGCGCATCGCTTTTAAATTATCCGCAAACTTCATCCGCCTCACCACCTACAACTAGCTTACGAATTTAACCGGTTTTAGGCAAGCTAAGAATCATAGCATCCTTGATATACCGGACTTTCTACAGATCCAAGTTATTCGTTAAATAAGTGACCTGACCGTGCTAAACTAACAGTAGTACTTACTTTAAGGGGGAACGTACAATGCCAACTGCAACAACGCTTGACGAACTAACCGCGCTAGTCGCGGCTGATACGCTTATTTTCGAAACGACTGGGGCGGCCAACCAAGCAATCATTACCATCAAAAACAGCATGGTCGGTGAAACAGCACGGATGGGCAGTGACCTAGGATCAGCCGGGATGATTGAAATTCCAATGGCGATCTTTGATTATTTTGATCGTAAATTTGCCAAAGATCCCGCTCAAGCGGCCTTAAAACATGCCATTCAAATGACTTATAACTTCATTGAAGTGACGCCAACGCATTCAGTTTTAAAACATAAATATCGAGATTAGTGCAAAAAAGTACCGCTGCAAATTTGCAGCGGTACTTTTTATCTGATAATAGCTTAATATCCTAGATTACTTAGCAGCTTTACCGGCCGTTAAAGCACTCTTTAAAACCCAACCTTGACCATTGATGTAGCTGTAAACATGTTTCTTAGACTTGTTAGTTAACGTTGCTTGACGCGTTACTTTGTAAGTCTTGTTAGCAGTTAATTTGCCTTTAGCCGTCAACGTCATCTTTGGTTGGTCAGCAGCAATCGCGGCCTTGTAGACAACTGTTTTGGCACTCTTAGTATAGTAGTTCTTAGCGGCAAAAGTCTTTGCGTTTGAAACGGTATACGTTGTGCTAGTTACTTTTTTAGCAGTCGCTTTGCCAGCAGTCAGGGCACTGGTTTTAACCCAGCCTTGACCTTTAACGTAGCTGTAGCTGGCTTTCTTGCTACCGTTCTTAAGGGTTGCTGAACGCGTTACTTTATAAGTCTTGTTAGCAACCAACTTGCCCTTAGCAGTTAACGTCATCTTTGGTTGGTCGGCAGCAACAGCGGCTTTATAAACAACAGTTTTGGCACTCTTAGTGTAATAGTTCTTAGCACTGAACGTCTTTGCATTTGAAACGGTATAAGTTACAGACTTAGCTGTTGAGAGCTTGCCAGCCTTCAACGCACTTGTCAGCACCCACCCATGTCCTGAAACATAGCTGTAACTAACCTTCTTGGAACCTGCTTTAACAGTCAGTGCCTTAGTCACCTTGTAATTGCTCTTAGCTTTTAATGAGCCATTAGCAGTTAATTCAATTGTTGGTTGATCAGCGGCAATAACACCCTTATTAACGGCAACCTTTGCAGCACCAGTATGATAGGTCTTCGCGGTCTTATAAGTTGTTGGTGTGCCAACAATCGTGTAAGTCCGACTCGTACTCGTGTTAGATGCGGTCGTCGTTACGGCACTCGTGGTGGCAGCGTTAGCTGGTAACACCCCGGCTGCTAATGGTAATGATAATGCGACAACTGCTGCTAAAGTTAATGTTTTTTTCATAATCTTCAACTCCCCAAATATTTAAGATTACAATTATTATAGTAATGTTACAGGAATGTGTCAATCATTTCTTTTGTAATATTTGCACTTCTTTGTTAATTAGTTTAATTAACCCACGTCGCTGTAAGCATTTACAACAATAATTTTTTTGGACAAATACCAATATTTTTATGTCCACGGTTAATATACCACTAAACCAAAGATAGTACAGCTATTTAACTTTATCTTAAAAAAGTTATTCTAGTCGCTTAAGAATCCTCTAAAATTAGATTTTACGACTAGTTTTAATAAATGTGACGTGCTTTTAACGACATAGTAACTGCTTATTAACATAACTGTAACACTGCTCCAGTATGCTATTAAGTAATCAATCAACGAACGGGGAATTTATAAAACATGAAAAATCTTAAAGTGAAAATTGCAGCACTGATGTTAGTTCTTAGTTGTGCCTTTGGTTTAGTTTCCAACGTCGCCACTGATTTGGTTCCATCAAATACGATTACAGCGCAAGCTTCAAGCTTAAGTGCCAGCCAAAAGAAGCAAATCGCTAAAATCAACGCCGGCTTATCCAAAAAACAAAAAGCCGCTAAGAATTGGATTGCTTATCATGAATCTGGTTATAGCTATACTGCTCGTAACGGTAATTGTTATGGTCGTTACCAATTATTACGGTCATACTTACACGGTAACTATTCAGCCGTTAACCAAGAAAAAGTGGCTAACAAGTATGTTGCTGGTCGTTATGGCACTTGGACCAAAGCTAAGAGTTTCTGGCAAAGTCATCACTGGTACTAAAAACCAGTCACCTTTTCATACTTTATAATCCGTCAATGAGAGTTCCAGCTAAGTTGAGCAACAGCGGTTGCTAACTTAGCTGGTTTTTTATATTCACAAAAATTTCGCCTATCGGCAACTCGTCAGCTGTTTTCCGGTGATAAGAACAGTTACTGATACCGCCCTGAATCATTAAAAAATTGGCGCTGTAAGCTTGAATTGTCTTACAGCGCCAATTTTTTAGTTGCTTTAAAGTTCGTCGCGGTTCAACAATTCAATCGTCTCCCCATCCTTACGACGCCGATCAATATTCGCTTCGCCCCAAGTACATAACTCATGCAAAATTCCCGATAAACTCTGTCCATAGTCGGTTAAGCAATAATCGACTCGCGGTGGCACTTGTTGATAGACATGGCGAGTCACAATATTAGCGGCTTCCAGTTCTCGCAACTGTTGTGTCAACATCTTCTGTGTTATTTGTGGAATTGCCCGTTTTAACTCACTGTTACGCATGGTTTGATGGCGTAAATGACACAAAATAATCGATTTCCACTTACCACCAATAATCTCCATAGTCGCTTCGACCCCAATATGATACGTCTTAGTTGGCATCCAACCGCCTCCAATTCAATAGTTACTTTTTAGTGCGTATCGCACTTTAAAGTCGGTACTTGTTTATAGGTTCCTCGCTAGTATAATCATTATTTATCAGCTTCACAACCTTAGGAGGTTAACATGACAAAAAAATTTTCGGCAACGTGGACTTTATTCGCTTTAGCAATTAGTGCCTTTGCAATCGGCTCAACCGAATTCATCAGTGTGGGCTTAATGCCTTTGTTAGTGAGTCACTTTCACATTGATCTCGCCCAAGCGGGATTAACGGTTTCGGTATACGCACTTGGGATTATGGTTGGTGCACCGGTGATGACCTTATTAACTGGTCAACTCAATCGTCATCGTTTAATGATGTTGATTATGGGGCTCTTTATTCTTGGGAATTTATTAGCAGCCTTCGCACCAACTTTTAGTGTCTTACTCGTTGGCCGGGTCGTAGCTGCGTTAGCCTACGGGATTTTTATGACCGTAGCTTCCGTCATTGCCGCTGACGTCGTGGCCCCAGCTAAACGGGCTTCGGCCATTGCGGTGATGTTCACCGGCTTAACCGTCGCCACGGTCACCGGGGTGCCATTGGGGACCATGATTGGTCAAGTTGGTGGTTGGCGTTGGTCCTTTATCTTTATTAGTGCGATCGGTGTCATCGGCTTATTGGCCGACTATTGGTTGATTCCACGTAACCTCCCATTACCTAGTAAAGCGACTGCTCGTGGCATTCTAAGAGTCTTAACAAATCCACAACTATTACTGGCACTCTTAGTCACAGCTTTAGGCTACGGTGGGACTTTTGTGGCTTACACTTATTTATCACCCCTATTGGAACAGCAAATGGGCTGGTCAGCTAGTGCCGTGGTCATTATCTTAGTCGTCTACGGGTTAATGGTCGCATTAGGCAACACCCTCGGTGGTCGCTTTGCGAATACCCGCCCACTGGCCGCACTCTTTAAAATGTTTGTCGGCCTACTCATGACTTTGCTCGTCTTAGGACTGACAGCGCATAGTCATTGGCTCGGTTTATTAACGGTCTTAGTCATGGGGATCTTCGCCTTTATGAACGTCCCTGGCTTACAACTTTATATCGTTCAGTTAGCTGAAGTGCACACCCCACAAGATATTACGATGGCCTCGGCGTTAAATATCGCCGCCTTTAACGTCGGCATCGCCCTTGGGTCCGGTATTGGTGGTCAAGTCACGACGCAATTCGGCCTGGCATGGACCCCAATCTTTGGTGCCCTGATGGTCGCAGTCAGCTTAATTTTACTCGGTGGTCTCATCTGGTTAGCACGACCCGCTAAACAACTCGTAACTAAGCATCATTAAAACTAAAAAAACAAATAAGCCAGCTGATGAAAAATTTCATCAGCTGGCTTATTTAGTCGCTTGACTCACACCTTAATCATGATGTGGTTCATGCTTAATTTCATGGGCGACATGGCCAAGCATCGCATTGACCATCTCCAAAATATGCGGATCATCTAAACAATAGTAGACATGTTTTCCTTGCTTGCTTCGAGTCACCAATTGATATTGATATAAAATCGACAATTGATGCGACACCAAGGGCTGTGGTAAGTGGACGTGGTCAACGATACTAGAAACATCGGCTTCGTGGTTTTCCAAAAAATATAAAATTTTAATTCGATTCACATTACTCAATACTTTATAAATTTTGACGGCTTCCGTCAAAATTGCCTCGTTTACGTCCACATTGAACCCCTCCGGTTAACTAAAATAGCGCAATTAGGTGACTGATCAAGCCACTATCCCAAAAGACATATAGCCCAATCAACACATAACACACTTTCATGAGTTTTTCGCCGTGCGCCGTCATGACCCGTGTCACAACTGGCACATCAGCAATCAATTTAATGACTAATACTACCAAAATCGTCAAAACGCCGATAAATCCCAAGGTCATTACAAAGTGTAGCATAGTTTCACCGACCAAGACAGGTAAGAAAATCGACAAGTTACAGCCCGCACAGACCGACAAGTAGGTCAATAAAACATTTAAGATTGGTGACCGGTCCGTCTGATCATTATCGTCGTCATCGTCATCGCGAAACGCCAGATAAATCGGTAAGATCCCCAGTACCCCTAACAACCATTCCGGCAGGAACAAGGCTAATGTCTTGCCAATAAAAAAACTAGCGACTAACAAAATCAAGTTACCAAGTAAGTACCCCACCATTACTTGTGACACGCGATATTTTTTCAATAAAAAAATCAGCATAAAGAAGAAATCCAAATTCACGCTTAAAAACGTTAATGCTAAAACCCAATAATTCATTGCCTAACTCGCTTCCTTTATTTTTACATATATTATATGCCACATATGTAATATGTAAAGTAAAAATAAAAAGGTAACATCAATTTGACTGATGTCACCTTTCGATTCACGACTTCAATATGCTTAATGGGTTCGTTTCCGCCAACCGGCTAAACCAAGCAAACTACCTAACAATGCTAATCCCCAGAATGGTGAGCTGGCTTGTTCTTTAGTTTGTGGCAATTCAGTAGTCGCTTGGGTGGTTACTGAATTGGACGCTATTACTTTTGCGCTCGCCACCGAACTTGGTGTCGCGGCTAACTGTCCATTACCAGTCGTCACAGTTGGCTTAATCTTAGCTGCTGATACAGTCGTTGTCGGTTGTCCTTTAACCGGCGCCTGTCCGGCTGGCTTGGTCGCCGTTGGTTTTGTGACCGGCTTAGTCGTCCCTGGTGTTTCTGGATTGATGGTATCGCCCGTACCAGAATCAGTCACTGATTCATAAACATAGGTGACCTCAATGTCATCAGTTCCTAACGTCCCAGTCGCATTGGCTGGTGTCACGACTAGTTGATAACCACTAATCTTAGCCGCTTGTGTCATATACGTCGTCCCAGTCCGACCGGTAAATAACTTATCCGGTGCTAGTTGTTGCCCTTGCTTCGTTACGTAATGAACGATAACTGTCGCTGCTTGATCAGGCGTTACCGGTGGTGTCACTGCGTCGGCTTGATAAACCAACGTAACGGTGACTGGTTGTGCCCCATAAGCACCGGTCAGCTGACCTTGCGCGGTCTGATACGTGTAACCCAAGATAGTTGGCGCTGCGACTGTATAGGTTGTCCCAACTTGACCGGTCAACACCGTATCAGCTTGAAGCGTCTTCCCCGTTGTATCTTGATAATGAACCGTGACAGTTGACTGCACCGCTCGATAAACTAACGTCAGTTCAGTTGGTGCATCCGTATAGGTCCCCGTAATACGTCGAGTTTGCGCCATCTGGTAGTTATAACCTAAAATCGTTGGAATTTTCACGTCATAATTTGTGCCCACTTGACCAGTGAACACATCATCAGCTTGTAGTGTTTGACCATCAGTATCACGATAATGCACGGTTACGGTCGAGTTAACAACTTGATAAATAAAGGTCACTTCTGTTGGCGCATCACCATATGTCCCGGTCGCATCACCTTGGGTACTCTGATACTTGTAACCCACTAACGTTGGTGCTTGAATCGCAAAGTCGGTCCCGATTTGCCCGGTTTCGGTCGTATCGGCTTGAATCGTTTGGCCATCGGTCGTTTGATAATGGACCGTTACGGTCGAATGAGCTTCATCATAAACAAAGGTCACTTCTGTTGGCGTATCACCGTAAGTCCCCGTCGCATCACCTTGGGTACTTTGATAGGTGTAACCTACTAACGTTGGTGCTTGGATCGCAAAGTTAGTGCCAATTTGTCCCGTTTCGGTCGTATCCGCTTGAATCGTTTTGCCGTTAGCATCTTGATAATGCACGGTCACAGTCGAATACGCTTCATTATAGATGAAAGTTACTTCAGTCGGATCATCACCATAAGTCCCCGTCGCATCGCCTTGCGTTGATTGATATTTGTACCCTAATATGCTTGGCGCGGTGATATTAAAGTCGGTACCAACTTGACCGGTCGCCGTCGTGTCCGCTTGAATCGTCTGACCATTCGCATCTTGGTAATGGACCGTTACGGTTGAATAAGCCATTTGATAAACAAAGGTCACCGTCTGCGCTGTGGCTGAAAAAGTCCCCGTCGCATTATCGGGTGGTGTCGTTAGCTTGTATCCTTTGATTGCTTTGGCCGTGGCAGTGTATCCTTCGCCAACTAACCCAGATAAGGTCTCTGAATCAGCTAATGGTTTGCCTTGTTCATCAACATAATTAACCGTCACATCTTCAGCATTATTGGCAATCAAATATGGCGTAAACACATCGGCAATTTCGTTACCATCAGCATCACTGACAATTTGACTCAGATAATACGTATACGGATTTTGTAAGACCGTATATTGTGGATAGGGACTCGTCGTTGGCCCAGGAATGTGTTGATTTTGCGTCACTTGAAAATCAATATAATCGCCATTAGCCGCATTAGTGGCACCACTGTAATATAACCGAATTTGCGGATTGGCCGCTGACGGCGACGTCGCAAAGATGATTCGAGCACCGGAAGTAAACGTGAAGGTCATGTTCTTAGGTGGTTTAACCGGATTTAGCATCGTATATTTCCCCGTCGTTGGCACATAAACGACTGGTTGAACGATAACTTGACTGGCAATTGACAGCCGGTCGGTATATTGGGTCGCATCTAATGATGAAAAATCGGTAATTTCATTATAAGGCACCGTTAAGCTAGTCAACTTTTTCAACCCAGCCAATGGCGTGATATCTGAAACCCGTTGGCTCACCATTTGAAAGTAAGTCAAGTTAGTCAGCGCTGCGACTGGCGAGATATCCGTGATATCCCCATGCATCACTTCACTTGGTAAATCGACACGCTCAGTTAAATCTAATGACGTTAAATTTGTGGCGTATTGTAAGCCTTCAATTGAAAATGACGTCTTACCATCAATATAGGTTTCCGTACCTTGTAACGAAAATTCCGTCAAATATAACATATCGCTTTGCTTGATATCAGCCACACTAGCCCATGTCTTACCATAGTTGCCTCTATTTAGCGTATTCAAAACCACTTGTTGCAATGTCTTGTTAGGCATCCAAGTATCAATATCGTCATCCGTTACCGCGGTTACTTCTGCGACTGGTTGCGCCATTGCACGTGTCCGTGGCATCGCTTGGACTCGGCTAACAGACTTAGGTATGTCCACGGCTGCTGGACTATCGCTAGCATTGCTTGCACTAGCCGGTGTCGTGGTTGACGCTGACTGAGTGGTTGGTTGTGTCGTTTTAGGCGTCACCACCGACTGATCAGTGCTAGTTGTAGTGGTCTTATTCGTTGTAGCTGGCGCCGATTCCTTATCAGCTGGCGCTTTTTGAGTAGTTACTGACGATTCAGTTGGCGTCGTCGTTTTGACGTCAGATTCAGATGTACCCTGATCAGTATCCGTCGCAACTGGTTTTGAACTCGTTTGATCAGTCGTCGATGAATCCGTGGTTGTGTTACTACTACTGTTGTTAGTTGCCTCTGTTTTATTAGGTGTGTCCTGACCGCTGGCTTTGTCTGCATCAGTCGTCCCGGACTTCAATGTGGTCGTTTGTCCGGCAGTGGTTGTCCCGGTTGTTGTTGACGTGGCATCAGGCACGTCACTTGTAACCGTATCTGCTTGGACTGTCACGACATCCCATGCGCCAAAGGCTAAAACCGAGGTCGTAATACCGGCCACAAGCCATTGCTTTCCTTTTTTATACATCTTAAAATGCTGTTTTGAATTAATCACGATGATCCCCCCGCAAATTAAATAATCTAGTAAGCATTAAAAAGTAACGGTAATAAAAGCGATTTCAATCCCGACCAAGCAAAAACATAAGATCCGGATTAATCACTGTCAAAACCTAGAAATAACCTAATTAATAATTATTAAACACCTATATCATAATTCTATTTTACCATAAACGTACTGTTTTAAAAGTATAATTATAAAATTAATGACGAAGTCAACAGTTAATTGTGAGTAACTTAAAAAATATGTGGTTTATACGTGTTATTAACGATTGCATCAAACAAAAAAAAGCCGCTACGCTAGTAAGTACTAACGTAACGACACTCAAATCTGACTTATTTAAACTAACGCCAAAACCACAAAATTAATGACAAACAAACCAGATACAATCCAAATCAACGGATGAATTTCTTTAACCTTGCCATTCACAGTCTTAATAATGCAATAGAAGATAAAACCAGCAGCAATCCCATACGTAATGTTATAGGCAAAAGCCATAATAAAGGATGTCATAAACGCTGGAATGGCTTCACTTAAATCTGACCATGGAATCTGACTGAAAGAGCTCATCATCATAATCCCAACTAAGATCAACGATGGCGCGATCGCAGCCGTTGGAATAATTGATAAGAGTGGTGAGGCTAAAGAACTGATCAAGAATAAAATTGAAACGACAACACTGGTTAACCCAGTCCGACCACCGGCACCAATCCCAGCGGAACTTTCAACATAAGTCGTTAAGTTAGACGTCCCAAAGATGGAACCAACCCCAGTCGCAATCGAATCAGCAAACAATGCTTTATCAAGTTTCGATTTAAACCCAGGCGCTTGTTCTAAGGCCAATTCTTTTTCACCGGCAAAGATCCCGGTTTGACGACCAGTCCCGATAAAAGTCCCTAATGAATCAAATGTATCTGACAAACTAAAGGACAAAATCGTCATCAAGACCAAGATGATGCGGTTATGCTCAGCGAATAATGACCCCATTCCTTTGGCTGAAAAGGCCGCTAAGAAAGTCGTCCCTAATTGATGGAATGACGCCCCAATCGTGTAATCACTAGCTAAATGCAAATCGGTAACGCCCATTGGAATCCCAATGACCGTCGTGGCTAAAATCCCAATCAGCAATGCCCCAGGGACTTTTTTAACTTTTAAAATTACCGTTAATACTAATCCAATCAAGGCTAAAACCAATGCTGGCGAATTAAACATTTGTAGTGCTGGCGTCACACCGCCACTTGCCACCACGGTACTGACCCCATGATGAAATACGGATTGTGCGGCTTGATAAGCTTTACCATTAATCGTCAAAATATTATCTGATGAACTAGTAAATTGTAAAAAGTTCGCATTCTTCAAACCAGCATAGGCGATAAAGGCCCCAATCCCACCACTAATGGCTAACTGTAAGTTATTCGGGATTGCCGTAATCAACATCTTCCGAATCTTGGTTGCGGTAATAATGATATTAATAATCCCACAGAAGAAGACTAAGGCTAAAGCTTCTTGCCAAGTAAATCCTAACCCCATCACCACCGTATATGTAAAGAAGGCATTGAGTCCCATCCCAGGTGCTAACGCATACGGCACATTCGCAAATAAGCCCATGACCAAGGTTCCCGCAACTGACGCAATGATGGTTGCTAAGAAGACGGCTTGTTGTGGCATCCCCGTTTGGCCTAAAATTTGCGGATTAACGAATAAGATATACGACATCGCAAAAAAGGTCGTGACCCCCGCACCGATTTCTGTACCGACTGTTGTCCCTGATTCCTTGAGCTTGAAAAACTTATCCAAAACAATTCCTCCCAAATGCGAACAATATAATTGCTAATAAAATAAATGTTAACTATTTCATCAACAACTATAACAGACCCTTTTTTAAAAATAAAGTGTTTTTAAAAAATAAATCGAACTTTTCAATGCCAGATAATCATATTGTTCGTATTTTGATGAAATTTCATATAAACAAAAACCCTAACTTTATGATTGTTAGGGTTTCACCTTATTGATCAGCTTTTACTAATTGATAGCCATCCGCCACCAACTGATTTTTAAACCAAGTCTCAAACATAATCCCATACCAAATATCACCAATCAAACCGACTGCCATCACCACATTCTCAGTGAAGAATAAGCTGACAATCATATTTAACGACAGCATCGCTAGAAACGGCACTGCCGACTTAAGTGAAAAGTAACGAATTTGGCAACGGGGACTAAATAACGCATAAAACCAAGTGAACAACAATGCCCACAAATTAAAGCGCCCGTAAACGCGTTTCGTGATTGTTGTCCCATTTTCTTCCTTTTCAAAAATAAGATCTTGTTTGACGCGTTGTTTAAAGCCGAACCATTCGGCTGGTGCAAAATTCATAACTTAACCTCCGTTTTGGGTCCTGATTGTCATTATAGTGGGCTAATTGGCCGACCGTCAATGCCTGATACTAGATCCCCCCCCCTAACGACCACCTCAATGAACATTACAAGTCAGCGGCAACCCAACCTTTTCCGTAATAAAACACATGTTTAAAAAGATGTACACAAATGCTAACCCCTTGATAGTACTCACTTTTCCTTTTTGATAGGTCGCAGTTTAAGATTACAAAGATTGCGGTCAGTTGACAAAGATGGCAAACCAACCGGCTTTTTTTAAACCAGCTGATATTTATTAGTAACATAAGCACGCTAAACTCTGGTCATTAGCTTGAAGCAATTCAAAGCTTAGTTGCGTTTGACACTAATCGATTTTATATAGGAGAGATATTTTTTGAAAAAAGTTATGCGTACCATCTTATCAACATCTGCAGTTGCCGTAGGGTTAATCTTTGCCGGGGCAATGACCGCCAACGCTGATTCAACTTACACCGTTAAAGCGGGCGATTCATCATGGAAGATTTCTCAAGAATACGACATTACGATCAACCAACTCGAAAAAGCCAACAACATCCAAGGCCACTTAATTTTACCTGGCCAACAATTGACGATTCCAACTAGTGGCTCAACGACGACGTCGACTAGCCAAAGCCAAGCGACGACTTCTGCTGCGACAACGACTGAAACTAGTGAAACCACTAGCACGTCTAGCTACACTGGTAGTAACTTAAAGAGCTACGTCTTGAGTCAAATGGCCTCACGGACTGGCGTTTCCGCAGCAACTTGGAACGCCATCATCACCCGTGAATCCAACTGGCAACCATTTGTCCGTAACAGTTCTAGTGGTGCTTATGGCTTATTCCAAAACATGCACATTAGTGGTGGCTCCGTTGAAGCACAAGTTGACGCTGCCGTTAGCTTATACCATGCACAAGGCATGCAAGCTTGGGCCCTCTAAACCAATTTAAACCATTATCCAGATGATCAAAAAGACGAAAACCGTGACTGGTTTTCGTCTTTTTTTAGGCTGTATCGCCTTGCCACAATTTAATCGGCAAAATATATTCCTGCTTAGTTGGTACCCCTTGCATCCGGTCATTTAAGACTTGGATGGCCGTCGTTGCCAACTCATCGATTGGCTGCACGATCGTCGTTAAACTTGGTAGTAATTCACGCGCGGTCTTCGTCCCATCATAACCAATTAATAATAAGTCATCTGGAATTCGCCGTCCTAATTCATGAGCTAGCTGCATAATCAAAGCCGCATCGGTGTCATTAGACGCAAAGATGCCATCAACTTCTGGATGATCACTAAAGATTTGACGAAATAAAGCCTTTTTGCGTTCTTCGGGCATATTAAAGTCCACTTCATACGTCAATGGTGTTAAACCATGGTCTTGCATCACGGTTTCATAAGCGTCACGGCGGCGCTTAGTCGGGGTCGCTAACGCTTTTGGCCCGTTAATATGAATCACATGCTGTGCCCCTTGATCTAACAAACGGGTCGTCGCCACGACCCCGCCACGATAGTTATCAGATTCAATAATCGGAATATCTTGGTTCATAATGCGGTCAATCGCCACAATCGGCAAGTCGCGATGCTCGTATTGCTTGATTCCTTGATTATGCGTCCCAACAACTAAGCCATCAACTTGTTTGGTCAATAATTGATTCAAATACTCGGTTTCCTTAGCAACATCATTCATCGAATTGCCAATTAAGACTTTAAACCCTTGTTGATACAGCTTCATTTCAAGCGCTGCCGTCAATTCGCCAAAAAATGGATTGGCGACGGTTGGCAATAAAATGCCAATCAAATTAGTCTTATTTTTGTACAATTGGCGTGCCACCACATTGGGATGGTAATCCAAGGCTTTAATTGCCGCATAAACTTTATCAATCGTCTGTTGGCTCAGATAACCACGGTTGTTCAACACCCGTGACACCGTGGTTTTTGACACCTGGGCTAACTTAGCCACATCTTCTAATTTCGGGGCCATCGCGTGGTCACCGCCTCTCTATTCAGTCACAACTAATACTTAGCATTATACCTTAAAAACACCCCAGCATAAAAGCGGCCTAGGTCACCCTAGTCCGCTTTTAGTGTGTCGTCTTAAAAAGACTATTGCCGATTCAACTCTTTAGCAGCTAATGCAAAGTCGCCTAACGTCGCGGACCCATTGTTCGCCATCAATGGCATCGTTAAATAATCTTCTAACGATGGCACACTGACGTAATCATTTAACAACATGTCAAAATCCCGGCGCACCTTTTGCAAGAAGCCTTCGCTGACCACCCCACCGCCAAAAATGATTTTATCTGGTCGAATCGTCAACGTCGTTTGCACGGCCGCTTGCGCCACATAATAACTCATGATATCCCAGACTGGATCATTCAAAGGCACGTCACGACCAGGGCGACCTACCCGAGCATCAAACGTTGGCCCGGCCACCAGTCCTTCTAAACAATCATGATGAAAAGGACAAATCCCAGCAAAGTCACGGTCATCAGGATGGCGCTTAACGGGCACATGCCCCATTTCAGGATGGCCCAAGCTACCTAGAAATTGCCCATTAATCACGGTGCCGGCACCGACCCCAGTACCAATCGTATAGTAAACAAGTGAATTTAATTGGGCATTCGTCAAACCAGCCATGACGTATTCCCCATAGGCAGACCCATTGACATCGGTCGTCCAAGCAACGGGACAACCAAGGGCCTGTTTAATTGGCCCAACAAAATCAGTTTGCGACCACCCGGGTTTAGGGGTCTTGGTGATGTAGCCGTAATCTTTAGCGTGTTGCCGAATTTCAATCGGACCAAATGAGGCAATGCCGATCGCATCGAGGTCAAATTGTTTAAAAAAGGCAATCGTCGCCGCAAGGGTTTCGGCAGGCGTCGTCGTTGGGATCACTGTTTGCGTTTTAATCCGAAAATCGCCATCGCCAACGGCACAGACAAACTTAGTGCCACCGGCTTCAATACTTCCTAATAACATCGCATTTTCTGCTATGCAAAACATGAATAAATGCAGAAAAACGTGCCATTCTTCCGCATTCAGAAAGATTGCATATTTCCTTTCTTTGTTTTGGCTTGCTCCCGTCATAACATTGGTGTTCTGACGATACCAGAATGGTAAGGCCACATTGACCAACTAGGTGAGCTTAAGGGCCTAGCCAGCCCCGTTGTTTTGTTAGTTAGCGAGTACTAATAGATTCGCTACGGCATTGCTGTCGCGATTTAATTTAGCCCCACATTGATAACAATCATATTGATCATGTCTAGTACCGTGAAGTGTATTACCACGCAAAGTGATTTTTTCCAGTCCTTGTTTGACGTAACCACACTGCGAACAACGTTGCGTGGAAGGATAGGACTGTTTGGCCAACACCAATCGTTTCCCATACCAATCGCACTTATAAGTTAACAGTTGTCGAAAATAGCCAAACATCGAACGATGTAGCCCTTTTGAAGCTACATGGGTCATTTGCATTTTCTTAACCGCTAAATCTTCAATGACGATCGTATCAAAATCGGTCACTAATTTAGTGGTGAATTTTTGCATCAAGTCATGCTGGATATTGGTAGCCTTCCGATAAGCGCGCTGCAACTTGGCTCTCATTGTGCGATAGTTTATCGTATGCGTTGCCTTTTTACCATTCACGACTCGTTTATGTGCAAGTTTGCGTTGATAATATTTAATCTGTTCATATAACCGGTTTAGTCGCTTAGGGATAACCATGATAAGGCCGTCAGTATAATTGAAATGACCGACGTTAACATCGACTGCTGTAAGCTGATTGGTCTGGCATTTTGGTTCAATGATGACCTCAAAGTTCAAACAAGCCCAGAATATGCCGTTCTCACAGTAAATGCTAACGGTCTTGAGAACACCATCTAAGTCAACATGCTTATTGAAACGAATATCATACCAATTGGCAACACCATGCGGCTTATCAAGTCGCAATTTACCTTTTACCAATTTAGCGCGATCAGTTTTAAAGCCCTGTCGCGGTGCCCGTTTAGACTTGAATTTAGGTTTACCCCAATCAGTTAATGCCTCGTTAAAAAAGTCATCCCAAGCAACTCCTAAATCCGTAATTGCTAGCTGCAGCGTCCGTGATGACAAACCATATTGCCAGTCAGATTTATTAGCAACTAACTCATCGCGCACACGTAATTTACTTGGTTTACGGTTAGCTGTTTTATTCAAACAATAAGCGTCATACATGTTATTCCAAGTCTCTAAAGCTTGATTCCAGCAGTAGCGTCGATAGTCACATAAATCGAGCAGCGCTTTTCTCATGTGACTATTAGGATAAAGCTTAACTTTTTGTGTGCGAATCATTATTTCTCACCACTCGATAGATTGGATTGTAACGAATATGACCGCTTCATTACTATTCCAATATACCTTAGTTAGACGAACTAATGTTCTAATTTACCAAAATGATATAAACTTTACAAAATACATACAAAAGCAAGAGATCCAACAACTTTCACGATACTAGATGGGTTAGCCATAACCTATCCATGTTATTTTTCTAATGTTATGACTATTTTTCTACAATTGACTACATTTTTCTATATTTTAAGGAACAGTTATCTCCTCCTGTCTTAATAGTGATTCGTTTGTGCGGTCAACGCATAAAGTTTAGCTTGCATCGTGACTGGTTGACTCGCGGCCACCTGGAACGTATGTGTCCCAGCATCGTAGAACCGTTCAGTAAAGACAGCTTGACCATCATTAATGAACCATTCTAATGAACTCGTATCCAGCCAACCATCTAACGTCAAAGTGGTTTGATTAGGTGCCAGTTGTGCATAACGGGCATCCGGACGATCGGCCCGTTTTAAGACCAGTTCGCCGGTCGTTTGGTCAAACGTCAGCGTCACGACCGCTTGTTGGGCCGTGTTCAGTAAACTAACAGTTAGTTGTCCCGTTAAGTTGGCCAGGTCAAACGTCGCTTTAAATTCCGCTTGGGTTGCCGCTGGCTGTAGGTCAATCGACCCAGCAACTGATTGCGTTTGATCGATTAAGGTCTGGGTGCGTAACGTCGCCATCTCCCGCACTGGTCGCATCCGCAAGTGGTTATCCACATCCATCGTTAATTCCCGTGGACAAGTTAAAGCGCCGGCCCAACCGTCAGCCTGTTCAGGCATTTGACTTTCCCACATCGCCATCCAGCCGAGCATCACCCGCCGACCATCTGGGGTTAAAGTCGTTTGCGTCGCATAAAAGTCATGGCCGTGGTCCAGCTCTTGAAAAGCAGTCCGCGCCATTAAGCCTGGTTGTTGGGCATCGCGTTGACCAACGAAATAGCCTGTTTGATAAAGATTCAAGTATTGCTTGTCAGTCGCTTGAATCCCTTGGGGCGACGTCAATAAAACTTGTTGCCCGTTCAACTCAAATAAATCGGGGCATTCCCACATGAACCCTTCTTTAGCCGCATCGCCAGCTTCAGCAATCGGGCCAAGATAAGTCCAATCCGTTAAATTATCTGCTTGATACAAAATCACCCGCCCATTGCCAGTTTGGTTTTGACTGCCTAAAACCAAGTAGTAGTGGTCATTGTCTTGCCAAACTTTGGGATCACGGAAATGCTGGGTATTATCCGTTGGTGCCTGGGCAATAATCGGATTATGGGCGTATTTGGTAAAGTGAATACCATCGGTACTATAGGCCATATTCTGATTTTGCCAAAAGTGGTCAGGATCATTATCACCATAATAATGGTGACCCGTATAAATCAAGATGAGCTTGTCATCTTTAACAATGGCACTTCCTGAAAAGCACCCATCTTCGTCTTCAGGATCACCGGGGGTTAACGCTGTTGGTAACGTTTCCCAGTTGACTAAGTCCTTACTGCGCGCATGGCCCCAATGCATTGGCCCCCATTCGGCGGCATATGGATAATATTGATAAAATACATGATAGTAGCCTTGGAAGTAGCAAAAGCCATTTGGATCGTTCATCCAACCACCCGGTGTCATCAGATGGTAGCCAAGGCGATAGCGTTGGTTCGTGACGGTCATTTTTGATTGTGTTGTCATTTTAATTTTGTTCCTCCGTTAATTGTGATTGGGTGGCATTGCTGCGAACAAATGGGTCACCGTTAACATCCTGGTCATCTTTCTTCAAAATGAAGAAGGCGTAAATGCCGGCCAATAAAACGATCCCGGAAATCACGCGGAACGTGATACTGTAACCAAAGTGATCCCGGAACGCCCCGAGTGGCGTTGACAAGATAACTTGTCCAACTTGGGCAGCAACTTGGAAACCAACCATATAAAGTGTCGCCGATAATTTAGTATCAAAATGCAAGGTGAAATACCGGAACACTGGTAAACAGAATAATGGCACTTCTAAAGAATGCAACATTTTAATCAGTGACACCGTGACCGGGTCATTAGCAAAGCCACAAGCACCGATCCGAACACACATTACAAGCATCCCAAGTAGCAAGGTATTGCGAACTCCAATTTTGCGCATGATAATTGGGACGATACCCATCATAATGGCTTCAAAGAATACCTGAATCGAATTCAAGGTGCCATACATATGTTGCCCGAGTGCTTGGGTGGCAAATAAATTCGTATAGAATTGGGGAAACATTTGTTGATCAAAAACGGTATAAAAGGTCCACGTAAACATGATAAAAATAATAATTTCCCATAATTCACGCATTTTCAAGACACTAAACATTTCTTTTAATGACGGTGATTTTTGCGCTTGGGTGGCGGTTTGTGCCAAGTCAACGCGGCGTTCAGCGGCCGGATGCCAGAACAATAAGTCTAATAACAGCAGTAACCCAAAGCCTGACCCGAACCAGAAGTTTAATTGGGGATTGATGACAAATAAGAAACCCGCTAATAAAGCCACTAAGGCATACCCAAACGAACCCCAGGCCCGCGCTTGTCCATATTCAAAATCAAATTGACGACTCATTTTTTCAACAAAGGCTTCTAAAACTGGTGACGCCGCTAAGAAACCAGCCGATAAAACAACCGCCCCGACAATGATACCGATTACAAATTGGTGCTTTAATAATGGCGCGTACACCCAAGAAAAGAATGGCCCGACTAATGTGGCCAAGACCCCACAAGCAATCAATAAGGTCCGTTTGAGGACAAGTTTATCTTGCAACGCCCCATAGACAAACATCAGCACTAAGGTCACGGCCGAGTTAGCCGAATAAATCGTCCCAACTTGGCTCCCGGTTAATCCCAGGCCACTTTTAGACGTTAACCATAATTGGAAAAACGACCACCAAACACCCCATGATGCGAAAAATAGCAATAGCGTGACTGAACTTTGCACATAGGAGCCGTTCTTTAATAATTTAAAATTAATCTTTTTGCCCACTGTTAAAGCCTCCCAAAATAATTATCGTTTATGTTAACCGGTTGACATGATCTTGAAAACGTTTTCTATTATAACCACGTTTAAATTTTATGTCAACCGGTTATCACATAAAAATTCAAGCGTTATCATTTTACGGATTAATCGTTGGCGACGCAAAAAAAGGCCGTCGTATGGTGAGATACGACGACCTTGTAAGTTGCTATTAGGCTAATGGCTCAAGCCACTTGCGCTTTTGTGGTAATTCTTGCTTTATTGAGTAACACTGAACTCGTCACTACTGACAATGAACTGATTGCCATCGCTAAACCGGCCAATTCGGGACTTAAGGTGACCCCTAAGGCAAAGAAGATACCGGCGGCCACTGGAATCCCGAGCACATTGTAGATAAAGGCCCAAAACAAATTTAACTTAATGCGATTAAAGGTTTTCTTGCTTAACGCCAATGCCTTATCGACATCCCGTAAGTCGTTTTTAACAAGCACGATCCCACCAGCATCGATTGCAATATCAGTCCCGGACCCCATGGCGATTCCCACATCAGCGGTCGTCAGTGCGGGGGCATCATTGATACCATCACCGACAAAGGCCACTTTACCGGTCTTTTGAAAAGCGGCAACGTGTGCCGCTTTATCGCCAGGTAACACATCAGCAATGACTTCATCAATGCCAACTTGCTTGGCAACGGCTTCGGCGACCCGTTGATTGTCTCCGGTCAACATGACCGTCTTCAATCCCCGCGCCCGCAAATCAGCAATCGCGGTCGCCGACGTTTTTTTAGCCACATCTTGAATGGCGATCAAGCCAATGATGCGATCATCTAAGCCAACAAAGACCACCGTCTTCGCTTCGTTTTGTAATCGAGTCTCTTGTTGCGCTAACTGGTCGTTGATTTTAAAAGTTGCTAGTAATTTATGATTGCCAACGACACCTTTTTGACCAGCCAACTGGGCGGCAACCCCTTTACCTTCGATGGCCTTAAAATCAGTCACCTCAACTAACGGCACATTACCAGCTTTCGCCCGGGCTAAAATCGCAGTCGCTAAAGGATGTTCCGAAGATTCTTCCAAACTAGCCGCGACTTTTAACACTTGCGCTTCATCACCAATAATATCCGTCACTTGTGGTTTTCCAACCGTAATCGTCCCCGTTTTATCAAAAATCACCGTTTTAACATCGTTCACGGCTTCTAAGACTTCACCGTTTTTGATCAAGATTCCCATCTTAGCGCCCCGACCAGTCCCAACCATTAAGGCTGTTGGTGTTGCTAAGCCTAACGCACATGGACAAGCGATCACGACGACCGATACGGCAAAAATCAACGCGCGGGCAACACTGGCATCTAAAAAGACGTACCACGTTAAGAACGTTAAAATCGCCAAAATCAGGACAACTGGTACAAAAATATCGGAGACTTTATCTGTCAGCTTTTGAATCGGTGCATGACTATTTTGAGCCTTTTTAACCAAATCCACGATTTGTGATAACATCGTTTGGTCACCGACTTTATTCGCTTTAACTAAAAACGTCCCGGTACTGTTCATGGTCGACCCAATGACCGCATCATCGACTTGCTTAGTGACCGGCATACTTTCACCTGTCACCATGGATTCATCAATACTAGAATGTCCTTTGATGATCACCCCATCGACGGGAATCTTTTGTCCAGGTTTGACCCGAACGATATCATTTAAGGCGACTTCAGCCAACGGGACTTTAACAAAGCGATTGTCCCGTAAAACTTCGGCTTCTTTAGCTTGCAAATTGACTAACTTCTCTACCGCACTTGACGCGTTATTGCGCATCCGCTCTTCAAAAACTTGACCTAATAAGACAAAGGTCGTGACAAAAGCAGCACTTTCAAAAAAGACGGGTTGGTGGGTTGCCATCGCATAAATACTATAAAAATAAGCAGTTGCGGTCCCAATGGCCACTAACGTATCCATATTTGAATGATGCTTTTTAAACGAAGCCCAGGCACTTTGAATGAAAGGCCCTGCGGCAACTAGCATCACAACGGTCGTTAGTCCCAGTTGCATCCAGTCGCCACCCGGAATCATCCAACCAAACGGCATTAAAACCATATTGGCTAGCATGGGTAATGAAAAAATCAATGAGATCCAAAACCGTTTCGTAATACTCATGGTTGGACCACCACTTTTCCATAAAACATATCCATCCCACAACTGAAGTCAAACTCACCGGCTTGATCAGTTGGAATCGTCACCGTTTGTGGCGCATTTAACGGTAAATCCATGTCGAAATCTAACGCTTTTGAATGAACCCTGGCTAAACAGCCTTGATCTTGGGTCCGTTGAAACGTTAATGTTGCCGGTTTACCTTGCTTAACAGTTACAATAGCTGGTTGATAGCCGCCATTAACGGTAATCTTTTGATTGGTCATGTTAATTGCCTCCATTACTTGATGATTAACTTGCCATGAAACATATCCATGCCGCAGGCCCATTGATATTCACCTGGGGTACTCGTATCGATAGTCACCGTTTCAACTTGATTTTTAGGTAACGCTTGGTTGATCCCAAAATCACTAAAAACAACATGATCCAAACAACTTGAGGCATCTTTACGGGTAAAGTTTAAAACTGCCGGTACACCTTGCTTTAAGACCACGTTTTCTGGCGAATACCCGCCGCTAACTTCAATATCAACACTCTGCTGGTCAGCTGTCACCGCAGCCACGGCACTGGCCGTCGTATGCTTACCAAAGAACCACCAAATAATCGCCCCAATTAAAACCAACCCAACACCTAATACGATCAACTTAATCATCTCGCAACATCCTCTCTAAAATGCCGTTTTTATTTCAGATTACACTTGTAAACAACATAAGTTATCTTACACTCATCGTTTACGTTTGTCAACGATGAGACTCAACCGCTTAAAAATAGCGACATAAAAGGCGCTAGCTTGCACTAACGCCTTGTTAAATAGGCTCTATGATATTTGGTGTTGATGGATAAAATCCATCGACGCCTTTTTTGTAAAACAAACTAAAAAGGGCATACTG
>NZ_BJDJ01000029.1 GCF_005405085.1 Lactiplantibacillus daowaiensis | reverse complement strand
AAAGGAACCCCGTTCGCAAGTGAACGAAGTTCCACATAAACCCTCCATCAACACCCGTTGACAAAGAGCCGTTAAATCATCGTTTTAATTTAGTTGAAGAATTCGTTATATAAGGCCACAACGGCTTGATCAGCATCACGGTCGTGAACACCGAACATAATTGAAATTTCTGAAGCCCCTTGGTTGACCATAATTAATTTGATATTGCTGTCAGCTAGTGCGGTAGCTGCGCGGGACATAATTCCCACGCGATTGCGCATGCTTTCCCCAACGACCATTAAGATCGAATAGTCATGGGTGAAGTAGATTTCATCCGGATGAACCGCTTCAGAGATTTCAGCGGTCAATTCTTTTTCAAGCTCCGGTGTGAGCTGATGTTCATCAAAAATAATGGTTAAATCATCGATCCCAGAAGGCATGTGTTCATAGCTAACATGATGGTCTTCCAAGATTGTTAAGATTTTACGACCAAAGCCAACTTCCTTGTTCAATAAGTATTTCCGCAAGTATAATGAGCAGAAACTAGATGAACTGGCAATCCCAGTGACGGGATATTTGGTACTGGCTTCACGCGTCGACTTGATTAAAGTCCCCGGTGCTTCGGGATGATTGGTGTTTTTGACATTAACGGTGATATTACCTTGAATCGCTGGAATCAAAGCTTCATCGTGAAAGACAGAGAAACCGGCGTAGGATAATTCACGCATTTCGCGGAACGTCATCTCACCGATGGCTGCTGGTTGGGCAACTAAGGCGGGATTGACCGCATAAATCGCATCAACATCGGTAAAGTTTTCGTAGCGGTCAGCATTGACACCGCGGGCGATGATCGCCCCGGTAATGTCGGACCCACCACGAGAGAACGTACAGATTTGACCATTACGATTGTAAGCGAAGAATCCAGGAATCACTAAGATTTGGTCACTGTTGGCCCATTTGGCAATTTGGTCATAGCTGCTCTCGATGATTTGGGCATCATCAGGCACATCAGTCACGACCATCCCAGCATCTTTAGGATCTAAATAGCGGGCATTTAACCCGGCTTGGGCAAAGACTGCGGCGACTAGTTTGGCATTTAAGCGTTCACCATGCGCTTTGAAGGCAGCCATTAAATAGGTATTATCGGCATAAGCTTGGTTAGGCAAGTGCCGAATAATATCAAAAATCGGTGTTAATTGGTCTTCTGGAACATCAAATCCGCGACCAATCTCAGCGTAGCGGTCAATGATGGTCTCCACGACCGCCGCAGTATCCTGATGATGGATGGTTTGGCGAGCGTACTGGATTAATAAATCGGTGACTTTGGTGTCGCCAGCAAACCGTTTACCAGGTGCGGAAACAATCACATATTTCCGCTGGTCGTCAGCTTGGACGATCGAAAGGACTTTTTGCAGTTGGGTACTACTGGCAAGCGAACTGCCACCAAATTTAATTACTTTCACATTAAATCGCTCCTCAATTTTATCAATAATGAAAAGAATAGCAGACAAACCGCGAGTTTGCAATGTTAATCTGACCTCATAGACTTCTCATTTTCATTGAATTAAACCGTTGGCGACTAACCCAGTAAATGATTTAAGGGGAATTGCGACTCGTAAAGTTGCGTCAACATTGCCTTTCGCTTATTATTTATACATACAATCAAGGAGGAACTTAGTTTGCAAGTTCAGTTAGCAAAAGGGGTTCAATTGACGACGGTGACCAGTCATCAATTTAAAACCAACCAGATTATTGTGAATTTTCGGGCGCCGATTCAACGTGATGAAATCACGAAGCGCGCGTTAATCACCAATTTACTTGAGACCAGTTCGGCGGATTATCCCGACCAACGGGCCTTGGCGCATGCATTGGCAGCCATGTATGGCGCCGCATTTGGTGCGGGCGTTAGTCGCAAGGGACCAACGCACAGTTTACAGTTAGCGATTACCGTACCAAATGAACGCTACCTAGAAACGGACCAGCCATTAACGGCTAGTGCGATTCAGTTTTTACAAAATATTATTTATCGGCCTTTAGTTCATGATGGTCAATTTGACCAAGCGACTTTTGACCGGCAGGTGATCAATCTAAAAGCTTCCATTGATTCAGTCGCGGATGATAAGCAATATTATGCGGCACAGAAACTAAATGAAGCCTTATTTGCTGATCAACCAGCGCAACAAATTCCGAGTTATGGGGTCACTGAGGATCTAGCTGATTTAAATGCGACGGATTTATACGCTTATTATCAACGGATTTTAGCGCGTGACCAAATCGACATTATTGTGGTCGGTGATGTGGATGTTGCCGATGTCACGACGCGGTGGCGGTCAGTTGGGTTTACGGATCGCCCAACCGATCAGTTAGCACCGTTTTATCAACACAAAAACCTTGGTCACTACGTGGAAGTGCAAGAACA
Source organism: Lactiplantibacillus daowaiensis (assembly GCF_005405085.1). GTDB lineage: Bacteria > Bacillota > Bacilli > Lactobacillales > Lactobacillaceae > Lactiplantibacillus > Lactiplantibacillus daowaiensis. The sequence continues at coordinate 22,123 of NZ_BJDJ01000029.1, read as the reverse complement.
CCAAGCGCTAAGTCAAGCTAAGTTGAACTTAGGCTATGACTTGCCTGTCTTTTATCGTGATGAGCACTATTATGCGGCCTTAGTTTTTAATGAACTCTTTGGTGGTTCACCATTGTCTAAACTATTTATGAATGTCCGTGAAAAGGCAAGTTTGGCTTATTATGCTAGCAGCTCACTGGATACGTTCCGCGGTGTCATGAAGGTTCAAGCCGGTATCGATGGCAAGAATCATGACCAAGTGTTACAAATTATTGATGACCAATTAACGGCGATTAAAAACGGTGACTTTACCGATGATTTAGTCGATCAAGTTAAGTTAGGACTAATCAATGACTTTGAATCTAGTTTAGATAGCCAACGAACATTTGCTATTCAAGCGCTTATCGATGACTTAACGCACCGTGAAGTAAGTGATGAGGTTTGGTTACAACAAATTCAAGCGGTGACGCGTGAGCAAATTCAAGCGGTTGCCCAGTTGGTAACGCTCAATAATGGGTTCTTTTTGAATGGGGGCGTGGCCTAATGCAAGTGAAGGAATACGAACAATTTAATGAAACGAGTTATCAGACCAAGCTCGATAACGGCTTAACAGTCACGATGTTACCTAAGGCAGGCTTTCACAAGACGTATGCGGTTTTTACGACGAACTATGGGTCGATCGATAATACGTTTGTCCCAGCTGGTGGCAGTGAGCTACATCGTTATCCAGATGGGATTGCCCACTTTTTAGAACATAAGATGTTTGAAAAAGCAGATCATGATGCGTTTCAAACCTTTGGTAAGTATGGCGCTAGTGCGAATGCGTTTACTAGTTTTACGCGCACGAGTTATTTGTTTTCAGCAACCCGTAACTTGCGTGAAAACTTGGAAACGTTACTTGATTTCGTCCAAGACCCATATTTTACGGCTAAAACAGTCGAAAAAGAAAAAGGGATTATTGGTCAAGAAATCGAAATGTATAACGATGATCCAAGTTGGCGGTTATATTTTGGGATGATCGGCAATCTGTACCCGAACCATCCGTTACAATATGATATTGCCGGGACGACGGATTCAATTGCCAAGATTACGGCGGATGACTTATACGCGGCTTATCGGACTTTTTATCATCCTGAAAATATGACCCTGTTCATCGTTGGAAAGTTGAACCCAGATGAAGTCTTGGACTGGATCAACACCAACCAAGCTAAAAAACACTTTGACGCGTTTCAACCGATTGAACGCAAGTTACCCGCAACCGCAATCGATGGGCATGACATCATTCCTTATCGGATGATTGACATGCCAGTTAATCGTGCGAAGACGGTTGTTGGGGTCAAAGGTTTGGCACCGATTGAAGCCGGGTTACCCGCGTTGAAATATCGGGCGGGGGTCAACATCTTATTAGAGCTGTTATTTGGTGATACCTCTCAAAACTATTTGAAACTTTATGATCAAGGGGTCATCGATGATACTTTTGGTTATGATTTTGAATTACAAAACGATTTTAACTTTTTGACGTTTAGTGGGGAAACCGATCAACCGGCACAGTTTGATGCCGCGATTATTGCTGGTCTTGAAAATTGGTCTAGTGCGGTTGATGGCCAAGAAGACCTCTTAGCAATGGTCAAAAAAGAAATGATTGGCCGGGTCGTCTTTATGGCCAATTCACTGGAATCGATCGCCAATCGATATGATCAGCGTTTGTTCGGTCACACAACCTTGTTTGATGAACCAGCGACGATTGCCAGTTTAACTTTGGCTGATATTCAAGCCATTGCCCGCCAACTGTTGACATCACAAGCGATTAGCGAGTATCAGATTCAGCCGGCAACCAAGGGTTAAGGAAAGTTGAAATTTTGTGTGATTGGTTTCGACACTAGTTCGGCTGTGATATACTATGAAGCGAAAGATTTTTGAAAATAGACTTAGGGTGGAGAAAAAGTCAAATGAGTGAAGAAAATGAAGCAAAAAGCAGCATTGGGGCGCGCTTAAAAGCCGCTCGAACCGCCAAAGGATTAACGATTGATGATTTGCAACAAATCACCAAGATTCAAAAGCGGTATTTGATTGCCATTGAAGACGAACAGTTTGATAAGTTGCCAGGGGATTTTTATGTCCGTGCGTTTATTAAGCAATACGCTGATACGGTCGACTTAGATGGGAATGCGTTACTCAAAGAATATAGTGACGAATTGCCAACTTCGCACGCAGAAGTCAATGTTCAAAATGTTGATGAAGTTCAACCAACACGGACTTCTTCACGTGAACAACCAAGTAGTCCAACTAATCGTGTTCGGAACTATTTACCAACCATCATCATCACAGCAATCGTTGTCTTGATTTTGTTGTTTATTTGGTTCATGGCGGTTCGGACACATACAAGTTCTAGTACAGCTACTAGCACTAGCAGTTCATCGACACAAGTGTCGAGTTCTAAAGCTAGCAGCAAAGCCAGTTCTAAGAAAGCTGCTAGCAGCAGTGCTGCTAAGGCCAGTTCTAAAAAGGCTGCAGCTAAGAAGAGTAGCAGTAGCAAGCAAACCATTAAAGCAACGGGTAGTAGCGATACCGCCTACAGGTTGACGAATGGGGCGAAGAAGAACAAAGTGGTCTTAAAAGCCACTAAGGCGGCCTGGACTTCAGTGACGACTAACGGTTCAACGACTTGGCAAGGGACGTTGACGGCTGGCGGGTCACATACAGTGACATTACCAAGCAGTGCGACAACGGTTAAATTCCAATTTGGGAATGCGGTCGCAACTTCTGCAACGATTAATGGTAAGAAGTTCAACTTCAATCCTAACAATAGTTCGACGCAAGTGCGGACGATTACGTTAACCATTAAATAAGCGTTGTAAAGGAGTTTGAGCCTTGAATTTACCCAATAAATTAACGGTCTTCCGGATTATCTTGATTCCGGTTTTCCTATTGATCATGGTTTTACCATTAAGCTGGGGTCAAGTGGTGTGGGCTGGAACGACGATTCCGGTCACTCAAGTGATTGCAACGATCATCTTTGCGGTGGCATCATTGACCGATTTAGCGGATGGTAAGATTGCGCGCCGGCAACATTTAGTTACCAACTTCGGTAAATTTGCTGATCCGTTGGCTGATAAAATGTTAGTGATGACGGCTTTTATCATTTTGGTGCGGTTGAATGCCGCTCCTGATTGGGTCGTTGCCATTATTATGTGTCGTGAATTAGCAGTGACTGGCTTACGACTATTGATTGTTGAAAACAATGGTCAGGTTATGGCAGCAGCGATGCCTGGGAAGATTAAGACGACCACGCAAATGATTGCCATTATCTTCTTGTTATTAAACAATGTGTTGTTTGCCGCAATCAATGTGCCATTTGCTAGCATCATGTTATACATCTGTTTGTTCTTCGTGATTTACTCGGGGATCGATTACTTCGTTCAAAATCGCGATGTTTTCTCAGATGGCTTTAAATAAACGATTATTGAAAGTTCTGCTTGCGAGCAGAACTTTTTTCGTGCGGTCATAAATCAATTTCGTATATACTAAATGTAACGCATCAAAACGTTACAAGGAGGCTGGTACACAGTTATGCAAGCAGAAATTATTGCGGTTGGCACCGAGATTTTACTCGGCCAAATTACCAATACAAACAGTACCCATATTGCGCAGGGCCTAGCTGAACTAGGAATCGATAGCTATTATCAAACCGTCGTCGGCGATAATCCCGCCCGTTTAGCGGCAGTTATTGAAGTTGCAGCGCAACGAAATGATTTAGTTATTTTGTCGGGGGGGCTTGGTCCAACCAAGGATGACCTAACAAAACAAACGCTCGCCAAGTATTTGAATGTCCCATTAGTGGAAGATGTGGCGGCGATGCAAGTCATCACTGACCGGTTTAACCAAACCCAACAAGTGATGACTGAAAACAATCGGCTTCAAGCCCTTTATCCGGCTGGGGCAACTCCATTAACCAATCATAATGGGTTAGCTGTCGGGGCCTTTTATCAATCACCTGATTCAGCTGACTTCTTATTATTACCAGGACCACCGCGTGAAATGACGATGATGTTTGATACCGAAGCCAAGCCGAAGTTACAGGCCGCTTACGGTGAGCAAGCGCAAATTTATTCGCGGGTATTGCGGTTCTTTGGGATTGGTGAGTCAAAACTAGTCACTGAACTACAGCATTTGATTAATGACCAAGCAGCTGTGACGATTGCGCCGTACGCTAAGATCAATGAAGTGACGTTACGTCTAAGTGCTCAAGCGGATACGCAAACGGCCGCTAAGGCGTTATTAGATACCACTGAAGCTAAGATTCGTGATTTGGTTGGCGATTACTTGTATGGTTATGGCGATGATAACACGCTAGTTAAAGTCGTCATTGATGAAATGATTGCTCAAAAATTGAGTATCACAGCAGCTGAAAGTTTAACTGCTGGGTTGTTCCAGAGCACGATTGGCAGTGTGCCAGGGGTCTCAGCTATTTTCCCTGGCGGATTTGTGACCTATGCTAATGCGGCAAAACATCAATTAGTCAACGTGCCTCAAGCGACGATTGACGCTGACGGGGTCGTTTCGGCAGCAACGGCTAAAGCAATGGCCCAGGGTGCACAGCAGCAATTACAAACGGATACCGCGCTGAGCTTCACTGGGGTCGCTGGTCCAGATGCTTTAGAAGGACAACCTGCTGGCACTGTTTGGATTGGATTAGCCTACCGTGATCAGCCCGTTAAAGCGCAGTTATATCACTTTGCCGGTGATCGTCAACGCATTCGTGAACGTAGTGTGATGGCTGGTCTGGACTTGTTACGCCGTCAAATTGCCGCCGATGAGACCTTGAAAAAATAATGGGAACTTTTGTTCGCTTTTTGCTTGCATTTCGACGACTGAACAGCTATGATATTAAGAGTTAAGAGCGAGAACCAAAGGAGGAAATAATTTGGCTGATGCACGGCAAGCAGCACTAGATGCTGCCTTAAAAAAGATTGAAAAGAACTTTGGTAAAGGCTCCATTATGCGGATGGGGGATGCTGCGAATACAGCAATCTCAACAATCTCAAGTGGGTCATTAGCCTTAGATGATGCCCTCGGTGTTGGCGGGTACCCCCGCGGCCGAATCGTAGAAATCTATGGCCCAGAAAGTTCTGGTAAAACGACGGTTGCGTTGCACGCTGTGGCTGAGGTGCAAAAGCAAGGCGGGACTGCGGCGTATATCGATGCTGAAAACGCGTTAGATCCTGTTTATGCAGAGCACTTAGGGGTCAATATTGACGACTTATTGCTCTCGCAACCAGATACTGGTGAACAAGGGTTAGAAATTGCGGATGCCTTGGTTTCCAGTGGTGCCGTTGATATCTTAGTTGTTGACTCTGTGGCGGCCTTAGTGCCTCGTGCTGAAATTGAAGGCGAAATGGGTGATGCCCACGTCGGCTTACAAGCGCGGTTGATGTCACAAGCGTTACGGAAACTTTCCGGGACGTTAAATAAAACTAAAACGATTGCGTTATTTATTAACCAAATTCGTGAAAAAGTTGGGGTCATGTTCGGTAACCCTGAAACGACACCAGGTGGTCGCGCGTTGAAATTCTATGCGACGATTCGTTTGGAAGTTCGGCGGGCTGAACAAATTAAAGATGGCACCGATATTATCGGGAACCGTGTTCGGATCAAAGTGGTCAAGAACAAGGTTGCGCCGCCATTTAAGCGCGCTGAAGTCGATATCATGTACGGTCATGGGATTTCACAAACGGGTGAAATCGTCGATATGGCCGCTGATAAAGATATCGTCAAGAAGAGTGGTTCTTGGTATTCCTACGGCGAAGACCGCATTGGTCAAGGTCGTGAAAATGCGAAGAAATACTTGGCTGACCATCCTGATGTCATGACTGAAATTCGTCAAAAGGTTCGAGATGCTTATGGCATGGATGCGACTGGTGACGAAGAAGCCGCCGAAACTACGCCAGATCCTAGCGAACTAGATTTAGGCGATACGACTGAAGATAAAGAATAAGACTTGTTAAGTGCGTCTAGCCGTTTGGGCTAGGCGTTTTTTTGACGCTAACAATGACGCATAAATGGCTTATTATGACCTTTTTTACTTGGTTACAATTAAGTTGTGATGATGATAAGGCGTCACTTTTGCGACTCAATTCCGTTATGGGGGCGTGAATTGTGACCGGAATCAATCGCTTCACATAGGACTTTAAGTTGACACTATTAGTTTCAAACATTAGAATAACAAGTGTGTAAGTAATCAAAATATAACATCTGAAAATTGATAGTTGATTTTAAGTTAACTGGATTTTGGTGATGCGGAGGTGGAAACATGAATGTTTTCGGTATAATCCTCGCAGTCATCGCAATTGTTGTCGGCTATGTGCTGGGTTACATGATTCGTAAGAATGTCCATGAAAAAGAATTGGATGCAGCTAAGCACACTGCCGAAGGTATTATTGCTTCAGCCAAGAAGCAAGCGGAGACTCAGAAGAAAGAAAAAGTTCTTGAAGCAAAAGAAGAGAGTCACCGTTACCGGACTGAGGTTGAAAGCGAGTTAAAGCAACGCCGGAATGAAGTGCAAAAGCAAGAAGACCGGTTGTTACAACGCGAAGAAACTTTGGACCATAAGGAAAATACTTTTGAGAAACGCGAAGATGCTTTAGGCAAAAAGGAAGATAAAATTGCCAATGAGCAAAAGCGGGTTGAACAGCAGCAACAAAGTGCAGCTTCACTAATCACGCAACGACAAGCTGAATTAGAAAAGGTCGCCGCCTTGTCACAAGACCAAGCGCGGGAACGGATTTTAACGCAAACGCGGGATCAATTAACGCATGAGCGTGCCGTGATGATCAAAGAAAATACGGATGAAGTCAAAGCTCAGTCTGAGAAAGAAGCTAAAAACTTAATCGTTCAGGCCATTCAACAAAGTGCCGCCGATATGGTTTCTGAAACCACTGTTTCAGTGGTCTCATTACCAAATGACGATATGAAGGGGCGGATTATTGGGCGTGAAGGCCGCAATATTCGAACTTTGGAAACGTTAACGGGTATCGATTTAATTATTGACGATACACCGGAAGCGGTCGTTTTGAGTGGCTTTGATCCGATTCGCCGCGAAATCGCTAAGATTGCGTTGGAGAAATTGATTCAAGATGGTCGGATTCATCCGGCACGGATTGAAGAAATGGTTGAAAAAGCCCGGAAAGAAATGGACGAAAAGATTCGCGAGACCGGTGAACAAACCGTCTTTGATTTAGGGTTGCATGGGATGCATCCTGATTTAATCAAGCTCGTGGGTCGTTTGAACTATCGGACGAGTTATGGTCAAAACGTATTGAATCATTCGATTGAAGTTGCGAAGTTAGCGGGTGTCTTGGCCGCTGAACTTGGTGAAGATGTTACTGTCGCGAAACGCGCAGGATTATTACACGATATTGGTAAAGCCGTCGATCACGAGATCGAAGGTTCCCACGTTGAAATTGGCGTGGAATTAACAACGAAGTACAAAGAAAATCCAGTAGTCATCAATACGATTGCTTCTCATCATGGCGATGTCGAAGCGAAATCCATCATCGCGGTCTTAGTGGCCACGGCCGATGCGATTTCAGCGGCCCGGCCGGGTGCTCGAAGTGAATCGTTGGAAAACTACATTCATCGACTTGAAAAGCTTGAAACAATCGCTAATGCTGAGGATGGGGTTAAGAAGAGTTATGCTATCCAAGCTGGGCGTGAAATTCGAGTAATCGTTAAGCCTAAGGACGTTTCTGATTTACAAGCAACGGTCTTGGCACACGATATCAAGAAGCAAATTGAAAATGAACTCGAATATCCTGGTCATATCAAAGTGACGGTCATTCGGGAAGTTCGAGCAGTAGACTACGCTAAATAAATCAAAATAAGTTTGAGACGCTTGCGTCTTAAACTTATTTTTTTACGTTAAAAACCACTGTTTCCAAGTCGCTTAGTGGCTAATTAATGCTAAAATGATGGGTATAACAATCAAACAAGGGAGCAATATATGCGAATTTTATTTGTAGGTGATGTCATGGGCAACGTCGGTCAAGACGCGGTCGCGACTTATTTGCCAAAATTAAAGCGGCGCTATAAGCCGCAAGTAACGATCGTCAATGGTGAAAATGCCACCCGCGGTCGTGGAATCAACGAAACGGTCTATAAAGACTTTTTAACGGCTGGGGCCGACGTGATCACAATGGGAAACCATACTTGGGACAATAATGAAATTTTTGATTTTATTGGTGGTGCCAAGAAGTTAGTGCGACCATTGAATTTTCCAACTGAAACGACACCCGGCGTCGGCTATACGATCGTTAATGTAAATACGGAAAAGCTAGCAGTCATTAACTTGCAAGGCAATGTCTTTATGGGACAGAACTTAGCAAATCCATTTCTCACAGTACAACCGTTAGTGGCAGAATTACGGCAAACAACACCGAATATTTTTATCGATTTGCATGCGGAAACGACCAGTGAAAAAGAAGCCATGGCTTGGTATCTCGATGGGCAAGTGAGTGCCGTGATTGGGACCCATACGCATGTTCAAACGAGTGACAATCGGGTCTTACCAGGTGGCACGGCCTTTTTAAGTGACGTTGGTTTCACTGGCCCTTATAATGGCATTTTGGGGATGACACGTGAAAACGTGATTCAGCGTTTCCTAGAACAAATGCCAACGCGGTTTAATGTGCAAGAAGATAGTCCAGCCGTGTTATCTGGTTGTGTGATTGATGTTGATGGTAAGACTGGACATGCGAAGAAGATTCAACGGATTCTCATTAATCCCGACCATCCATATTTTGATGATTAAGTTCGTAATAGAAAGTAGGAAAAAAAGTGCCACAAAAAACAAATGATACGCCGATGATGCGTCAATACTTTGCGGTGAAAGACCAATATCCAGACGCCTTTTTGTTTTATCGGTTAGGTGACTTTTATGAAATGTTTTTTGACGATGCCATCAAAGGGGCCCAATTACTAGAATTGACCTTAACGACGCGGAATCATTCAGCGACGAATCCCATTCCAATGTGTGGGGTGCCGCATCGGGCCGTACAAAACTATATTGACATCTTAGTTGATAAGGGCTATAAAGTTGCGATTTGTGAACAAATGGAAGACCCGAAGTTGGCTAAAGGGATGGTTAAACGTGAAGTCATTCAATTAGTGACCCCCGGGACAACCTTAGAACGTGGCGCTGAACAAGCTAAATCGAATAACTATTTAACTGCCTTGGTTCAAGCTGATGGACAATACGGTTTTGCGTACGCTGATTTATCAACTGGGGAACTAAAAACTAGTTTGTTAACGACCAACGATACGTTAATTAACGAAGTGACCAGCTTACAAACAAAAGAAATTGTGGTTGACGAAAGTGTGCCGCAAGCTTTGCGTGATCAACTCAAGGCGTTAGGTATCTTGATTTCAGAACAAAATCGTGTCGATTCTCAAGCCGAATTGAGCTATTTAACCCAAGATTTAACCGTTGAATTGGAAAAACAAGTCGTTGAACACTTATTGATGTATATCAATGTGACGCAAAAGCGGAGCTTAGCCCATTTACAAAAAGCCGTGGCTTATGAACCATCTTATTTTTTGAAGTTGGATCATAATTCCAAATATAACTTAGAATTGACCCGCTCGATTCGAACGGGTAAAAAACAAGGCACTTTGTTGTGGCTGTTGGATGAAACCAAAACTGCTATGGGTGGCCGTTTATTAAAACAATGGCTCGATCGCCCATTGATCGTTAAAGCCGATATTGAAACGCGGCAAAATAAAGTGGCCGCGTTATTAGACCATTATTTTGAACGCAGTAACTTGCAAGAAGAATTGGTCAAAGTTTATGATTTGGAACGCCTAGCTGGTCGGGTGGCCTTTGGGAGCGTCAATGGGCGTGACTTGATTCAGTTGAAAACCTCATTACGGCAGATTCCAAAGTTACGCTATATTTTGTCGGAACTTGATGCGACGGTCTTTAGTGATGAAGTCAGCCATTTGGATCCAGTAGAAGATGTGGCTGATTTAATCGATCAAGCAATCGTTGACGAAGCCCCATTGTCAGTAACCGATGGGGGTGTGATCAAAGATGGTTATGACGCGCAATTAGATAAGTATCGTGATGCGATGAATAACGGGAAAAAATGGATTGCTGCGCTAGAAGCGCAAGAACGAGAGATTACCGGGATCAAGAACTTGAAGATTGGATTTAACCGGGTCTTTGGGTATTATATCGAAGTTACGAAGGCCAACTTGGCACAATTGCCAGCTGACCGTTATGAACGCAAACAGACGTTGACCAATGCGGAACGCTTCAGTACGCCAGAATTAAAAGAACATGAAAGTTTGATTTTGGAAGCTGAGAGCCACTCAACCCAGTTGGAATATACGTTATTTACAAAAGTGCGTGAAACGGTCAAAGGGGCCATTAAACGGCTCCAAACGTTAGCAAAAGCGGTCGCTGCAATTGATGTGTTACAAAGTTTTGCGGTGGTCAGCGAAGATTATCATTTTGTCCGCCCAACGTTAACGAAGTCACATGATTTAAAATTGATCGATGGTCGGCATCCGGTGGTCGAAAAGGTGATGGGTAATCAAAGTTATGTGCCTAATGATGTCACCATGGGACCAGATGAGACGATCATGCTGATTACTGGACCGAACATGTCTGGTAAAAGTACGTACATGCGGCAGTTAGCCTTAACGGTCATCATGGCGCAAATCGGGTGCTTTGTCCCGGCAAAAGAGGCCCAATTACCGATTTTTGATCAAATCTTTACCCGTATTGGGGCGACTGATGATTTGATTTCGGGTCAAAGTACGTTTATGGTCGAAATGCAAGAAGCCAATAATGCCATTAAGCATGCGACGGCCAACAGTCTAATTTTATTTGATGAAATCGGTCGTGGGACCGCGACTTATGATGGGATGGCCTTAGCACAGGCGATTATTGAATTTGTGCATAATCATATTCATGCCAAGACGTTATTTTCGACCCATTATCATGAATTGACGGCTTTGGATCAAGAATTAAAAGGGTTGCATAATGTTCATGTCGGTGCGACCGAACAAAACGGCGACCTGGTTTTCTTGCATAAAGTTGAAGCTGGTGCAGCGGATAAATCTTATGGGGTACATGTGGCTAAATTGGCGGGGATGCCAACGCCGCTATTGGAACGGGCCAATCACATCTTAGCTGATCTGGAACAACAAGGCAGCAACGTGACGACTACGACGATGCAAGCAGCTGAAGTCTCACAACCACAAGCGACGGTTGCGGCAGCGCCAGCACCAACTAGTGAGGCACCGGATGATACGCCAGTTAGTGAAGCGGCACCGGCAGAAGAACAATTATCATTGTTTGCAGAACCGACAGTGACTGATCCTAAGGGTGAAAAGGTCTTGCAACAAATGAAGACGTTGAACTTAATGGCAATGACGCCAATGGATGTCATGAATCAACTCTATAAGTGGCAACAAAAGTTAGGCAAGTAAGTTTGTAAGAAAGGCTGATGGCGATGGCAAAAATCCATGAATTATCATCCGTATTAGCGGATCAAATCGCAGCTGGTGAAGTGGTCGAACGACCGGCCTCAGTCGTTAAAGAATTAGTTGAAAATGCCTTGGATGCGCACGCGACTCAAATCGATGTCATGGTCGCAGAAGCTGGGATTCAATCGATTCGTGTGATTGATGATGGTGATGGCATCGCGGATGATGACGTCTTGACTGCATTTAAGCGGCATGCAACGAGTAAGATTACGTCACGAGCAGATCTGTTTAAAGTCCATTCACTAGGGTTTCGGGGTGAAGCGTTGCCCAGTATTGCCTCAGTGGCCGATGTTTTAATGAATACGAGTACTGGGATAACTGGCACAAGTATCCATTATCGAGGTGGTAAACTCCTCAAACAGGCGCCAGCACCACTGCGGCAGGGAACCGATATTACGGTGACAGATCTGTTCTACAATACACCGGCGCGGCTAAAATACTTGAAGTCGCAGCAGACTGAATTAGCGAATATTTTAGATATTGTCAATCGGCTGGCTTTGAGCTATCCGGGTGTGGCATTTCGCTTAGTCCATAATCACAAAGAGTTATTACGAACAGCTGGTCGTGGTGATCTGCAGCAAGTTATCGCTGGTATTTATGGGGTGCAAAATGCCCGTAAAATGGTGGCATTGCAAGGTGAAACCGACAGTTATCAAGTCAGCGGTTATGTGGCGTTGCCAGAACTAACCCGGGCGAGTCGGCAGTATATCTCGATTTTGATCAATGGTCGGATTATCAAAAATCAACAGCTGACTAAAGCCGTGATTAAAGGCTACGGGTCCAAACTAATGGTGGGCCGTTATCCAATTGCAGTGTTGGTGTTAACAATGGACCCACTACTAGTTGATGTGAACGTTCATCCGACTAAGCAAGAGGTTCGTTTAAGTCAAGAACCTGAATTGGCTAAGTTAATTACAACAACGATTACGGATCGGTTAGCGAATGTGAACTTGATTCCGTCGGCGTTAGAAAACTTGGGTAGTCATCGGCGGGAACGCTTAAATACGGATCAGTTGGCGATGGACTTAAATGCGGCGTCATCACAATACCAGCCAGTCGCGACGCCTTCATCGACCCAGCCATTATCAGTGGCGGTCTCACAAGCTTCAGCCGCGACTGAAGCGGCACCAGTCGTTGCAGCTTCGGCAGCACCTACGCCTAAAATGGCTGCACAACAGCCAAGTGCGGCGCCAACGCAGCCGATCATGATCGATCAGCAAGCACAACTGCGGTCAAAACGTATGGCGACCTTTGATGCCAAGTATCAACATGAAACCCCAGCCTTACCATTTGGTACGGCTGCGCCAGTTGAACCAGCGCCGCCGGTGTTTGACGAGGCCACACAGGCAACGACTACGCCTGCTGCGAGTGACCGGTTTCCAAGTTTACGTTATTTAGGCCAAATGCATGGGACCTACTTGTTGGCTGAGGCTGATGATGGGATGTATATTTTGGACCAACATGCGGCCCAAGAACGGATCAATTATGAGTATTACCGCCAAGCTATCGGTGAAGTGAGTGCGGACCAACAAAACTTATTGGTGCCAATTGTGCTTGATTATCCAACGAGCGATATGTTGAAAATCAAAGAACAGTTGCCACTGTTAGCCCAATTAGGGTTACATCTAGAACCTTTTGGGGGAAATAGTTTTATCGTGCATGCGCACCCGACTTGGTTTAAAGCTGGCCAAGAAGAAGCGACGATTAAAGAAATGATTGACTGGCTACTAGCGGATGACAAGTTGACGGTCGCACAATTTCGTGAGAAGGCGGCAATTATGATGTCATGCAAACGGGCCATTAAGGCGAACCATCATTTAGATGATCAGCAGGCCCGGGCGTTACTGGAAAAGTTACCGACGTGTGAGAACCCATTCAACTGCCCACATGGACGTCCGGTGACGGTTCATTTTACCAACACGGATATGGAGCGGATGTTTAAACGGATTCAAGATAGTCACGAATCACAAAGTCATAATTAGGCGAGTTGTTAAAGCGACTTAACCTGTTGTTAGAAAAGTGATGTAAAAAGTCTGTTAACGGTGTGTAACTGTTAGCAGACTTTTTTTGTTTGTGTAAACATTAAGTAACGAATTGGCAAAGTTAGGTTAAGTTTTAGTTGTCACGACTAAGCGAACATAGGTTTCATGTTAAAATGATTGCATGTCTTTTTGCACGGCATTAAATGGGGTGGCGGTGATCCGCCATAAAAAGGGGCTTACCATTGATTAAATTACGTAAAATACCATTGTGGGTGCTATACACGGGGATGTTTAGTTTAATCGTCGTGATCACTTTTAGTGGTTTGTTTTTAGCCGGACGGACCTTGATCTGGGAAGTCGATGGCATTGCACAACATTTTCCAATTTTAGTTGAGTTTCAAAAAATCCTACAGCATCCGGCCCAGCAAGGCTTGTTTAGCTGGTCTTGGAACTTAGGGTTAGGTGCCGATCAACTGACGACCTTTGCTTATTATGTCGTTGGTGATCCGTTTAATTACCTCGTGGCATTCATGCCAACTAGTAAGCTAGAATTTGGCTATCAGTTTCTGATTATCTTGCGACTTTACACCGTTGGTTTAGCCTTTCTCGGGTTTAGTCGGCAATTTCACTTTAGCCAGCTTAGCCGGTTGATCGGAACGTTGACGTATACCTTTACCGCGTATACGTTTTATGTGGGGATGCATCATCCATTTTTCCTATTACCAATGATTTGGTTCCCATTACTTTGCTGGACGATTGAACGAATTTTACATGGTCGTTCTTGGTGGCCATTGACGTTAGTCACGGCCATTGTCATTATGAGTAATTTTTATTTTGCTTATTTACTGGCTCTAGGTAGTTTATTGTATGCGGTCGTCCGTTATTGGCATTTACGCGCCGATAAACGGTTAACGCTAAAATTCAGACAATTACTGGGTCGGTTAGTGGCCGCAGTTAGCATTGGCGTTGGCATGGCAGGTGTTATTCTAGTGCCGACCTTGCTGGCGATGCTACACGCGACGCGGACGAGCTTTGATTTTGCTAATGGGTTGTGGACTTATCCAATCAACTATTATGTTAATTTACCGAACCGATTATTGACGAATGGCGGTGGCGTCCAGTATTGGGTCACGTTGGGCCTGAGTGGCATTAGTTTCCTAGGCCTGATTTATACATTACGTCACTTTAAACGGTACTTTTATTTGAACGTTGTGATTTTAGGGATGGCATTAGGGATTTTAGTGCCCGCATTTGCAGCGGTTTTTAACGTTTTTTCATCACCGTCTAATCGCTGGCTATTAATGGCCACGTTAGTGTTTGCCTACGTCACCATGATTATGGTCGATCAACTGCCGACATTAACGGTCAATGATCTGAAGTGGCTCGCGACAGTTAGTCTCGGGTTAATTGCGTGGATCTGGGTCGTCAATGGGTTTTACATGAATATTCGAAAACATGATATTGCCACCTACTTGGTAATCCTGGCATTAGTCATCTTTGTGTTGTTGCAACGGATATTGCACCTGAAACGATGGCAATTTGTGGGGATCTTGATGGGGTTAGTCACCCTCAACTTGCTGACTAATGGACTTGGCTGGACGAGTATCAACACAACGTCTGGTAGTACGGAACAGATTCGCCGGGGAACGGCTTTAACTTGGGTCAAACATTATTTGGATGATGCCCAGAAGGGATTGCCTAAAACGGGGTTTTATCGGACCAATTTAACGCCGAACTACTATACGCTACGATCAGCTGGCAATAATATTCCGATGGTATTAGGGACCCATACGGTCACATCATACTATTCGGTTCAAAGCGGTTCAGTTGGCCAATTAAGTCAGTCCGTTGGTAACTTAGAGTACGCCATGAACGCGCCGTTAGGGACCTTAAATGAGCGGACCACGTTAAGTAACTTACTCGGGGTCAAGTATATTTTTGCGCGAGCGGATCAATTGAAAAATCAAGCTTTACCAGCGGGCTATACACCGGTTAAGTCAGCTAATGGCACAACTAAGGTGTATGCGGATAAGTTTGTTTATGGGCTGAGTAACCACACAGGGACGGTCTTATTGCAGTCTAAAAACGCCTTGCCACTGGCGTATACGCAAAGTCAGCAGTTCTCGGCTACCGCGTATCAAAAGCTATCACCGGTGAATCGAGAACAAGCCTTATTACAAGGGGCATTGACGACGACCAAGATGGCAGGTGTTAAAACGATTCAGCCAACCGGTGTCAGTGAATCGGTGGCCTATTCGGCTAAGGCTGATGATCAGCAAGTGCTTGATACATTAGATAAAGTCATGATTTATCGCTTAAAAAATGCTACGGGGAGTTCGAATGGTGCGACTGGTTTAGCGGCGAATGCCACGACTCTAACGACTAAACAACGCCAAGCTATTGCGCCAGAAACTGGTTTGACCAAGCCAACTAAGGCTGTACAACGGTTGATTCAACAAAATCAAACGATTGTGACCCGTACTAATCAAGTTAATCAAACCGGTTTGACTAGTTTGACCAGTGATGCGCAAGGTAATCCGATACCGTATCAATTGACGCTTAAGCATCCTGAGCGATATCGGCATACGGAACTATACTTGACTTTATCGGGGCTCAAATATGAGCGAACGTCGATTAGCCAGATGATGTCAGTGGGGGGCAACAATAGCATTTTCAATGCCCGGCCTAATACGACGGTCGATCAGCTCAATCGATGGCGAAATGGGTTAAAAGATAGTTTGAGTGCAAGTGGCTACACGCTAACAGCGCAAACCGTTGATAATTCAGTTGATTTTGATCAATTGGGCACGACGAATATGTCGGACTATGAACAACGTCATACGGCCGTCTTTAATTTGGGCTACAGTGACCGATTACGCAAAACGATTGACCTGAGTTTTACAAGCGGGATTCAAGGCTTGCAATTCAAACGTGCAAAATTGGTCGCTGTGCGATTTGGTCAGGCTTATAATCAGCAAACCAAGCAACTGCAACAACAGGGGTTGCAGCAATTGAAAGTAACCAACAATCAAGTGACTGGCACGACTAATAATGCCCAAGCCAGTGTCTTAACAACTTCGATACCATATTCAACTGGGTGGCAATTGCAGGTGGATGGTAAAAACGTGGCAACACAGGTCGTTAATGATGGGTTTGTGGGCGCGAAGTTAATCGCTGGTAAGCATCAAATTAAGCTCGTTTATCGCACACCAGGGTTATTAATTGGCTGGCTATTAACAGGTCTTAGTATGGTCATCCTAATGGCCTATATTGGCTGGCGTTGGTGGCAACGGATTCGGTCGCGGACGCTGTCATGAGTATTACAAAAAAGGCGTTGACAATTGTCAACGTCTTTTAGTTTGCAAGTTGAATCAAATGTTCTGGCACCGCGAGTGGTTGTTTGAATTTAGTCCAATCGCTGTCAGCAACTAACATCACTAAGGGGGTCGGTGTGGTCGTCAACCAAGTTTGACGCGGCGACACGTCAGCCATCGTTTCAGTAATGTCGGCGGTTACATCGGCATCAGTAATCTGCCAGAGTCGATGCATGACACCGGCGGCATCAGTTAATTCTAACGCCTTTGGAAAATGGCCGACCCAATCATCAATGAGCATTTCAATCACTGGTTGGCGGGTATATAAGACGGTATTGATTGGTGCTGGTGTCATGGTCGTGACACTGGCTGGCGTTTCCCAAGCCGCGATTAAGCGCCATTGATGAATACCGTTTTTGGTTAGTTCATGCCAGTAATAGCCAGGTGTTGCTTGAACGGCTGTATCTGCAGCTGTCCAATCAGTGGCACCGGTCTGGATTTTTTGTTGGCCGCTAGCTGTTGGTAACAGTGCGGTAAATGGTTTGAGTTGCATGTGTGTCGCAACCTCCTTTACTTATGAGCATAGCATGTTTGGCGTGATTCCGGCAAGCGTTGCAGGTGGCGGTTAAATTCCATTGAAATTCTAGGACCAGTGGTATTAAGTTAGCCGTGATTTATGGTACAATTTAGCAAGCAAACATACGTTTTAGTGAAGGAGTTTTGTGCCCGTGTATGAATATTTCTTAGGCCAAATTACTGATGTGACCCCTAGCTTTGTCGTGATCGAAGTGGCGGGAATTGGGTACAAAGTGTTAACGGCCAACCCATATCGTTATCAAGTCGGAAATCAACCCGTTAAGATGTATATTCATCAAGCGGTTAGTGACAATAGTATGTCACTATTTGGATTTTACGATGCGGATGAAAAGGCATTATTTGAAAAGTTATTGAATGTTTCAGGAATTGGTCCAAAATCGGCACTAGCCATTTTAGCGAATAATGATCATTCTGGGTTGATTCAAGCAATCAATCAAGAAAATGCGACTTATTTAACCAGTTTCCCTGGTGTTGGTAAGAAGACCGCGCAACAGATCGTTTTAGACTTAAAAGGTAAATTGAATGATTTAAACGTTGAGGTTAGTGGGCAAACAGCCTTAGATGTTGAAACGCCGGCCGTTGACGGGGCTTTAGCAGACGCATTAGCTGCCTTAGAAGCGCTCGGCTACGCCCAACGTGAAATCAAACGGATTACAACGAAATTGGAAACATATGCCCAAGCTAACGGTGCGGATACCAACGCATTGTTGAGTGAAGGCCTACGGTTATTGACGAAGTAGAGGAGGGATTTGATGGACGACGATCAATTATTATCCGGTGACAAGGTCGATGATGCAGAAGAGTCGTTAGAAAAATCGTTGCGTCCGCAGACTCTCGCTCAATACATCGGTCAAGATCGAGTCAAACATGAACTGGGTGTCTACATTGAAGCGGCGCGTAAGCGTGAAGAGTCTTTGGACCATGTCTTGTTATATGGCCCGCCAGGTTTAGGGAAGACCACGTTAGCCATGGTAATCGCTAATGAAATGCAAGTCCATATTCGGACCACGAGTGGCCCAGCGATTGAAAAGCCTGGTGATTTAGTCGCGCTATTGAATGAGTTGGAGCCTGGTGATATCTTATTTATTGATGAGATTCATCGGCTACCTAAAATTGTTGAAGAAATGCTGTATTCGGCGATGGAAGATTTTTATGTCGATATCGTGGTCGGCCAAGGACCAACGGCGCATCCAGTCCATTTCCCATTACCGCCATTTACGCTGATTGGGGCGACGACACGCGCCGGGATGCTATCGGCACCATTGCGAGATCGTTTTGGCATTGTCGAACACATGGCGTATTATGAAGTGAGCGATTTGGAAGATATCGTGAAGCGAACAGCTGATATTTTCCAAACGAGTATCAAACCATCCGGTGCGCATGAAATTGCACGACGGTCGCGTGGAACACCGCGGATTGCGAACCGGTTATTCAAGCGCATTCGTGATTTTGCCGAAGTCGCTGAAAAATCGGCGATTGACGAAGCCATTGTCAGTCGGTCATTGACCTATTTACGTGTCGATGATGCTGGTCTTGATGAAACGGATAATAAATTACTACGAACGATGTTAGAGTATTACGATGGTGGACCAGTCGGGTTAGCAACGATTGCGGCTAATATTGGTGAAGAAACTGATACGATTGCCGAAGTCGTGGAGCCTTACTTGTTACAAATTGGTTATTTAAAACGTACCCAGCGTGGGCGCGTGGTAACGATTAAAGGTTACCAACATTTAGGTTTTCCCTATCCAGAACAACATTAAAAAGATAAGAGGTTACGAGCAATGAGCTTAACACTTGAAGATTTTGATTATGATTTGCCACATGAATTGATTGCGCAAACACCAATTAAGCAACGTGATACGTCACGGCTACTTGAATTGGACCGTCAAACCGGTGAAATGCAAGATAAGCATTTCTACGATATTATTGACCAATTAAACCCCGGTGACGCGGTTGTGATGAACAATTCACGGGTCATGCCAGCGCGGTTATACGGCGTGAAGCCTGAAACTGGCGGCCATGCCGAAGTGTTGTTATTACACAATACTGAAGGTGACGAATGGGAAACCTTGATGAAGCCAGCTAAGCGGGCTAAAGTCGGGACGGTCATTTCATTTGGTGATGGGAAGTTGACCGCAACCGTCACGGCTGAAAAAGAAGATGGGATTCGAATGATTGAATTTCATTATGATGGTATTTTCATGGAAATCTTGGAAAGCTTAGGCGAAACCCCATTGCCACCATATATCAAAGAAAAGCTTGATGATCCAGATCGGTATCAAACGGTTTACGCCAAAGAAAATGGCTCGGCTGCGGCACCAACGGCCGGTTTGCATTGGACGAAAGACCTACTTCAAAAAGTTCAAGATAAAGGGGTCAAGTTGGTTTATTTGACCTTGCATGTTGGGTTAGGAACGTTTCGCCCCGTTGAAGAAGATAATATTGAAGATCATAAAATGCATAGTGAATTTTATCGGTTAGACGAAGCTGCGGCCAAGACGCTAAATGATGTTCGGGCCAATGGTGGTCGGATTATAGCCACCGGGACGACTTCGATTCGAACGCTTGAAACGATTGGGACGAAGTTTGATGGTGAAATTAAGCCAGATTCTGGTTGGACTGATATTTTCATCAAACCTGGGTACCAATGGAAAGTAGTTGATGCGTTTATCACCAACTTCCATTTACCAAAATCAACCTTAGTGATGTTAGTGGCTGCCTTTACTGGCCGTGATATGATTCTGAACGCTTATCAACATGCGATTGACGAAAAGTATCGTTTCTTTAGTTTTGGCGATGCCATGTTCATTCACTAATGAACTGTGAAATTGAGATCGGGTCGCTATCGACCTGGTCTTTTTTGATTAATACGTGCTAGCTAGCGACTGCGCTAGTTTCGTGCTATCATATTCAAAGCTAAATCAGACTAACACGGAGGATTCATATGGAACCGGCAATTAAATACCGTTTAATTAAAAAAGAAAAACATACTGGTGCCCGGTTAGGGGAACTTATTACGCCCCACGGCACTTTTCCGACCCCAATGTTTATGCCCGTTGGGACACAAGCTAGTGTGAAATCATTAGCACCGGAAGAACTTGATGCGATGGGTGCTGGGGTGATCTTATCCAACACGTATCACTTGTGGCTACGCCCAGGCGAACAAATCGTGAAAGAAGCGGGTGGCTTACACCAGTTTATGAACTGGAAAAAAGGGATCTTAACGGATTCCGGGGGCTTTCAAGTGTTCTCATTGGCTAAAAATCGGGACATCACTGAAGAAGGGGTGCACTTTAAAGACCATCTGAGTGGTGCCAAACGCTTCTTATCACCAGAAGTCGCGATTCAAGTTGAAAATGATTTGGGACCAGATATTATGATGAGCTTGGATGAATGTCCACCATTTTTCGAAACTTACGATTATGTTCAAAAGTCGGTGGCACGGACGAGTCGCTGGGCGGAACGGGGCTTAAAAGCGCATCAACATCCTGACTATCAAGGCCTCTTTGGTATCGTACAAGGTGCTGGTTTTAAAGATTTACGAGAACAAAGTGCCAAAGACTTAGTCAGCTTGGACTTTCCTGGCTATTCGATTGGCGGTTTGTCAGTTGGTGAGTCTAAAGCCGAAATGAATCATGTCCTCGATTTTACGACGCCATTGTTGCCAGAAAACAAGCCGCGCTACTTGATGGGCGTGGGTTCTGCCGATGCGTTGATTGACGGGGCTATTCGTGGGGTCGATATGTTTGATTGTGTCTTACCAACGCGGATTGCCCGGAATGGGACTTGCATGACATCACATGGTCGGTTAGTGGTCAAAAATGCCAAGTATGCCCATGACTTTACGCCATTAGATGATAATTGTGATTGCTATACTTGTCGTAACTTTACTCGGGCGTACATCCGTCATTTGATCAAAGCAGATGAAACCTTTGGCTTGCGGTTAACTAGTTATCATAACTTATACTTCTTGTTACATCTGATGCAACAAGTTCGACAAGCCATTATGGATGACAACTTGTTAGAATTCCGTGAACATTTCTTTGAAATGTACGGATTTAACAAGAAAAACGCCAAAAACTTCTAGGCCTACTAGTAATTCTGGGTGTAATTTGTTAAAGTTAAAGATAGTCAAACATAGATTAGGAGCGATTTTTAAATGAATTTATTACTTGGAGCATCAGGCTTTGGTGGCTCAACCATGTCAATCGTGTTCATCGTCGTGATGTTCGCGTTCTTATACTTCTTCATGATTCGGCCACAACGTAAGCAACAACAACAACATCAAAGCATGTTGAGTAAAGTGAAACGTGGCGACAAGGTCACAACGATCGGCCGTTTACACGGGGTTGTCGACGAAGTTAACGAAGCTGAAAAGACGATCACCATTGATTGTGATGGTATTTTCTTAGTCTTCGACTTATCTGCAATTGCTAAAGTGACGCCAGCTGATGCTGGTAAAACGGTCGCTCCAGCTAGTGGCGCTGCTGCCGAATCTGAAGAAGCAGCTAGTGAAGCCCCAGCTGACGATAGTGCTGCTGAAAGTGCTGCAACTAGTGCGGACAGCGAAGCTGATTCTGAAGCTAAATAATAAAACCAATCATAAGCTTGCATGCTTGACATGTGGTAGATTGTAAAATTAATCCGAACGCTGTTCGGACAAAAAAGATCAGCTTCCTTTAAAATGGTGTTTACCACAAA
>NZ_BJDJ01000028.1 GCF_005405085.1 Lactiplantibacillus daowaiensis | reverse complement strand
AAACAAATGGGACGAGAAACCAAAATTCGGTTTCTCGTCCCATTTACTTGTACAGAGGCTAGTTATGTCACAGCCTCGATTTTTTAATTATAATTTTGTAATCGTACTTTCAATACCAATATCAATCAACGCTTCAATGCGATCTAGTAGCATTAGTAACCAGCCAAAAGCCAGGACAAAAGCGACGATTTCAAAAGCAGTCAATGAGAAGTAGCCCACCACTTGAAATAAGATTTCAGCAATCACTAAGGCGACACCGACGCCATAAGATAAGTACAAGAAGTCTTTGGTCACTGCTGGCAGTAACCACCGAATCCCGACAATTAGGGCAATGATAAAATACACTAGAAAAATGGCAACTTGATCGTGTAATTCATGCGAAGATGCATTATTGGGAAAAACACCGACTAAGGCTAAGTCAACGGCAGTGAGCGTCAGTAAGATGCGTAAAATCCAAAGCTGACGCGACTTGGGATACGTGTTTTGTAAGCTGACAAACAAATAATCTACTAACGCAATCATTAATAACGCTGCAAAGATCAAGGTCGCATTAAATTGCCACCCACTAGAAGCATTACTCGTGCCTAAAAAACTCAGGTTATGCTGCCACCAGTAGCGTTGATTATTCACCGCCATCGAAATAACGACGCCACTAATAATCACAAGCATCAAGACCGTGGATAAAATGCTAGCATCCACGATTAAGGCAACGTAGACCATGGCCACATTTGTCACCACAGTAAAGGCGAACAAAATAATACTAGCGGTGAACCGGTCAAAAACAGCGCCCTTAAATAAAATGCCTAGCAACCACATACCGCCGATGAGTACTAGCGCCAAAATCAACGCAAATGAGAGCACAATAACCGGAAAGTTTCGCCAATAAATATTGTTAACGAACTGATTATGTGGGTTATTACGGTCGCGAATAAAAAAGCCGGCAAATAGCAAGATGCCCATCACGACCCCGACCAAGATAATACTAGTAGCTAACGAATAATCACCACTTAATTGCACATAATTGTGTTGCTGCCACCCACAAAAAAAGTAATAGCCGATACTAGCAATTAGTGCCATCACCACCGGCCAGGCCAAGACCCCTTTTTCAAAAATAGATAACCTTGATTCCTCAAACTGCACCACTAAACGACCACGACGTACGATTAATTTAGCAGCAGTTTGATCAGTTAAGTGTAACTGTTCGCCGACTTCGGCGGGAATCTCCAACTGAAACGCTTTTGTTTTCATCAAATCCTCCAAAAATAACTGCTATGCCGCTAATTATACCAAACTTTAAAATCACTTTATTTATATTTAGTCATTAATCGGCCAAATTTTTGCGAGCCCCCAAGTGCCGAAAGCCGCACAGCCGACAACGGGCCATAAACTGGCTGGGCAAAATAGCGCCACGATGATCCCCGCTAACAGTGGTCGCTGCACCAGACTCCCCGTTAAACTAGTCGCAATCAACGCGACCCAAAAGCTAGCCGTAACTTGTGGCAGCCACTGGGCAACCGCAAAGCTCACTAAGAAACCGACTACTAAACTTGGTAAAAAATCGCCGCCAGTCCAACCTAACTGTAAGCATAATGCGAGGAAGCCTAATTTGATACCAGCTAGTAAAAGCAGCGTTACTGGCGCTAAGTTTGACCATTGCGCAATCAATTGTGGCAACCTGAGTTGTCCGGAAAATAAAACTTGTGGCACTAATCGCGTTAAAATGTAAATCAAAATACCACCAACACCAATACGCACGGCCAATGACCAATGATGTAGCCAACGCTGACACTGCTGCTTTCCCCACTGCCAGAGATGCGCAAAACTAGCGGTAAATAAGATTATTGGTAGCACCGACCAAATGTTTGACCACTGCCAATTATCCGCCACTAACGGCGTAACGAGGCGTGGCTGATGGGTCAATCGCTGACTAAGGATGAACACTGTCAGCCCATTTAAAATGAACAGCCCAATTAAGCCTTGTTTTAACCGTTGTTGCCCTGGCTGCGTCACATGTTGCTGCCGATAAGACAACCGATATTGACGACGACAACCTAAGCGTCTCAGTTGGTTAAAAATCGTGAGTTGTTGCCAACGTGCATAATGAAAATAAACATATCGCAACTTTTCAGCCAGCCAAATCGACAGGGTAATGGTGACACTAATTAAGATAGTGCCGGGTGCTACTCCGGCACCACAGCCTAAAATGATAATCCCAACTAATAAATTTTGCCATGCTGGTCTTAATGTTATTGCCGACTGACCGTGCAGTGCCGCCAATGCTTGCGGTGCCAGTTGTGGTGTTTGGGGCCACTTCTTTTCAAAAAACCATAATAAGCCACTACCGCCAATAATCAATAGTAATTGGCCAAACCAATCTTGTTCGTTTAAATAAATCTGAACAACTTGATTCAAGATGACTAAAAAGCCACTGACGATTAACGCAATAATGGCACTTAAAACGAGCCCATAATTGATTATTTTTAGTGATCTAGTCATTAGCAACCCCCGTTTCTTAACAGCTTAAGTCCAGTATAGCAACCTGATTACTTCATGACTACCTATTTTGGAAAGCGCTTAAATTAAGGCTTTATTTTAAGCTTCTTTAAGCATATAATGTTATATATACTTAAAGAAGCTTATTAACGGAGGTGACAAAATGCAAGCAGCGGCGCGTTTAGATTTAATGCTTAAAGCGCTAAAAACCAAGCAATCATTAACATTACGTGATGTCATGACTTTAACTGGTGCTTCACGTGATACGGCCCGGCGCGATATTATCAAATTAACTGCCACTGGCGCTGCGAACCGCAACTATGGTGGCCTGAGCTTGCCGAATCGATTTAGTCGCATCGATGATTATTTGACCCGGCAGGCCGATCAACCAACGACCAAACGCCAATTGGGCCAGTTGGCAGCGACTTTAGCGAGCGGCAAGCAACGCCTATTTCTTGACGTTTCAACAACGATCGGCGTCATTCCACAATATTTAAAAGTTACCGCCGAGACGTTAACAGTGACTAACTCGATTGATATTGCCGATCAACTGTTGCGACAAACGCCAGGTCAAATGCGGCTATTAGGCGGTCGTTACGAAGCAGCGCGACGCGGGACGATGGATTCAGCGGCACTACATGACTTATTTGGCTTTCAGTTTGACCTGACCTTTTTAAGCGCAGCTGGGCTAACTGCCAATGGCCTGTTTTTTGCTTATCAAGATGATGTGCCATTCAAACAACAGTTACGCGCACAGTCCCAAACGTTAGTCTTAGTCTTAGATCACACCCGGCTAGGGGTCACCCATAATTATCGTGGGTTAACACTTGATCAAATTGATTATTTGGTGACTGATGCCCCCATTGAATCGTCTTTAAAACAAGCTTTAGAAACGGCAGATGTCAGCATCTTGTATTCAACAACTAATTAGGAGTGAGTCAACATGATAAAGAACTTGATCTTTGATTTTAACGGAACAATGATTTTTGATTCCGAATTGCAACGCCAAGCATGGGGCCAAATGTTAGCCCAAACATTCAACCATCAAATGACTGAACATGACTTTCAAACTGAAATTGCCGGTCGTAATAATAGCTATACCTTCAACCATTATGCCGACCATCCTTTAACAACAGCTGAAGCCGCCGCCTTTTCTGAGAAAAAAGAAGCAATCTATCGTGAAATCTGTGGTCAGCGCCCAGATAAATTCTGCCTTGTTGCCGGCCTAAAACAATTCTTGACGCAAGCGCAAGCCGCTGGCATCGCAATGAACATCGCCACTGCTTCAGAAAAGCCCAATGTTGACTTTTTCTTCGACCAACTTGGGCTAAGCCAGTGGTTTGACCGGGATCAAGTCGTCATTAATGATGGCGCACTACCTGGTAAACCAGCGCCCGATATGTTCTTAACTGCACTTGCACATGTCAATGGTTTACCCACTGAAACCGCTATTTTTGAGGACTCACCCTCTGGCATTCAGGCCGCTAACCGTGCTCAAGTCGCGCAGACGATTTTAGTCGTTGAACCTGATGCGCCAGACCCGATTTTAAATGCAACATTAACGATCAACCATCAAATTAATGATTATCAAACGTTATTTGAACAGTTGTAGGATACAAAAAAGCTAGTCCTCAATAACGAGGGCTAGCTTTTTTGTATCATTTTTTTAGTCAGCATCGGTTGTTTTAGCCGCATGTTGTCGGTCTAATTCATGTAACTCGGCTTCCGTTGCTTGCATGTGTTCATAAAAGTGATCTAGCTTATCATGCAAATGATCGATTGCCACCTGCAAATCATCACGTTTGGCTTCCATTTCAGTTAGCTGCGCTTGTAGTAAGGCTTGTTCGGCAGCCGCCGTATCGGCCGGTGAGTCATACAACTCAATATAGCGTCGCAGATTTTCAATACTCATTCCTGCTGACCGCATTTGCGTGACAAATTTAATTCGGCGTAAGATACGCTCATCAATATCGCGATTACCAACTGGGGTCCGATCAATGGCAGGAATCAAGCCTTCACTTTCATAATAGCGAATCGCCGCTGAAGAAACGCCAGTTTGGGTACTAGCTTCTTTAATGTTCATTTAAATCACCTCTGGTTTACTAAGTTCAGCTTACGCAAACTTCACTTAAAATACAACCGTTAACAATCATCACTCAAACACATCATTTTAAAATTGTATTAACCAATAATGTGTTATTTTAGCGTTTGCTGTTGCCGATAGTGCTGGGTTTCACGGGAGTTTGATACTTTTGACAGTTCAATCCTATTTTACTAGTTAGTTGCACTAGCCCGGATACGCCTTGCTCAGACGCAATCAATGGCACTAACAAGTCGGCCAGCTTTAATTCTTGTATCGTCCAATCTTGCACGACTAGTAAATGGTCAAAAGTGGGCTTAACCAAAGTTGTCTTTGATGCCGCAATCGGTTTCGCCATGTTGTTATTCATCTGGTTAACTTGGTATCAACAAAAAAGCCATTTCAAGGATTAGCTTGAAATGGCTTTGGGCTAACTGTTAACACTGGCACTCGCAGCGGCGGCTTCGGAACGTTTCACATAATCAATGGCAACGACTAGCCCAACTAACAGACGTTCATCGGCATCATCTAAAATCGTAATTTCATACTTATCACCAATCGAAAAATAGCGTTTCGCCACGCTACCAATCACCTGACCATTACGTGCGACTTCGAAATTCATATCCCAGAAATCACCCGTCACCGTCAAGTTCAAAGCTGATAACGTATATTTAGCTCGTAATACCGTCATGCGTTTTTGTAGAGTCGCCACTTGCCGACCATCGATTTCAAGATAAAACCGAGGCAACCAAGCAATCGGTTTCTTTGTTACCCGAGCGACAACCGATCCCGCCATATTTTCAATATCAAAATGCTTCGGAATCGAAAATAAACTCCCAGTCACTTGATAGACTGGTTCTGACTGCGCATCAAGAACAGCATAGCGGTCACGAAATGACAAAATCTTTTGATTAATATAAAGTTGACGCATCGTGGGTACCTCCGATAGTTGTTTAATCCTAGTATAAACTACCGCTGTAAACGATTACCAGGATTATACAATTAATTATTCATTAACTTGCCAGCAGCACATAATCCCAAGTAACGACAAGCTAGCCGCACTGATCATCGCCGCACGAAACCCCAGTGTAAATGCCGTCGCCGTCGTTCCTGCGCCAAACCGATAAAAAACCAATACGGCCACGACCGTGCCAACCGCACCACCAAGTAACCGAAAAACGTTGTAGATACCAGCCGCTTTACCTAGCGCCGTTACTGGTACTGATCCCAAGACTGCCTTTTGGAGTGCCGGGCCAGCCATTGACAGTCCAATTCCAGCCGCCATGAGTGGTAAAACCAACCAGCCATAGGTGTGGTGTGTCATGACCAATAAACCAATTACTAAATAGCCTAAGCCTTGTAGTAACAGTCCCCACATGGCAATGGTCCGCGAGCCAAATCGATCTACAGCTTGCCCAGCAAACGGTGCAACTACGACGAGCGTCCCCGTCCATGGCAAGAGTCCTAGCCCGGCAGTTAAAGCGGTCCCACCTAGAACGATTTGTAAGAATTGGGGTAAGAAGAAAACCACGCCATACATCGCAGCATATAATAAGAATGTGGCTAGATTGGCACCCGTAAACGTCCGGTTGTTAAAATACTGAACGGGCATTAGCGGTTGAACTGAACGCTTTTGACGCCAGATAAACCAACCGCCGAGTAAGACGCTGACGATGCCCACTAAGATGGATGTTGCTGTAACTGTCTTCGTTAATGCTGATAAAGCCCAAATTAAGCCGGCTAGCGTTATCATGATTAGCCCAGCATCTAGTGGCTGAATTTTTTCAGCTACGCCAGTACTTTCAGGCAATTGTTGCTGTGATAAATAAATCGCGATCAAACCAATCGGAACATTGATCCAAAAAATCCATTGCCAAGTTAGTTTAGCGACGATCAGACCACCCAGCGATGGTCCGACAATTAATGCTAGCCCACCAATCCCACTCCAAATACCTAACGCCCGACCGCGTTCTTGAGCCGGTAAGGTATTAGTCAAAATGGCCATCGACATTGGTGTCATTACAGAAGCCCCTAAGCCCTCAATCATACGGGCAATAATTAGCACGGTAATATTAGTTGCTAGTGCACAGCCAATCGAACCCAAAGTAAAGATGAAGATGCCTAAAATATAGACCCGCCGTCGTCCCCACCGTTCACCCAAGGCAACCCCAACTAATAGCACCGCCGCAATCGTAATATTATAGGCATTTAAAGCCCACTGTAACATTGCGACTGAGATATGAAACTCTGTCCGAATTGCTGTTGAAGCGGTCGTGACGATCATGGCATCCATCATTGCCATAAAGAAACCTAATGATGTTAGCCCTAAAATCCAAGCCGACCGATGATGTTTTTGTGCCATCTATTTTTCCTCCAGTTGTTTTTTAGAAAATAGTTCAAATATTTTTGAACTATTTAACAGTAGCATACCGCAAAAATGACTGCAACAAAAAAACGCCTGCTCAAATTGCATGCGTTATCTCATGATTAATTCATTTTTAACTCGTTAGTTATAAATTTTTATAGAAGTCCGTGACATATTGTTCAAAAGTCGTTGGGTCTAATTGGACGTATTTTTCACGCGCCACTTTTCGCGCTGTAATTAAACCAGCTGCTTGTAAAAGTTTGAAATGATAGGTTCCGGAAGTTTTACTGATGCCAACGACTGCACCCACTTCGCCACATGTGACTTCATGATCCTGCTGTTTTAAATAAGTGACGATAGCTAACCGGATTGGATCGGCAAGCGCCTTAAAAACCTTGATTTGGGTTGCGCTATTTTGTTTAGTCTCTTTTTCCATCAGTGTCCATTCACACCCTTTCACTCATTGCAATCAAACCAATTTATTCCTTTTTAGTATACGCGTTAATTATTTTTATTGTCTAAAGTTTGCCTTAAAAAAACCAGTTACGATGACATCATAACTGGTTAATTGCTTATTGCTTGTGTAAAACAATTTCGCCACCGTGTTGGTAAGCATAATGCACTGTCTTACCTACCTTGGCTAAATAATTATATTTTCCAAAGGGACCAGTCCCTTTTAAGACATACATGTCTCCTGATAACTCAGACACGGTCAACGTATGAGCCTTGTGATTATAGCCCTTTGGTAAATAGCCTTGAAATTGCCACTTAGCCGTTTTGCTTTTAATGACCATTTTCATCTTCGGAATCGCCATATTCTTTTTAGTATGCTTCATTTGATACGTGTATACGGGCTTAGATATCCATGTCCCTCGTAAGCTTTTGGCAATCGTGACTGACTTGGCCTGTGCTGGTAAGGTCGCTACTGGCATTAATAATGCCACGGTTGCGACAGAAAGACCGAGTTTTTTTAACTTCATTTTTACATCCCCCTTAATTTAATCTGTCTATCGTTCATCTAATAGTTTACGCCGCTAATCAAAAGGCACCATAATCAATTCTTGTGGTTTTTTTGGTTACGTTTAACAAACCATCGTTATTTTGTGATAAGACCCATTAATTTGGGTGTTTTATGTAAAAACAGTTTGAATAGATAACCGTCAGCCATTCAAACTGTTTAAATGATTCAGTCTATTGTACGGGTTGACCACTATACAAGCCGAAACCAGCCGTTACCGGTATCGTTTGACCTGTAATCGGATCTGAAGCCGCACTGGCCAAAAAGTACATCGTTCTCGCAATGTCGTCGGGTTCAACTAACTTTTTCAACGGACTAGCCGCAACAAATTCATCAATGACTGATTGTGGATTGGCTTGAAACATCGGCGTATTGGTTGGCCCTGGGGCAACATTGTTAACGCGAATATGATAGGCCGCGTAATCAAGGGCCATTGACTTCACAAGATTAGCAATGGCACCTTTAGCTGCACTGTAAGCTGCCATATTGTAGTCACCCATTAGCCCTGAAATCGAAGCGGTATTCACGATAGTCCCTGACTTTTGGGCCATCATCGTCGGGACAAATGCCTTCGTCATCAAAAAGATCGACTTCACGTCAACTGCCATGATACGGTCCCAATCAGTTTCAGCGAGTTCATCTAACCGCCCACTAGTAAAAATCCCCGCGTTATTAATCAAACTATCAATACGACCAAACTTATTCAAAACGCTTGTTTTTAATGCGTTGACTGAATCAGCATTAGCCACATCAGTTTGAACAAAACTAACTTTAGCGTTTGCTTGTTGCAGTGTTTTTAACACTTTTTCACCTAGTTCAGCGTTGTAGTCGGCCATAACAACTTGCCAACCGTGAGCTAAAAATAATTTGGTGGCACTTAGTCCCATACCAGAAACACCACCAGTAATGACAACTGTTTGCGTCATAATTAAACACCCCTTGTTTTTATTAACTACCCTTTTAGTTAACTGCTACTTATGCCAACAGACAAAACTTGTCGTAAAATTTCATTATTTGAAATATAATAACTACTAACAGTTAGTCTAAGGGGCGCAACGCATGACACAATATTTATCAGGGACTTTAGCTAAAGGCTTTAAAATCTTAGAATATCTACAACAACATACAACGGCGACCCTCAATGAGGTTGCCTTTGATTTGGCACTCAATAAAACCACGGCTTTTCGGTTATTAGCGAGTTTAGTTGAATTACATTATGTTAAAAAGTCGCATCAAACCTACACGCTTGCGACTAACAATCAATTATTAACGCAATTTAACCCACCAGTTTTAAATTGGGTCGCAGTCCCAATTACCACTCAAATCACCAAGAAGTATCAAGTGACGGCTTATATTGGTATTTTAAATGGCCCGAATGTCGTCATTACCCAGGTGATTGGTTTTGATGATGACTTAAGTGAATACGCTAAGATTGGGTCAGCAGCCCCCATCAACGAAAGTGCCCTCGGCAAAGCCATCGTTGCTTATTTACCACGTTCAAAAGTAACTGCCCTAGTGACACAACTTAAAAGCACCGCAACTAAATATACGTTAAATGACCAAGCTTTGGCCCAAAATCTGGCGATCACCCGGCAACAAGGCTATTCACTTGATGACGAGGAAAGTAGCTTTGGTATCCGGTGTTTAGCGGTCCCAATTATGAAAGATGGTCAAGTCATTGCCTCACTTGGTGTAGCTGGTCCGTTAACCCGCTTGAAACGACAACGCTTAAAACAAATCGCCCATGATTTGCAAACTTGTCGTACCGAAATTGGCTTACAATTAACTTAATAACTAAAAATACCGTTCAGTATCTACTCAGATACTAAACGGTATTTTTAGCTTTTCGCGGCTTTATTTTTCAACTGCAAAGCCACCGGTCCAGCCAATCTTTTCACTGGCCGCTAAGGTCATTTGTAAGAAACCAAAGCTTTCCATTTCACGTGCCCGCTTCAATGAACCAGCATCCACAAACTGAACCCCACTATCAGTTAAAGCTGAGGCTAATTGTTGCTTAGCGTCATCATCGTCACCAGCAGCCATCACGGTCGTTGGTTGATCGCCAACCTTGCGACTTTGTAGTGTGGCCGCAAAAGTCGTATTGAACGCCTTGATCACTTTAGCTGCTGGTAATAGCGCCGCAATTTGTGCGGCGGCTGAGCTGTCAGCTGGGACAACTAAAGCATCCCAAGTGTCGAAGTTTAACGGATTGGTAATATCAATCACGATTTTACCTGCTAAAGCGGCTTGATTTTGCTTTGCAATGTCTAACGCCGCATTGTAAGGTACTGCTAAAACAACGATATCACCTAACGCTTCGACCGGATCACCATGTCCTAAGTAGTTCACGGTGTTGCCACCTTGTTTAAAGACATCCCCAATAGCTTGACCCATATTACCTTGTCCAAAAATTGTAATGACTGACATATTGTTGACCTCCGATAAATTTTGATTATTTTGTATTTGTTTTAAGTACATTTTTAATATTAAATCAGTGCTTACTAAAAGTCAATGAATTAATCTTATCGACTTTTATAGCTGACTTCATTTAAAAATTGTTATAAAATAAGATACAAAATTAAAACAAAGGAGTCTCGTCATGGCTAATACCCAATTCAGTGATACCATTCATGTACTCGTCTACATTGCCTATTTCGATGGCAAAAAAATCACCAGCCAAGAAATCGCCAGCAGCCTTGAGACGTCACCGAGTCTCATCCGTAAGATCATGGCGAATCTTAAACGCAGTCAGCTATTAGCACCAACTCAAGGGCCTACCAAATTGGCTTTATCCCGTGAACCAAGTACGATTACCTTACAAGATATTTACCACACCTTGCCTGGTCAACCAACACTCTTAAACGTCGATGAACATACATCGCAAAGCTGCCCAATCGGCGCTGTGATGCCGCCGCTATTAACCACCTACTATTCAGAAATTCAAGCAGCCGCTGAAGCCAAAATGGCTAAAATTACACTACAAGACATTTTGAATGATATTGCCTTAAAACAACATTTGACCTAATAAAAGACCTACCTCGTTTAAAAAAACGAAGTAGGTCTTTTATTTAAATCGACGCTTGAGTGCCAATCTCAATCACAACTTTCCCAGTTGCATGCCCTTGTTCAGCATAGGCCATGGCTTGTTCAAGCTGCTCGAAAGCAAAGGTGCGATCAATAATTGTTCGTAGGCGATTTTGTTCAAACATCATTGTTAATTTAGCTAGTTCAGTCCCGCTTGGCCACATGAACAAAAATTGATATTGACTTTGATACTGTTGGGCCAATTTAGTTAGCTGCCGAGTCGCAAGTTTAAATAAGCCCACCTTCCAGCCTGGTAGCCCATATTGACGGGCAAAGGTTGCATCTGGTCGGCCAGCGATACTAACGACTTGCCCACCTGGTTTGAGAATTTGAAACGCCCGGGCTAAGTTTTTGCCACCCAGCGTATCAAATACGGCATCATAGTCATGCAAAGTAGTCGAAAAGTCAGTTTGATGATAGTCAATAATATGATCAGCACCCAATTGCCGCACCAACTCGACATGTGATGCACTGGTCGTGGTCGCCACTTCCGCACCGAGTTGTTTCGCCAATTGAATGGCAAGCGTGCCAATCCCACCAGCACCGGCTTGAATCAAGACTTTATCACCAGCCTTTAAGTCCATTAAATCATGTAACGCCTGATAGCTAGTCAACCCAACTAACGGGATGGCAGCCGCTTCAACATAACTCAGATTTTTCGGTTTTAAGGCAATGTCATCGGCGTCAATGGCAAGATACTCAGCAAACGTCCCGATACGATCTTTTCGTGGTCGTCCATAAACGGCATCACCGACCTGAAACGTCGTCACTGCTGAACCAACCGCAACAATTTCACCGGCAAAGTCACTACCTAAGATTAACGGGAATTGATAGTGCAACAGTAAACGCATCGCACCATCTTTAGTTTTATGGTCAATCGGATTGAGACTCGCTGCCATCACTTTAACTAAGACATCATGGGGCTGCATTGTGGGTCGTGCAACCGATTGGATTGTTGGTTGCGGTTGTCGATAACGGTCAATGACCGCGGCACGCATTTTAGTTGTCATTTTCAAGCTTCTTTCGTGGTTCATATTTTTAAACGATTGATTAGTAGCATACCGGTATCGTTTAAAAATGTCAACGATTGAGTTTTAAAGTAAATCCCGTGATGATTCAGTTGACAGTAACTTATATTCATGATTTAATGGTTTAAAATTATAAACAACCAGGTGATTTATTTGGAACCATTAACCAAACTTAAACATGAATTTACCGCTTCAAGTGACTTTTTAGTGGCACTTGGGGATCACAAACGCCAAGCGATCATTGTCGCCTTACTTGATCCAGCAGCGGTCAAAAACGGCCTACAAGTCACGGATTTAATTAGTGTAACTAAGCTGTCGCGCCCGGCAGTGTCACATCATTTAAAGATTTTAAAAGATGCGCAGTTAGTTGATTATCAGCGCATCGGTACCAAGAACTTTTACTATTTAACCCATCAAACAAAAGCCATTGATAAGTTGAAGACCCTACTCGATCACGTTACGGAGCTGATGACATGCAATCAAAAATCTTAATCGTTTTAACCAACACAACACGTTATGGCACCACCACGGACCCAACTGGCCTATGGCTTGGTGAAGCCACCGAATTTGCCCAACTCATGCAACAAGCTGGCTATGACATCGACTATGTCAGTCCTAAAGGTGGCTTTGTCCCGTTAGACCCACGCAGCATGAAATATACCGATGCGGAAATCATGGCATTTTATGAAACACCCGTTTTTCAGCAACATGCGCTAACCGGCTCATTAGCACCGGAACAAGTCGATCCAACTGACTATGCCGCTATCTATTATGCCGGTGGTCACGGGGTCATGTGGGACTTTCCAGATAACCAGCCCCTGCAAGCCATCGCAGCGGCCATCTACGCCAATCATGGTTATGTCACTTCAGTTTGCCATGGTATTGCGGGCTTGTTGAATATTAAAGATGCTGATGGACACTATTTAATTGCCAATCGACGGATCACCGGGTTTACGAAAGCCGAGGAGCTCTTAGCCGGCAAAAAGTCAGTCGTCCCATTCTTTAATCAAGCGGCCGCCGAAGCCCATGGTGCCCATTTCCAGCAACGCCGGGCTTATCGCGAATACGCCGTTCAAGACGGCCAACTGATCACCGGCCAAAATCCGTTTTCAGCTAAAGCGGTGGCTAACCTTCTATTACAAAATTTACAGGCTTAAAAAAAGACCTGAATGACTTTTACGAGCCATTCAGGTCTTTCGGCTCTACAACATTGTTTCAATATCAAAAAAGCACAAACAAACTACGAATAGTTTGTTTGTGCTGACGGTCATTTAAATTCAGAAACTTCGATTGAAACTTGGTTACCAACTCGTGATTGTAACCCATCTTTAACGGCAGTCACAGTCCCATTAAAAACCATATTGATTTCACGCCGTGAGTTTAAAATGAACTTCACGATAACGCGGGTCTTTTGATCAATTGCTGGAATCGCTGCAATTTGAATACCGGTAATCTGATTAAACGTGACGGTTCGTCGAATCCAAGCACCTGGTAAAACCAGTTTATTCGCCGTAACCCCACCAATGCCCATCATGATATTCATCAACATAAACAACGACCAAAATAACAAATCACTCAGACCAGCGAGGCCACCACTAGCGCCCCAGGCGACTAACAGCCCAGCAACGATAAGTTGACCCCAACGATACTTTGATTTTAATTCTAATTGGGATTGTAAGACCACATTTCGGCCCACGATCCACGCTAATAACACATCTAACCCATTTATTAGCAACATCTAGTGTTCACCTCATCTCAACGCACGATTACAAGTTACATTGTATCAATAGTTGGGACATAAGTAACCCCAGTTGTTCGAATCATTCAGGGTTAGTGTCGATGTTTGAACCAAGTATAGCCAATAATTAGACCCCAAATACCAATCACACTAATCACCATCTGCCAGTTTACCGTTGACCGTTCATCAGTTTGTGGTAAATCAGTCGACCCATTTGCATTAGTCACACCGGTAACCCCAGTATTTGCCTGTAGTCCTGGTGTTAGTGGCTGATTGTCAGTAGTGTCAGTTGACCCAGCTGTTGTTGATGAATCCGTTTGTCCTGCTGGATGCTCAGCTTCAGTCTGACTAGAGTTTGTTGTTTGCCCGTCAGGTTTAGTTGGCTGTTCAGGTTGAGCTGGTCTCGCCGGTTCACCAGGTTTAATTGGTAGTGCAGGTATCAATGGCCGGTTCGGTTGCTGCGGCTGATCTGGTAATCCAGGTACGATTGGCTTAATTGGTTGGCTAGGTTGGCCTGGTTTAACAGGATGTTCCGGCTCATTTGGTGCTGTTGGTGCCGTCGGCTTGGTCGGTTCACCCGGTTGTGCTGGTGTGGTCGGCTTGGTTGGCTCGCCAGGCTTACTTGGTTCAGTTGGCGTTTCAGGCAGTGTTGGTTCACCGGGTTGCTCTGGATTCGTTGGTGTTTCCGGATTCGTTGGTTCACTTGGATTTGTCGTCGGTATCTTCGTATCTTCAGCAGTTACAGCTACCGCAGTGGTTTGGTCCGTGGTAATCGTAAAAGTCACGGGTGTCGTATTCAATTCATAACCAATCGGGGCTTTAGTTTCAACAAAACTGTAAGTTCCGGGTTTTAATTCTGACACCGTCAATTGACCATTAGCGTTAGTCGTCAATCTGGTTTGGACCACCGCCCCAGTATGATCACG
The DNA here is from genome assembly GCF_005405085.1 of Lactiplantibacillus daowaiensis. Lineage (GTDB taxonomy): Bacteria > Bacillota > Bacilli > Lactobacillales > Lactobacillaceae > Lactiplantibacillus > Lactiplantibacillus daowaiensis. The sequence goes on along the minus strand of NZ_BJDJ01000028.1, from coordinate 13,920 downwards.
TAATTCATACATCGCACCACTTAGCCGAGTATCGGTACTAGTAGCCACCTTAGTAAGAATAACTTGACCCAACTTTGGTGGTACCACCTTTGGGATATCTGTTTGCGCAACGTGGACAATTGTGGTTGTATCCGTGACGCGAAACGGAATTGGTTGCGTGTTTAACTCATAGCCAGTCGGGGCCTGGGTTTCAATCAACTGGTATTCACCCGGTTCGAGATCACCAATTGTTAATTCACCATCAGTATCCGTTTTCAGTCCCGTTCGGAGCACTTGTTGCTGACTATCTTGCAATTCATAGACAGCCCCAGCTAATTTAGTCCCGGTTGTGGCATCGGTTTTAATCAGTTGAACGATCCCGGTTTCTTGCGGGGACTCATTGCCGTTACCAGTTCCTGAGCCACCCCAACTAATATTGCCACTAACCGTAACCCCATTTAAAGTGGCCGCATTCTGCCAAGAGTTGGCTCCTTCGCTAACATCAGTTAAAGTCGTTTGATAAGTCATATCAACTGCTGTATGCACGTCACTAAAGTGAAACGTTATCGTTTGATCATTGACGGTCACTTGTGGACTGATTTGACCACTACTGACAAAGTTGCCGGCCTCATTATACAGTCCAGTGTTAGCCTGTACACTAGTTGGGATAAAAACTTGTTTGGCACTCAATGTGTCATTGACGGTCACTTGGCCTAAATCTTTACCTTGTGGATTAAAAGCGATATTCCACGTCAGTGTGGTAGGCTGTCCATGCTGGTTGAAATCACTGATCCAACCATTCTTATTGATCAGCCAGTCATAATTACCAGTTTCACTACTAGTTGTCCCTTCAACAAAGAAATTAAGGGTCCCATCACGATTGGTCCCGATATGACTGAATCGATCATTGAATGTTATTGTCCCACTTTTGGCACCCTCTTTAATCGTAAAAGTGCCAATGACCATGCCATTGTCATCCTTTAAATTAAAACTCAAATCACGAATTGCAGTGGCACCATCAGGCAATGTCACAATTGCTGTATCACCTGCTGCAACTGGTTCGCCATCTTCAATTGCCCAATGATAATTTATCGCGTATTCTTCCCATCGACTTAACGTACTCGTATCTTTAATCACATTGCCATTACGGTCGGTTACAATCGCATCGGTCCCGTTCAAACCAGCAACTGGAATGGTTGCCGCTTTGCCACTAAGACCAAATACGATTAACGTTACTAACACGGTTAGTAAACTTAACCCGACCGCTAATAATCTCGACCGCATCTAGCTCACCCTCTTAATTAGCCACTAATTTTTGACCAATGCTAATTAGTCCACACTGGTCTCGGCTGTACAATACTGCATTCAACTAGTTCAAGGGTATTTAAAAGATTTATTTGGTCACTAATCTTACGAACACTGGTATAAAAGTTGGCCTAGTAAAACTAGCTAACAGCCGGCGCAACAAAAAAGCATTCAACCGAACATGCTGTTCCGGCTGAATGCGATTAGTTCACTTAAAAAGCTGACTTACTTTTGTTTAGATTGTTGTTGCCCTTTGCGTTGACCGTAACGATAAGCCAACCAAATTAATAAAATGATGAGCAAAATGACCACGATGATTAGGAACCACCAGAGCCAATGCCAATCCCGAGGGACTTGCTGATTCACTTTGTTAGCCTGTGATTTCGTCACGGTAAAGTAACGGGTGAAGACCCATCGTTGTTGGTGTGCTGTTGCAACGACTCGTACCCGATATTTTCCCGCCGCTAACCGCTGGTTTTTAGTATTGATCAAATACGTAAAGTTCGAATTAGGCGCCATGCCTAAGTCTTTTCGAACGGTTTTAAACTGCAACTGACCGGTTGCATCATAAACGCGACCGTCGATTTTTAAATGCGTCAATAACTGTGCTTGCGTATTGGCTAGTTTGACCCCAATGGCCGGGCTGAATTTGCTCTGTTGATCACTACCCGTTGTCATTCCGGTTAGTGCCAAGTCCGGTTTGACCTTGGGTGTTTTATGCTCACGCAAAACAACACCTAACGCTAGCGCATACCGATTATGAATTTGGAACCCTTTTTGATTAGTGGTTTGTGCTGGTCCTTTATCTAAGTTCAAAAAGTAAAAAGCCCCTTCTAAAATACCGTTAAAACTATCAGCGGGCATCGTATACGGTATGGTGATCAGTTTACTAGCCGCTGGCGCTAAAGTAATTTTGTGTGGCACTTTAAAAATCGTTTTCAATTGATACTTAGCCGTACTCAACTCACCTAAAGTTGCCTTGTCATAAGCCTCAACCCCATTACTCGTGGTATAGCCAGTATTGGCATTTAGTTGTAGCCGGACTGTTTTTTGAGTTAAATTAACCACGCGCATTTGAACCGTGCCCGTCTGATTAGGTTTTACTTGTAAATCAAAATAACTACTGGTCGCTGTGCTTTGGCGCGAGTTTTTAACTAATTGAACTGCAAAACCAGCCCCATTAGTCGCTGCTCGTACTGGTACGGTCAGCCATAAAAGGCCCGCTAATAGACTGAACAAGCAAACTAATCTAGATAAATTAATGCTGCTTCGTCGTAACATTAATCAGTCGCACTCGCTGTGGCATTGAGTGTCCAAGTAATGTCGGCATCGTAATTCCCGGAAACGGCCGTTGTCGTTGCAGGTAACGTTAAACTCGTCGTCGTAGCCGTACCTGCAGTCGCACTACCAGTCCCACCGGTTTTAGCATCTGAGTCATTCCAAACGGTGCCACCGGCAGCATTGATCGTCCCACTAGCCGTACCACTTGTCGTGTAAGTGATCGTCCCGGCAATCGTATCAGACCCATTGGTAAAGTTGCTGATCGTTGAGGTTAATGTCCAAGCGGCATTATTAGCACCACGATAGTCACTAACCGTTAAGTCTGTCCCAGTTGATGTCTTGCCGGCGGCTTTTAAGGTCGAACCGTCGTAATTCAACGTTGTCCCATTGGTCAATGTTTTGACATCCGTACTTGCAAAAGCAAAAGTTGGTACCGCATCAATGGTTAAATTCCCAGCTGCAACACTAAATTCACCAACTGAATTACCACCAAGGACATCATCATCGGCTTGCGCCGTTAAAATGCCACCTAACATGCTAGTCATCGCTAAAGTAGTCATACCTAATACTAAAGTTTTAAATTTCATTACGATTCTCCTCCAAAATTATCATTAACTACCGGCAGTTAAGCCGTAGTTTAACTGCCAATTCAATGGGACGCCGTACTTTTGCCCCTTTTTCATAGTTGCTGGCAAACTATCCGGGTCAATCGTCATTTTAAATGCCAACGTTTGACTAATCGTTGGCGGACTAGTTGCCGGTAAAATCGTCTCAGCCGTACTATTAACGGTGCCATTAGTGGTCGTACCCGCAATCGTGGCAGCATAATGTAAACTGTCAGCCGTTGTTAATGGCAAAGCCCCATCACTTAAAGTTGTCGTTAAATTAGCCATCCCCAGTGTCAGACTGAGTGGTACTTGCCAATCATTTGTCAACGTGACCGTTTGATCAGCGGTTACCGTTGGAATCGTTGCCGCAACCGTGCCATTTTCAGCAATATTGACGGTGGTCACCGCATAATCACTAAGATGATCCGGTAAGTTCTTACTTGTCATGGTAGTCCCATCATCAGTCGTTGTTGGGGTCACAACGATTTTTAACTGATTCTTACGTGCCAGTACCGAAGAAATCGTTTGGTCAGCAGTCGTCACTGTCGTTGGGTCAAAATCAGCCGCTTGCGTGACCGTCTTACCTGTCGCCGTTAGTTTTGTTGTGTTAGCACCAGTAAGTTTCAATAATGAGCCTAAATCAAAGGTATTGGTACTAGCTGTTAAGTCCTTATCGGCAGGCGTCACCGCGGTCCAATCACCATCATTGAGCTGATAAAAGACTTGATAATCCGTCTTTTTCGGACTGATCGTCGCTGATAAGTGAACGGCGCCAGCTGAATGTTGGCCGGCATAATCACTCGTGCTCCCCCCACTAACTGACTGCTCATTACTGTCAGAATCACCTTGAGATAGTGTTAGTTTTGATAACTTAGGAATTTGCTGGGCCGGATCCAGGTCACTGATATTATCCGTTGAGATATGCTGGACGTCAAAACTACTGGCAATCACTCGGGCTGGTAACATATTGTTTTCAATCAAAACATCTTTGCCAGAAATAACACTGCCATAGAAATATTGACTACTCCCGTAATTTGAGACTTGTAGGCTCGCATTCGGTGCCATAATCGTACCCGTAAATAAATTATCGCCACTACCTTCATCAGCCGACAAATAGGCCCCGTTAGTCGTGACCGCATTGGGAAAATTATTTAAAATATGGCTAGAAAGTAGCTGGTTTATCGTGGCTTTGGTTCCATCCGAATTTTCCACATCATCGTTTTGACTATTGGTTATTTCCTTACCGGCAGTATCTTTTACGGTAAAGGTGTACGCACTACCCCAAGTAAACGGCATATTGCTGCCTGTGACACCAGTCCAATTAACAAAAATATATGGTGCATACTTATATGTCGCATACGTGGTTTCGCTGGAAGCCACATTTTCCGAAGTTGTCGTATCCATGTTAGTCACATGAATCGTGACATTTCTAGGTTGCCCCGACAACTTTAGAAAGACAATTGGGGGTGTCGTTGAAAAAGTATCTTGATACTTATCGGCTAAAGCCACGGTCACTTCTGGATCCGTGCCACTAAGTGACTGTTTGACCGTAACAGCGTCAACTTCGTCATTTTTGATGACGTCATTGTCGACATTATAGCTGGCATAATAGTCAGAAATACTTTTAATCTGTGCAGCGGCCGCCTTGAAGTAATCACTAGCATCGACTTTTGTTGGGTCTAAGGTAATCGTTTTACCCGTCTGTTGCTCATAATCCGCGATCATCGAAGCCGCATTATCTTTAAAATACGTCACATCACCGACATTTGCAGCCGCCAAATGCTTGATCAATACCGCGTTAGTTGCTTTTTCACTAGTTGTCCAAACATCATCAGCTTGATGACGTAGATTATTAATCACCACTTGATCAGCATCTGGTAACTTATCTTGCTGGTTAAAAACATCAAATAAGTTCTGTCCTTGCGCGGCTAACGTGCTATCCGAATTATCATAGGGCACTTCATTTGCAACATAGACTGGTGATAGACTAGTGATTTTATTCCAAACCTTCCCATCGTTATAAACGCCTGCCGTAGATTCAACAATCTGATTAGCCGCAAACCGACCTTCCAAAGTGTCAATTGGGCTACTATTGATCGTTAGCTTACCGGCTGCAAAGGCATTGTAATATGAACCAACGCCAAAAGCGTAATTACCAACTGATGCATCTGGAAATGGTTGTGTGGCTGCTTGACTGATTAGTGGTAACCAACAGACAACAAAAATGGTCATAAGCACAAAATTAATCAATCTTTTCATCATCGTTATTTGACACTGGCTGTTTTGCCAGCTCAGCGTCTCCTTTATTCAGTTTTAATTGATGGCTAGTTTACAATCTTAATCGCCTAAAACAGTCATATAAGCTTGTAAGTCTACTCAAATTGAGCAAAAAATTGCCTATTCAAACATTATACTCGCTTTACTAAAAAAGTAATTAACAATATAAAAATAATTATGCTAGGGTTGATGGCGTTTGAAATAATCATTAAGCGCATTAACCAACTAATAACTATAAATTTTTGCCAATAAAAAAGGCCATCTTTTCTAAAACCAGGATGGTCAATTTTATTGTATAACGCTGATAAAAACTAGCGTTTTATTTTTAACAGAAAATTTGGTTACCACCGCATTTTAGTCAATGGTGATGCGCATTCGACCATTGCGTTTAGAGGTATACAAATTCTGATCAACACGATTGTAAAAATCAGCCGGTGACGTATCATTGCGGGTCATCGCCGAAACCCCTACCGAGACCGAAATCGCCAGTCGATGTTCACCAAATTGAATCCCATAGTGATTAATGGCCGAAAAGATTTGGGTCACGATTGTCTGCGTATCCGCAACGGTATAACCTGGAAACAAGATGTTAAATTCCTCACCACCGGTTCGATAAAGCGTCACTTTAGGATCATTCGCGTTTAGAACGGTTTGGACAACCATGGCGACTTGTTGCAAAACGCGATCACCAGCTAAATGACCATAAGTATCATTGAACTGCTTAAAGTGATCGATATCAAACATCATCATCGACAACGGTTGTTGCTTCTTACTACTCGTCATAAAGAGTTCTTTAACAGCTCCTGTATAAGCCGCAAAATTTTCAGTTTGCGTTAAAGCGTCATGGCTCGCAAACTTTGCCAGCTGTAATTTAGCTTCACTGTCTTGGGATAACATTGTTACATATGCATATAATAATGCTTCAAAAATTGTTAAATAGGCCCATTCTTGCGCAAAAGTCTGCCAATCAAAGTTGAATTTCAACTTCATCCAGAACCACAGTAATCCCCCAAAGGGCAATGCGACTAGTAAATACATAAATGGTGCTTTTCTTTGATTATGGTACTTCACCCGGACAACATTCAATAACCAGAAAAATAACGCTAAGGTTAACGCATGTCCCCAGGACTGCCAGTAGCCTAATGAGCGATCAAAAGCCATGTAAATCAGGACAATCGGGAAAAAGAAGTAATAAGGAATCTGAATGTGCAGAAAATAAGCACAGAAGATGATGGCAATCAATTGAAAGTTCATAAACTGCCAAGAGTAGTTTCCACCGACGACCAAACTTTGAATCGCAAACACAAAGACTAGCATGTAAATCACACCATACCACGCATTTAAGGTGTCTTCCGAAATATGGAGGTGCCGTGATTTAACCCAGAAAGATAAGCCATTGAACGATAACCAGTATAGCGCCAAGACACCCAAAACAAAGAAAACACTTGTAAAAAAAGGTGCAATTTGCCAATGTGACCATGTCATTGATTAATCTGCTCCAGTACTATTAAATTTATGGTTAGGTTAAAAATTAATTTGTGAGTTAAATAAAAATATGATACTTATATTAGTAAAAAGCTTTCAGCGCCAAATGTCAAGTCGATTCCAAGATAAAAAGTTAACTTAACTTAACCAATTGCATTACAAGGTAACCTTCACCCCTAAGACATAGGCGGCTAACCATGCGGCTTGCGCTTCATTGACTCGGAGTCCTTTTACTAAAGCTGGCGTTAGCTCCAAGGTTTCAAACGTACAGGTTCGCAAATCAAGTTGCCGTAAATTTGTCCCCGCAAAGTTGACTTGATTTAAATTGCTAGTTACGAATTTGGCCTTAAATGTCCGAATGTCCATCAGATTAGCCCCTTGCAACGAGCAATTGTGAAATTCAACTTGTTTCGTGCGAATTTGGTTGAAACTAGCTAAATCTAGGCGACAGTTTTCAAAGCTCACTTGATTGAACGCCGACTGATCAAAGTTAACCCCTAACAAGTTACAGTCTTTCAGTACAGTGCGAAAAATACTGGCCTGTTGTAACTGACAATTAGAAAAATCACAATTTTCTAGCCGAGTATCAGAGAGCTCCAATCGTTCGAGCTGACTGTCATTGAACGCCACGTGTTGTACGCGTGATTGATCAATGATGGGATGGGTCAACTCCTGATGGTCGCATCGTTCATGTGACAGTTGTTTGTTTTGAAGCAAGTAATCTTCACTATCATAAATGTCTAAAAAACTAGCTGCTGCTAAACTGGTTGGATCAAATCGTGGTTTTTCCATTACTAAAACGCCCCTAACACGTCATTATTGTGTCTTAGCATACCAATAAACCATGATCCTTACATGAGGACTCGATGAATACCACAATTGACTTATCGTATCGGTTACGACCCAGGATGAGTCACTTTTGTCGAACCAAGTCTGAGAATCCGTCTCTACAACAGCTAGACTCATAGAAAGCTCATCAAAAATTTAATCATAAATGGCATGATTTGATTAAACGTCCTTCAATACTAGTTTAGATTGACAGTCAAAAGCCAGGTTTGGTATACTGCTTCTCGTTTATCTGGAGGGGGAATATTATGTCAACCTACGCATTAATGCAACTTAGTCCCGGCGTCTTGCGTCAAAAAATTACGGCAACCACTGGGCGGTCTAAATGGCACTTGATTGGCGTCTTACTATTAAGAGATACTGCACTGTTAAGTTTTGCGATTTTATATATTGCCAGCTTTTCTTATTTATTCGGTCAAGCCAGTGGCTATGTCGGGGTCGCGACTTTTTGTATGCTACTGAGCTTGCGCTTTGTCGGCTATGGCTATAACGTTCAAGCCAGTCTAGGCGCATTATTTGGTATTTTAGGGTTAACTTGGCTTGATAGCTGGTTATTGCCACTCTTGCCACCACTGTTTGCTTTGGTGGTTAACTTTAGCAGTTTATTACTTATTTTACGCTTAACCAGCGACACACCGATTTTAGGCAATGGCGGTGTTTATACCTTTGGCTATGTCTTAGTGACCGGCATGCCAGTTACTGGTAGTGCCGTCGTCAATCGTGGCTGGGCATATTTAATGGCTTTTGCGATTTGTGGTTGGGCACTTTGGCGCCATCATCGCACTAAAGATACCGATATTAAACTATGGTGGGTTTTAAAAATCCGCGGTTGGCATGATAAGACATTTCGCTGGCAATTTCGGTTAGCCTTAGGCGTTGCCATTGCACTAAGCTTGGGACAATGGCTAGGCAACGGCCGCGCAATGTGGTTAGGCTTTGCTTGCATGTCAATTTTACTCCCACAAACCAATTTAGTTCGTGGCCGGGCGATGTTACGTTTTAGTGGCGTTGTCGTCGGCTCATTGTTATTCACCATACTCTTGCAACTTATCCCAGCAACGGGCTACTTCCTATTAGCACCACTGGCCGGCTTTATCTTAGGCTTAACTCCAAGCTACTTTTGGGCCAGCGTTTTAAATTGCTTCGGTGCCCTTTCGATTGCTCGCGTGTTGTTTGGTAATTTCCCTGCGGCGGCCTTACGAATCTTCAATAATGGCATTGGCATTTTGATCGCCGTTGTCCTAGCCAAACTACTAGATTGGTTGTGGCAAAACTATCAACAGTCATCAAATCCAGCGATATAGTATAGAAGAAAACGCTCAGCACTTTAAGTCTAGTGCTGAGCGTTTTTGGTTAGCAACTGGTGCCATCGATGGTCACGCCTGCTTTAAATGCTGCTAAAACATCGGCGCCATTAGCAATCTGAACCCCGTGATCTAAGACATGCGCATTATCTTTAATGGCAATGCGGCCATTTTGATAGTCCATCGTAATCCCGTCGTTAAAAAACATTAAATCGTACGTCGAAGTCCATAAGTGAACACCGTATGGATTAGTCAACTTGACTGAATATGCTGGGTCCGGCTGATCAAGCACAATCAACGTAAATTTAGTACCAATCGAACAAGCCCCACCGTGTAATGAATACTTGCCACCACCATCGTCTGCTAGTAAGATCAGCGTTTTGTCTAACAATTGTTTCCGAGCTAATAATGCAAGCATCGTATCACTAAGCTGAATTGTTGGCATTTAGCACGCCCACTTTCTTTATTCTCATTTTAAATCAGAATCAACATATTATTGTTATTTGCAACTATCTTAGCACGTACACAATGGTGGCTCAACGATTTAGCTTGATGCCAATCTAAAGCAAAATAAAAGCGTGTCCTTGATATGACATCAAAGACACACTAATTAAGTGACACGTTATTGTTTGTGACGATAACCGCCGATACCTAGTAAAGCTAAGAAAAGACTTCCGGCCATTGCAACTAGTGTACTAGTTGACTTTTCAGCCGTTTTTGGCAGCTGGTTAGTGTCTTTAGCTGCTTGTTGCGATAATGATTTAGGCCCTTCACCTTTGTTAACCATGGCTGGCTGTGGGTCAATTTTGCTGATAACAAGTCGCGTCGTTTTAGCATCGGTATTACCATGCTTTTTATCAGGCGCAATCATAATCTCACTATTCCAAGTTTCAACCTCAAATGATGGGTCAGCCTGCACCTTTTTGACAACTGCATCAGGTTTGATTGTATCCGGTGCTGTCAGTGTGACCGGTTTCGTCGTATCTGGCGTCGTTGACTTTGCTGTATAAGTCACTGTCACGTCTATATCTTGACTGTCGGCTGTGACAGCATTAACTGCCTTGACCGTTGCCTGATCCGCCTGATAACCAGCAATAAGTGGTGATGTTTGCGCATCGAAACTAGTTTTGTCAGCAGTCCAGTCCCCCCAAGTCGTTATCCAAGTTACTAAATCACGACTACCGGTCCGTTTGAAGGCTAATTGTGCTTGATAGTCAGTTGCCGCCGTTTTACCATCTGCATAAACATAATGAATGGTTTCGGTGACAGTCTTACTATCCGTTACCGTACTTATTTGGTGTTTTAGGTGGACAAGATATGTCGGCGTGTTCGTATCAAATATGACGCCGTTACTTGGATATTCATCCATCACTAATTCGTAACCACGATCAGTGTACGTTTTAATCGTCGCAGCAGTTTGATAATCACTAGTCGTACCAACATCGCCAGTCAAGACTTCGGTCGCTAATGTTTTGCCAGTCGTATCATCCATGTAAACGACCTTCGCTTGGCCCGTTTCAGCAACATTTTTCGTGTAAACATAAGTGACAGTACCACCGTCAGCCGTCAACGTCCCGGTTGCGGCCAAACCGTTACTATCAACATGGTCAAAACTGTAACCATCAATGGCCTTCGTTTGGGTTGTATATTGTTCACCAACCTGTTGGCCATTTGGATAGGTTGCCGTCCCGGTTGCCAAAATATTGCCTTCCGTATCGACATACTGTACCTTAACGGCACCCGCTGCAATTTGTTGCTTCGTGAAATATAAATTAACTGTTTGCGGATTAGCCGTGTACGTTAAGTTGAGTGAATCCGCATCGGTACCAATATAGTCATACCCAGCCAAGATGGTTTTATCAGACAGGTCAACTGTGTCACCCACTATTTGATTGGCACCTAGAGTTTCAGTGGCTTTGATGGTTTCACCAGTCGTTTTGTCAATGTAGTTAACTTTAATGGTAGGGTCGGTCCAATTAATTTGATTTGCAACAACTAGTGAGAAAAGTAATTGCGTCGTGTCAGATGCACCACTGGGGTCATAATAAATGTTATGATCCGCATAACTCTTTGGCCCGTAAGTAACCCAACCATCCGCTGTTGTCAGCCCATCAATTTGATATTGGCCATCACCTAAATTGGTTGCGAGGCTAACTGGCTTAGTACTGGTCAATGATGAGCCAAAGGAATATAAATTAGTCGTATAAAGCTGTTCGCCCTGCATCCCAATCTGTTGATTGGCTAAAATCTGAACCGGTGCGCCCGCGACCGCATTAAGTGTATCCGAGCTAACGTAGAACTGTTGCCAAACATTAATCATATTATACCGTTCAGGATTGGCATTTTTCAAAACTGATAAGTCAGTCAAATTATTGCTTTGAAGTGACAATGTTCGTCCGTATTTCTTACCGTGAACATCCCGATAATCATAATTTAGATACTCGGTCAGCCAATCAGCAATACCAGCTAACTGCTGATTAGTCATCCCATAACGATTTCGTGCGCCCACGCCTACTAATTCAACTGTTTGTAATGCACTAACGTCTAACTGGTTAAGTGGTGTTAAATCAACAACACTTAAATACGGCGTTGTTAATGATAAAGTACTCAGCTGTAATTTACTTAAAGGCGTCAAATCAAAATTATTGCTAATCAGCTGGCCATCATCATTTAGGTAACCCGCAGCAATATTAATTATAACTCGGACTTTATTCTTGCTTGGTAACTCTTGAAGTGCTTCAATTCCGGCTAACGATGTAATGATGTTTGTTTCATCAACGATATTAATTGGATTTGGACCAAAACCACCATGTCGAATATCGCCCAATGTTATTGGTTGATCAGCAGCAACTTTCAGTTCCCTTCTCACCACAGCTGCTAGATTAGCATCCGCAAACGTCACAACCTGCGAATCAGGTGCAGTTGCATAATCAATTTTAGGCACCGTGGTGGTCGTTGTTGTTGTCGAACCTGTTTGACTGCCAGAATTATCACCAGTACTGGTGCTCGTACCAGTCCCTGAATTATCAACATTCACCGTTCCAGTCGTCGTAATCTCGTTTTCCGCCACTGGGGTTACCCTAGTAAGCGCGGCTTTTTGCGGTTGCGTAGTTGTGTCTGTTGACTTCGAATTTGAATTGACCGTTTGATCGTCAGTTGTTTGCTTAGCAGTCGACTGAGTAACCGACTGATTGTCAGCGTCTGACTTTGCTGTACCTGTGTTTTGATTATTAGTTACCGTGCTATCGTTTGAATCAGTGACGACTTGTTCATCAGTCGTTTGATTATTATTAGCACCAGTATTTGTCGTTTCTTTATCGGTCGCAGCGTCGTTTTTGTCAACTTCAGTAGTCCCGCTTGTCGAACCAGTACCGGTAGATCCTGAATCCGACGATGTTTGTTCATTTCCAGAACTAGCAGTTTCCGCTTGATCGGCTTGCGTACCTGATGATTTAAGTGTCACACTTTTTGAAGTTGATTGTTGTTCAGTGGTCGTGGTCGCTGTCGCTTTAGCCGTACCATCTGTGGCCGTAGTGGCTGAATCAGTTGCATCGGCATTCGCCGACATAACCAATAAGGGACTAGTTAATAATAAAGTCGTTAGTCCTGTGTACAGCCAGTGTCGATAACCCATTGGCTGCTCACGATAAAATTGTTGTCTTTGCTTTTTCATACACTTGACTCCCCCGTCTAACCTATTCATATATATCGCCTAATATATAACCCTTTAAGGCCCATTATAATCAATATGATTATTAAATCTATTGTTTTGTCCGCATTACGAAATTAATCAAAGTCACACAGTATAAAGCGCTTACTTTAGTGGTTAAATCACAAGTTGTTAAACGTCTAGCAGGTCTACAACTGTCACTCGCGACTCAATACCCCGTGTTTGATCCAGTCACATTTATACGCAAAATCTGCTACTAACTGGTCTGCATTCCAGTCATTAGCCACTGCTACAGTCAACGCATTAATGACTAAATCCATAATAAAATATTGAAAGCTCAATGCCTCTTGTGGATCAGTAATTCTAAACTGATTTACTGCTAGTAACGCTAACCATTGATCCGCATATGGCATATCTGCAGATAATTTGATTTGACGATAAATAATATTATTATCACTACGCGTCAAAAAAATAATTTTCTGCCAGCCATCACTACGCCGATCTTGCCGACCCAGCATGCCTAAAAAATCCGTTAGTCCCGCAAATAAATCATTCTGTTGATCTCGAATGGCAATTAGAAGTTGATGATGGATGCCGACAAGTGTCTCATGTAGCACAAAGCTGCGCGCATCTTCTACACTCTCAAAGTATTTATAAAATGACGTTCGTGAAAAATCAGTCTCTTTGAATAATGCCGAAACCCGAACGGTCGCCAATGGTTGTTGACAAAAAGCCCGCAGTAACTGGTCTTGTACCAACCGTCTTTTAGCGGCTGGTAGATGAAAAAAAGTTGGTTTAGGCATCTCGTCAGTCTCCTTACACTTAGGTTCACTTAAATTATAACTTGCCGGTGACAGTTTGTCACCGGCTATTATAAGTTTTACATTTTAAATAAAAAAGCCATCACATATGTGATAGCTTTTCGGTAATATTCAGGATAATTCAGGCAATTCATCCTGAATAAAGCTAGGGAAATATAAATGAAGAAGCCGATGGTCAGCGTTCTGGTCCAACCATCAGTATGGAGTATTATATCAGATAAGCGCTTACATTCACAGCAAATTCACGAATTCTCTCAAAATTATTATTTTGGCAAATTCTATAATTAATCCGAACAGAAATTAAAAAGCCCAAAGCAATCACTTACAATGGTAGTAGCTAATTC
>NZ_BJDJ01000027.1 GCF_005405085.1 Lactiplantibacillus daowaiensis | reverse complement strand
TTAAATTAGTAGACCCTACACATTTGATTCGTCGAAACTTTGTTCAGTTTTCAAAGGTCTAAATCCGTTGGTTGATTACCTCAACACAACTTAATCATCATATCAAGTCATCAACATCTTGTCAACAACTTTTTATAATTTAATTTCCGTTGGAAGCAAGCGGCTAACCGCTTTGTGCGCCTCAACAACGTATACTAATTTACCAATTATTCCGGTGGAATGCAACCCCTAAATCGCAAAAATAACCGGTCATTATTACCATGTTTTAATTTACTTTTTAAAAATGTCCGGAAATTACATTTCGTCCATCTATTGCAGGCGAATAATTGCCCAACTTTGCCAACTTATGCCGAACGTCACCATACAATTTCAACATAAAATCACTAGAACGTTCGGTAAAATAATTCGCAACTTTTTTCAAAAAAAAGATAATTACAACTAAAAACACTTCATAATCGATTCAAAATACCGCTTATCGACAAAAAAACGGCTGTAAAATTGGCAAAAACCAATTTTACAGCCGTTAAATTTTTACTTATCTTCTTCTGGACGCATTGTTGGGAACAATAAAACATCGCGAATTGAATCTGCATCGGTCATTAACATCACTAACCGGTCAATCCCAATCCCAAGACCACCAGTAGGCGGCATCCCATATTCCAAAGCTTCGACGAAGTCTTCATCAATATGTTCAGCTTCATCGTTACCTGCTGTCCGTTCAGCAGCTTGCGCTTCAAACCGTTGACGTTGATCAATCGGATCGTTCAATTCACTAAAGGCGTTCGCATATTCATTACCTAAAATGAATAATTCAAACCGGTCAGTAAACCGAGGATCGTCAGGATTCTTCTTAGCCAATGGTGAGATTTCCACTGGATGACCATAGATAAAGGTTGGTTCATTTAAGGTATCTTCAACAAATTGTTCGAAGAAGGCATTAATGATATGGCCAACCTTCCAATATGGTTCATACTTCACGTGATGTTCATCAGCAAGCTTTTGCGCATCTTCCAATGACATTGGTTGCCAGAAGTCAATCCCAGTTTGTGCCTTAATCGCATCAACCATGTGTACTCGCTTAAATGGTTGGTTTAAATCAACCGTTTGACCATGATACGTCACGATACCGTCATCAGTCACTGCCTTAGCAGCGGCCTTAAAGATACCTTCAGTTTCATCCATAACATCATGGAAGTCAAAATAAGCAACGTATGATTCTAACATCGTGAATTCAGGGTTATGTTCACGGTCCATCCCTTCATTACGGAAAACACGACCGATTTCATAGACCTTTTCCATGCCACCAACGATTAAACGCTTCAAGTGGAGTTCCAACGCAATCCGCAAATATAAATCAATATTCAACGCATTGTGATGGGTTATAAATGGCCGTGCAGATGCACCACCAGCCTGATTATGCAACATTGGCGTTTCAACTTCAATAAAATCATGACTATCTAAATGATGCCGAATGGCGGAAATGATTTTAGTCCGCTTCAAGAACCGATCAAAACTGTCGCGGTTCGAGATTAAGTCTAAATACCGTTGCCGATAAATTTGTTCCACATTTTGTAACCCATGGAACTTATCTGGTAATGGCCGTAATGCCTTCGACAAGAAAGTTAAGCCAGTCACTTTAATCGTCAATTCACCAAAGTCAGTCTTGAAGACTTCCCCAGTAATGCCTAAAAAGTCACCGATATCTGAGCGTTTGAAGATATGATAGACATCTTCGCCCACAACATCTTTCCGGATATATAATTGCATCTTACCAGAACGGTCCCAAACATCAGCAAAGCCAACTTTCCCTTTGCCCCGTTTAGCTAACATGCGACCAGCAATCGTTGCGGTCACTTGTTTAGCATCGAGATCATCCTTATCCATCTCACCATACTTATCTTGTAAATCTTGGGCTAAATCAGTCCGTTCGAACCGCTGACCGAAAGGATCAATACCTTCGTCACGTAGTTCTTGCATTTTTTCGCGACGGACCTTGAGTTGGTCATTCATCGTTTGTTCTTGTCGTGCCACTAGTGTTCCTCCATTCTGTTAGGGGAGTCGTTTTGCACTAACTCCTCCACAACTTTCAGTATACATTACAATTTTGACAATCAGGCCGCAAAAATGCAAGTTAATTATTCACTTTACCGCTGACCGTGCCAAATAAGTTGCCAATTGTGCCGTAAATCGGTCTAATAGCTCAGTCATCGCCACTGAAGAATCGGCTTCCATTATAGCCACCTTCGTTCGGGCCGAGCGTGGAATCCCTTTTAAATAGTATGGGGCTTGTTCCCGAAATTCGTGACAACCACCTCGTTCTCCTTTCAACGCAACTAAGCGTTGCAGGTGGTCACGGGCCGTTGCCATCTTTTCTAATGGCGTTGGTTCCGGTAATAGCTCACCGGTTGCCAAATAGTGCGTCGTTTGTTGTAGCATCCATGGGTTGCCTTCAACTGCGCGACCAATCATCACCGCATCCGCGCCGACTTCAGTCAACATGCGTTGGGCATCTTGGGGGGTCTGCACATCACCGTTACCCATAAACGGAATCGTTAGCTGCTGGGCAACTTGCTTTAAAACACCCCAGTCGGCGTGACCTTGATACATTTGCTGTCGGGTCCGACCATGCATTGCAATCGCACTTGCGCCAGCACGCTCAGCCGCCAGTGCAGTCTCAACGGCATAGACATGGTCACTATCCCAACCCGTTCGCATCTTTACGGTAACTGGCTTGTGGACCGCATCCGTAACATAAGCCACCATCTCATAAACCTTAGCTGGATCTAATAACCATTTTGCCCCAGCATCCGTTTTGACGACCTTATTAACTGGACAGCCCATATTAATATCGATAATATCGGCATTCGTCTGTTGATCCACAAACTGCGCCGCTTGAACTAGTGTCTCCTTGGAACCACCAAAGATCTGAATGCTCATGGGATGCTCTTGCGGATCGACAAACATCATCGCTAACGTTTTCTGGTTATGATACATAATGCCACGATCAGAAATCATCTCACAAACGACGAGTCCAGCGCCATTGGATTTACAGATCACCCGAAACGCCGCATTTGTGACCCCAGCCATCGGCGCTACAACGACCCGATTAGGAATCGTCACATCACCGATTTGCCAAGCAGTTGTCATTAGGCTTTACCGTGGGAATGTGCCAAAATATCCCGCAAGTCAGTTTCTGAAAAGTGATATTCATTGCCGCAAAAATGACAAACTGCCGTAGCACCATGGTCTTCATCGATCATTTCTTGCAAGTCATGTTTTGGCAATGCCGCTAGCGAATCGCCGAAACGTTCTTTTGAACAGTCACATTCAAACTTGACTGGTAACCGGTCTAAGACTTTGACATCATCATCAAAGAGCAAGTTCAGAATGTCTTCAGGGGTTTTCCCTTCGCGCAATAAGTGTGATACCAATGGTAAGTCTTTGAGTTTAGCTTCTAATGAATCAATTGCCTCATCGGTGGCATTTGGCAAAACTTGGACTAAAAAGCCCCCGGCCACATCGATGGTATTATCGTCATTAACAAATACCGACAAGCCAACCGCTGATGGAATTTGTTCAGATTGTGCTAAGTAATACGTGAAATCTTCGCCGAGTTCACCTGAAACTAGGGCTACTTGACCGGTAAACGGATCACCGACACCTTGGTCTTTAGTCACGGCTAAGAAGCCTTCCGTCCCAACTGCGCCTTTGACGTCGATCTTATGTTGATCATTTAACGGCAAATGCACGTGTGGATGCTGTAAATAGCCTTTGACCGTACCATTAGCATTACCATCAATGACAATGCCACCAACTGGCCCATTCCCATTGATCTTAACGGTCATCTTTTCATCACCTTTTAAAACCGATGATGCCAAGAGAAGTGTCCCCACTAGACTCCGACCTAAAGCAGCTGAAGCAGCGCTCCAAGTATCATGCCGACGTTGCGCTTCTGCAACGACCCCGGTTGCATCGATCGCGTAAGCCCGAAACATGCTGTTTCCAGCCACACTTTTAACTAAATAATCTGACATTAATAAACTCCTATCTACTGGTTAATATTCTGATTAATCATACAACAGAAAAAGAGCCGAGACAAAGTCTCAGCTCTTTTAATCATCACTTTAAGCTTGGCTATCTGAATCATCGCTAGAATCAGCTGTGCTTTGCGCACTATCCGCACTTGTCGCACTAGTGGCAGCAGCGGAATCATTGGTGGTAGCCGTTGATTCTGGTGTCACATCAGCTTGCGATTCGCTAGGGAAAGCTGGTTGATCAGCTGCGCTGGTTTGGTTTTCCGCTTGCTTTTCAGCTTCACGGCGTTCCAATTCACGCTTTGATTCTTCGAAAGTAGCGGCTTTTTCACTTGGAAATTCGCTACTACCATCTTTTTCAGGCATCTTCCCAGTCTTAAATAAGCTGAGAATTTGCTTTTCATCCAAGGTTTCATACTTCAATAGAGCTTCCGCAATCAACTTATGTTGTTCACGATGTGATTGAATGATATCGATCGCTGTTTGATGGGCTTCAGTCGCCAATCCACGAATTTCATCATCAATCATTTGAGCCGTATGTTGTGAAAAGGCGCTTGCGCCCATGCCTTGTTGGTAAGCCGCTTGTTGGTTCGCATTTTCCAATTCAACTGGGCCAAGCTTTTCGCTCATCCCATATTGTGTGACCATTGCCCGTGCAATTTGCGTT
Source organism: Lactiplantibacillus daowaiensis (assembly GCF_005405085.1). Classification (GTDB taxonomy): domain Bacteria; phylum Bacillota; class Bacilli; order Lactobacillales; family Lactobacillaceae; genus Lactiplantibacillus; species Lactiplantibacillus daowaiensis. Next base: position 25,608 of record NZ_BJDJ01000027.1, on the reverse strand, counting down.
GCTTGTTCAAAGTCATTGGAAGCACCAGATGATTGCGCGTCGAAAATAATTTCTTCGGCCGCACGACCACCCATTAAACCAGCCATTTGTTCTTTGGCATCCCGTTTAGACATCAGCATTTGATCTTCCCGTGGCAACATGATGGCATATCCGCCAGCACGGCCCCGTGGCACGATCGTTACCTTATGGACAACTCGAGCATCATTTAAGACTAACCCAACAATCGTATGACCCGCTTCATGGTACGCCACGGTTTCCCGTTCGTGCTTAGAAACGACCCGATCATGTTTGGCTGGCCCAGCAATGACACGGTCTTCGGCTTCATCTAAGTCCGAAGCATCGACTTGTTTCTTATTACGGCGAGCAGCCAATAAGGCAGCTTCGTTTAATAAGTTTTCCAAGTCGGCCCCAACGAACCCAGGGGTTTGCTTAGCGATTTCTTTCAAGTCAACGTCACTAGCCAATGGCTTGTTCTTGGCGTGTACTTTCAAGATTGCTTCACGACCCTTGATGTCTGGACGACCAACTAAGATCTTCCGGTCAAAACGACCTGGACGAAGTAACGCAGGGTCCAAAACATCAGAACGGTTCGTCGCAGCCATAACGATAACACCTTCGTTACCAGTGAACCCATCCATTTCAACCAATAATTGGTTTAAGGTTTGTTCACGTTCATCATGACCGCCGCCCATGCCATTACCACGTTGCCGCCCAACGGCATCAATTTCATCAATAAAGATGATTGATGGGGCATTCTTCTTGGCTTGTTCGAATAAGTCCCGGACACGACTGGCCCCGACCCCAACAAACATTTCCACGAAATCTGAACCAGAAATCGAGAAGAATGGTACGCCGGCTTCACCAGCGACCGCTTTGGCAAGCAACGTTTTACCAGTACCCGGAGGCCCCTCGAGTAAGACACCCGATGGGATCCGGGCGCCCAGCGAGACGAACTTCCGCGGATCTTTCAAGAATTCGACAACCTCGACCAATTCTTGCTTTTCTTCTTCTTCACCGGCAACATCAGAGAAACGAACTTTATTTTGTTTACTATCAGCTGGTTTGGCCTTCGTTTTCCCAAAGTTCATCACTCGGTTGTTCCCGCCGCCTTGGCCTGCTTGTCCCATCATCATATAGAATAGGAATACAAACAGAATCAATGGCGCCACATACATCAACAACGTGACCCAAATCCCGCTAGATTCTTCAGCTTTCGCTGTTAATTTAACGTTGTTCTTGTTGGCTAACTTAGAAACCTGTTCAACCGTGGAATTATTTTCTAACATAGTCGTTGAAAACGACGTGGTTTTCGACGATGAGTTGCTAGAAATCCCCAACGCATTAGTTGACGTAACCTTTTGCGCTTTCCGGTATTGACCGGTTACTTTGTAGACGCCACCACTAGGCTGGATACTAACGTTCTTGACGTTATTCTTGTCTAATTGTTTGACAAATTCGCTATAGCGAATATCTTGCGTTTGTGAGCTGGAATTACCACCAAAGAAAAAGTAGATAATCCCCATTAAACTCAAAAAGATCAAGATATAAAATAAGCTATTACGAAAGAGTCCATTGCGTCGATTGTTCATATGTGCCTCCTTCATCGAAACTTTTATATACTGTTAAAAGCACGGTACTATACTTCGATAGTCTAAATCATAGCACATTTGACTATCATTGACCAATTATTTATGCTCGTAAATCGCTGGTTTCAAAATCCCAACGTACGGGAGGTTTCGATACCGTTCGGCATAGTCTAAGCCATACCCAACCACAAATTCATTCGGCACTTCGAACCCAATATAATCTGCTTTGATATCAACTAAACGCCCAGCTGGTTTGTCCAACAAGGTGCAGACCTTAACTGAGTTAACGTCACGTCGTTTCAATAAATCAACTAAAAACTTCAATGTCCGCCCTGTATCAATGATATCTTCGATCACTAACACATCGCGTCCCGTCACGTCGGCATCCAAATCCTTGGTTAATTGCACCTCACCACTTGAAATGGTTTCATTACCGTAACTGGATAAGTTAATAAAGTCCAAATCAAGGTAAGTATCCATTTCGCGGATAATATCAGTGGTAAATAAGACGGCACCCTTGAGTACACAAATCACCAATGGGTTTTTACCCGCATATTCCGTCGTTAATTCTTGACCCAATTTCTGTGCCACTTGCTGGATTTGGTCGCGACTATAGAGTACTCGTTCAATGTCGTTGTTCATCGTTTCAGATGTGCTCCTTTCAACTCCGTATGTGTTTTAAGGCTAAAAATACTGTTTGCGTGCCGGCGTGCGGGTCGCGGTAACTAAACTTATGACCCACTAACCACAACACCGTCCCATGAGCATTGACTAACACCATTGCTTGATCACGTTGCGCCATCGGTACCTTTTGGTCAATTAAAATTCGACGTACAGTTTGATGCCCGCCGTTTTTTAGTTGTAATTGGTCACCGGGTTGCCACGGTCGCCATTGCAATGGCCAATCAGCAGTCATTAACGAAAAGGGCTGACTGGTCGCGCTTGGCGCTTGGTCAAAAACACCCACAGTTTGGGTCGCAGTAATTTTCTGCCATTGGTTTAAGTCTACCATATTTTTTTCAACGGGCCTTAACTTTTTAACCCTTTTTTTGAGGGGGTGAATTTCAATGATATCAGTGGCTTTGACGAGTTGCCATTGGGAATTTAGTGCCCGTTGACCCGTTGGCCGTTGTGGATTCAATAACCAATGGTGCCAAGGCTGGAGTTTCGCGGTTGCCCAAACTTGTCCCGTCCGTTGAATCAGCCATGTTTTTAAGACCGGTAACTGCCAATCACTAGGTAATTGACGTAACCGTTCTAGATATAAGCCATGCGTCGGTGTCTCAACTGTTGGCAACAACGTGGCGACCATTTGTTGTTGGGCCCGTAGTAACGTCGTTAATTGCTGTTCATACGCTGCAACATGTTGCAAAAAAGCCGGATTAATCGTCTCTAACTCCGGCACAACTCGGTGTCGCAGTCGATTACGTGTCAACGCCACATCTTGATTAGTCGCATCTTCAAACCACTTGATTTCATGATCTTGCGCATATTGCCGCAATGCCGCTTTGGGCCAGGTCAATAGCGGGCGAACCAGTTGGCCTTGCGCAAACGGTCGGGCCACTGCCATACCGGTCAATTGTGTCAATTCACCACCGCGCGCTAACTTCATTAAATAAGTCTCCGCTTGATCATTAGCATGATGGGCCGTCAACACAGCCGCAGCTTGAGTCGTTTGCATCACCTTAGCAAAAAAGGCATATCGAAATTGACGGGCCGCCGCTTCAACGCCACTTTTTGGATGCTCACTTGGGGACCAATCAGCTAGCTGGAGTGGCAACTGATGCCGTTGGCAATACGCGGTCATAAAAGCCGCTTCGGTCGCACTTTGTGCCCGTAAATGATGATTCACATGAGCGACAACTAGCTGTGGCCGTTGCTGTTTAGGCAACTGCTGTAACAAAGTCAGTAATACCATCGAATCGACACCAGTCGAGACAGCCACCACCACGGTCACTTGTGGTGATAACAGTTTAGCGGCAGCCAACTGTCGGTTAAATTGCGCCATTAAAGTCACTGGGAACCCTCCTTTCAACCTTTAGCTACAAGAAAAGCGCCAGACATCGTCCCGCGCTTTGCTTGTTTTTTAATTTTGATTACTTTTTTATTTGGTGTTGGGCGACGTTTGCCGAAACGTGTTCGGCAAGCCTGGGACTTCCGCTTAGCTACACTAGGTAACAATCCCGGAAAAACCACCGGCATCATTACCTAGCTAGGCTAATGCTCAGTCCCAACCCGGCTTGCCTCACACTCTTAACTACGGCGACCGCCACGACCGCCGCGTTTACCTTCCGTGTTTCGCTTTAAGGTTGTTAAGCGATCTTCGCTTTCTTTTAGAAAACCAGACATTAAGGAATCAAAGTCTTGCTTCTTATTTTCATGTTGCCGTGATTGGAAACGGCCGCCGCCATTGCCACCCCGACTATGAAAGTTATTAGTACGTTCGCGATGGTTGCCTTGATGTTCGTTACGATCAGAGCGTCCGTGATTATTATTACCTTGGTGATTACCACCTTGATGGTTACCATTATGGTGATTGTCATGATGATCATGTTCACCCTTAGGATGATCCACAGCCTTCCGAATTGACAACCCGATCTTACCATCGTTACCAACTGATAACACTTTGACGGTCACCTCATCGCCAACACTCAAAACATCATGAATGTCTTTGACGAATCCATCGGAAACTTCACTAATATGCACCAGCCCCGTTTGATTATTACCTAAGTTCACGAATGCACCGAAATTAGTGATCCCGGATACCTTACCAGTGACTTTCGTACCTACTTCAATTGCCATAAAAAAAGTTGTTCCTCCTATGAAATAATGGTTTTAGTATAGCATATTTTGTGAAACACTGAGTTAAATTATTTAAGCTAGTCTTAAAAATGGTCTACCTATCTAAAACCATCAACAGCCCCGATTAATTAGCAGTTACATCGGATGCATTGTCATTTGGTAAGCTATAAACCGTTTCACCGCTCTTCGTGTAATCATACTTTGAACGCAATAATTTTTGTAGATAATCCTTATTATTGAGTTGCTTGATTTGCGTATCAAGTTGGGTATGCTTGGCTTGCACTTTTTTTAATTTAACTTGACTGGTGGCAACTTGGCGATTCACCGTGTGCAAACTCGCGCGTGTATTGATTAATTGAAAACCAAAAAATAACAACAACGCCCCAAATACCGCCACAATCGTGATAAACCGCCGCCGATGCACCTGTAGTCGCCGTTGATGGTAACTTTGGTGGTCGCTAGCGACTTGTCGCGAATAGTCATTATCCAACTGCTTGATTTTCCCGCGGGAACCGTTCGTCATGCTAGGCCAGTCCTTTCTAATCGTGTTGACTAAATTATAACAACTTAAAACGATGGTGTAAACGACATCATTAGGTTTAGACCAATGTTTTCAGCCGATTTTTCATTCTCAAAAAATCACTATGGTTGTTGCCGATAATCCGTTTTGTAATCTTCACTGACGATGTCATACATCAACTCAGCATCGTTTTTCTTCGTGGTTTCCAATAACTGGGTCACTGACACCGTTAAGGTCTTATTCCCAAATCCAATAATCAATTCATCGCCCACACTGACATTGGTCGACGATTTCGCGACTTTACCATTGATTTGGATCCGCCCTTTATCGGCGATTTCTTTAGCGACTGAGCGCCGCTTGATGATTCGAGAGACTTTTAAAAATTTATCTAAACGCATACTCATTTTTTAATGATGTTCCTTTCCTTTAGCAACTGACTTAATCAACCGCTTGCCATAGGGTAAAACGAGCCACTCACGAATGGTAAACAACCGTGAGCCCACGGCCCCGACCACGAACACAGCCACGCCAATTAAAACGCCCACTAACGTGATGATGCCCGCGATACCACGACTATTAGCCATTTGTAACCCGACTAATGCGCGAATTTCACGACTCGTAAAGACGACCACTAACCCCATCGCCCCACTGACTAAGACTAACTTGATTAAATAACCACTTTCTAATAAGACTTGGCGCAAGTCTTCTGGCGACCCTAACCACATCACGCCAAACATGACGGCGAGACTGAGGACCGTCGCCAGACTGGCCCCATTGATACCAAAGTGCACGACCATTTGATAATTGACTAGCACTTTGGTTGCCAAACCCGCAATAATCCCAATGATCATTGCCGTGTATTGGTCTAAGCTTTGTAACACACTCGTATAAGTGGTGATCAAAGCCGCAAATAAAATACTAAAGACATAAATCCGCAATGCAGTGGTACCTTCCGTCGAGCCAAACAATAGCCGGTTGATTTGGGGCATTAATGCGACCAAGCCAACTGTGGCGGCCGTCGACAAAGCTAAACTCACATGGACCATCGCCCGCGTGTGCCGTTTGAATTCAATTAATTGATGCTTCGCTAACGCATGCGTTAACGCTGGCAATAAAGTCGCCGAAAATGAAGTGGCGACGACTAGCCCTAATTGAACCAATGGTTGGCCACGATCATAGACCCCTTTGACCGATTTGGCCCAATCTAACGGCATCCCTTGACGCGTTAACCCACGCATCACTGAAAATGAATCGATCAATTGTAATAAAATCACGACTGCGGCAACTAAGCACAACGTCCCACCTTCAATGATGAACCGTTTGGTCAGATCACGATAACTAGGTAGTCGATGGGTCGGTCGCGGTGCGGGGGCTAGCAAATGGCGTAAGCCAAAACTGACAAAAATCAGTGATGAACAAATCGCCGCGATGGCTGCTGAACTCATCGCCCAAGTGCCCATGTGGTAATCATCCCAACCACGATGGACCCCAAAATAGGCCGCCATAATAATGACGCCGACGCGAACAGTCTGCTCGATCAGTTGTGACACCGCCGTCGGGCCCATCAAGAACTTGCCTTGATAATACCCGCGGCCCGTCGCGAGCCATGGCATAAATAAAAACATCCACGCCACGGCATCAATGATGGGGGCTAAGCGAACATCGCCCATCCGTAACGCTAACCAATGTGCCCCTAACTGTAAGCCGACAAACAGTAACAGCGACAGCCCACTCAAAATATGAAAAGCTCGCCGCGTCACTAATGACTTACTGGTCGCATCTGGTTGTTCTGCCACTAACTTTGAAATAAACGTGGGAAACCCATTTAACGCAAAGGTCATCCCAATCCCGTAAATCGGGTAAATCTGTTGGTACACATAAAAGCCGGTATTACCAACCATATTTTGAAACGGAATCCGGTATACCGCACTCAATATTTTCGCAACCAATGATGACACGGACAAAATCAAGGCGCCGCGAAACATCGTGTTTAAGCGATCTTTTGGCATCACAAATTCCCTTCTACTGATTACTTACTCGAAGCCGCTGTTGTTGCAGGCGTTAAAATCACCCCGAGTTGTTGCACGAATAGCGTCAGCTGTTCCAGCCAAGCTGCTTCTTGCATCTGCGGTTGAATGACTAATTTAACCTTCATTTTATCATCATCAATCCCGACTGTCGCTCGTAATTTGGTTTTTGCCAACGCCTTAAAGATATCTTTAGTATCTAGCTTGGCCGTTCCTTGCTTCGACAAGGTCAAATGTAAGTCAGTATCAGTCCGTTGAATCTTTTCAATCAAGGCATCATCCGCAAGTAATTTCAGTTTGCCGACTGCTAATAAACCAGCGACTTCATTAGGATAGTCACCAAAGCGGTCAATCAAGTCAGCTTGGACTTCTAGGAATTGATCATTATTTTCAAGTTGCCGAATCCGCTTGTAAATTTCGATCTTTTGGCGCTCATCTTCAATATAGGTTGTCGGTAAGTAAGCTTCGATACCTAACTCGATCGTGGCATCAGTCTTAACCTTAACTTGTTGACCACGTTTCTTAGCAACTGCTTCTGATAGCATTTGCGTGTACAGATCGTACCCGACCGAATCAATAAAGCCATGTTGCTGCTTACCTAGTAAGTTACCCGCACCACGAATCGATAAGTCCCGCATGGCAATCTTAAAGCCTGAGCCGAGTTCCGTGAAATCTTTAATGGCTTGGAGCCGCTTTTCACCAACTTCAGTCAACACTTTATTTTGTTGATACGTAAAGTAGGCATACGCGACCCGACTGCTACGGCCTATCCGCCCCCGCAATTGATACAATTGCGATAAGCCCATGTGGTCCGCATTTTCAACAAACAAGGTATTCACATTCGGGATATCGACCCCCGTTTCAATAATCGTAGTAGTCACTAAGACATCATACTCACCACGAATAAAATCATAGAGGATACCTTCCAGTTGTGACTCCGGCATCTGACCATCAATATGGGCGACTGCCGCATCCGGTACTAGTGCCTTGATCTGTGACACAACTTTATCGATATCATGCACCCGATTATGCAAATAAAAGACCTGACCGTTCCGTTGCATTTCACGCTCAATGCCTTCTTTGATCACGCCAAAGTTTTGTTCCATGACATAAGTCTGAATCGGATAACGGTTCGTCGGTGGCGTTTCAATCACTGACAAATCCCGAACCCCCAACATTGACATGTGTAAGGTCCGTGGAATTGGCGTCGCCGTTAAGGTCAACACATCAACATTCGACTTCAATTGCTTGAGTCGTTCTTTATGTTTCACCCCAAACCGTTGTTCCTCATCAATGATCAACAATCCGAGATCAGCGAATTGCACGTCTTTTGACAATAAACGATGGGTCCCAACCACGATATCCAAGTCACCATTTTTGAGGTCATTGACCGTCGCTTTCATTTCCTTTTGCGTCCGGAAACGTGACAACATCCCAACATTAACTGGATAACCTTCAAACCGGTTCAACATGGTTTCATAGTGTTGTTGCGCCAAAATCGTCGTTGGCACTAAAAAGGCCACTTGTTTACCCGCTTCGATCGCTTTAAACGCGGCACGCAAGGCCACTTCGGTTTTCCCATAGCCCACATCACCGACTAATAAGCGGTCCATTGGCTTGGCCCGTTCCATATCATGCTTGATTTCATCGATTGATCGTAATTGGTCCGGCGTTTCCGCATATGGGAATTCATTATCAAAGTCATCTTGATAACTATCATCAACTGGAAACGCATAGCCAACTTCGGCTTCACGTTGCGCGTACAATTCCACGAGTTCATCGGCGATATCTTCAATCTTGGCGGCAACTTTGCGTTTAGCCTTGGTCCATTCAGTCCCACCAAGTTTGTTAATATGTGGCGTTTTTGATTCTGACGACACGTATTTTTGCACGAGGTTTAACTGCGTCACTGGAATAAAAATCTTGGCATTATTCTGATAGGCAATCGTAATGTAGTCTTGATGGACCCCATCGACAGCCATCGTTTGCATCCCAACGTACTTCCCAATCCCATGATTGACATGGACCACAAAGTCACCCGGTTTTAAATCCGAATAACTCTTCAGGCGTTCCGCGTTGGCTAAAGTTTGACGCCGTGGCCGCTTCTTGGTGACTTTCTTGAACATCTCTTGTTCCGTAATGACCACGAGCTGCCCATCTGGAAATTCAAACCCATTTTGCAAACTCCCTTGGACGATTTGAACCACTTGGGGTTGCAGGTTTTCGGCTTTCGTCATGACCGCTTGAATCTCAAAATCATCTAGCGTATCACTAACTTTAGTCAACCGTTCCGCTTCAGCCACCATTAAAACGACCGTTTGGTGTAACTTTTGCCACCGGTCTAACTCGGTCTTTAACGTTGGCAACTGACCAAAGAATTCTTGCATCGGCCGGGTACGGACATTGGTGATTTGAGCCAACTTCACATTCCCGATACCTTTTTGAAATAGTGAAATCAAAAGTTGGGCATGTTGATCTGACTTCAACAAGTCCCGCATGTCATTGCCATAATTCGCTGTCGACAAGACCTTGTGATGGGCTAACTGATCCGTGATCCAATCAGCTTCTTGTTGTAATAATTGCTGCTCACTATCTAATATCCGTGAATACTCATCAAAAACCACGACACCATCGTGTGGCACGTAGTCAAAAATACTGGTTTTACTACCGTATAAATATTCACCATATAATAGTAGATCATTGCCAATTAAGCCCTTTTGCATATCCGCTAATGGCTGTGCCAAATTGTCGGCTAACGTTTGTTTATCAGCTGGCGCAAGTTGTTGGCTTTCTGCTTGCATCGCAGCAGCCAGCTTGTCGGCGCCAGCTTGCATCATGGCTGTCGTTAAAATAAAATCCGTCGCTGGTAAGACCGTAAACGACGTTAAATTATCGACTGACCGTTGCGTTTCAGGATCAAAGTACTTCAACGTGTCAATTTCGGTATCGAACAAATCTAACCGCAACGGGTAATCGGCATCAAGTGGATAAATATCGATAATTGAGCCCCGAACTGCAAAATCACCAGGACGGGCGACTAATTTTTCTTTGACATAACCCATATCATGCAATTGAACTTGTAATTGACCCAAGTCAATATCATGGCCAACCGCTAACGGAATGGCGGCTTGCTTAAATTGATCGACGGGCGGTAAAAACCGCCGGGCCCCTGACACTGACGTGACGATAATCGCTGGTTGATCACTCGTTAGCGCATTCAAGGCTTGGACCCGTTGGGCACGATATTCAGGCGAACTCGTCGCTAATTCACTAGCCACCATTTCTTCAGCTGGAAATAAAAAGACTTGGTCATCAGCTAATAAGTTGGTCAAATCATCGACCATTTGACTCGCATGAAATAAGTTATCCGTCACGATCAATAGTGAATGCGTCAGTTGATGCATTAACGCACTGACATAGACGGTCTTCGCCGAGCCATTTAAGCCAGTAATCAATTGCCGACTAGCTGGGCTGATGCCTGCTAAAATCGTTTGAAAATCCGGCGTTTGTTCAACAATCGCTTCAATATCCATGGCGACTTCCTTCCTAATTAGTTATATTGATTCATCACAGCGGCAAAATCATCATTGGCTAACCAAGCTTCAATCGCGGCCACCGCAGTTAATTTGGCATCATTAAATAAGGTTTGTTGTGCCGGCGTGAACTTACCTAGCACATAGTCCACCACACTCATCTTAGTGGGATGGTCAATACCGACTTTGACCCGTTTGAAATGTTGGTCACCCACGTGACTCAAAATACTTTTAATCCCATTGTGACCACCAGCGGAGCCTTTTTGCTTCAAGCGGACTTTCCCTAATGGCAAGTCCAAGTCATCATGGACCACCAGTAAATCAGCGGGATCGATTTGATAATACGTCATCAAGGGCCCCACCGCGCGGCCCGAATCATTCATATAAGTCGATGGCTTAACGAGTAAGAGCTTTTCGCCATTCACAAAACCACTCGCAACTTCAGCTTCAAACTTGCTCGTCTTAAAGTCGAGATTTAGCTTAGCCGCGATCTCGTCGACAATCATAAATCCGACGTTGTGCCGGGTTTGCGCATACTTGGCACCAATATTTCCTAAACCTACAATCATTTTCATTAGTTCGTAAAACTCCTCTATTATGACGGTCACATGCAAAACAGGCCGAACCACCCTAACGTTGGTTCGGCAATTAACTAGGCCAACTGCATGCTATCTTGTCAGTCGGCATCATGACCCATTTTCAGTGCAATCAGTATACCATATTCCCCTACGAAACACATGCCACAAGCGTTATCGCCAGGTTATTGCAATTTAATTAAAAGCGCAATCGTTTTAGCGACTTCTTCTAATTAAACATGGTATACTCTAATCGTTGGAAACAATAAATTTTCGTTTTAATGAGAGGATGACCAATTTTGTCAAGCATGCCAAATCATCAAAAAGTTGTACTCGTCGGTGACGGTGCCGTAGGTTCTAGCTACGCCTTTGCCATGGCGCAACAAGGAATTGCTGAAGAATTTGTAATTGTCGATGTCGTTAAAGATCGGACTAAGGGTGACGCCCTCGATCTTGAAGATGCCCAAGCTTTCACCGCTCCCAAGAAGATTTACTCGGGAGAATATTCCGATTGCAAAGACGCTGATTTAGTTGTGATTACTGCCGGTGCACCACAAAAGCCTGGCGAATCACGTTTAGACTTAGTTAACAAGAACTTAAACATTTTATCTTCCATTGTTAAGCCAGTTGTAGATTCTGGTTTTAACGGTATCTTCTTAGTTGCCGCTAACCCAGTTGATATTTTGACTTACGCCACTTGGAAGTTCTCAGGTTTCCCAAAGGATCGCGTTATCGGTTCTGGGACTTCTCTCGACTCATCTCGTTTACGGGTCGCTTTAGGGAAGCAATTTAACGTTGACCCACGTTCCGTTGATGCTTACATCATGGGCGAACATGGCGATTCTGAATTTGCCGCTTACTCAACAGCCACTATTGGGACGCGTCCCGTTAAAGATATCGCTAAAGAACAAGGCGTTTCTGATGAAGACTTAGCCAAGTTAGAAGATGACGTTCGTAACAAAGCTTATGACATCATCAACTTAAAGGGTGCCACTTTCTATGGGATTGGGACCGCCTTAATGCGGATTTCTAAAGCCATCTTACGCGATGAAAATGCCGTCTTACCAGTTGGCGCTTATATGGATGGTCAATATGGGTTGAACGATATTTATATCGGGACCCCTGCAGTGATCGGTGGCACTGGTTTGAAACAAATCATTGAATCACCATTGTCTGATGACGAAATGAAGAAGATGCAAGACTCAGCCGCAACGTTGAAAAAAGTTTTAAACGACGGTTTAGCTGCACTCGAAAATAAATAATTACGTTACTCACTTAAGTAGTCGCCTTTTTTAAGGACGACTGCTTTTTTATTTCCCTTAATTTTGGGTAAAAATCCAAACAAGTCTCACTTACCATGATTATTTTAAGCGCCAATTAGTCAGTCCTTATTGACCTTGGTTTACTAACTTTTCTTTGAGAGCGTCACCATATCCCACAACTCCCGGCTTAGCACTGAAAAATAGTAAGCGCGATAGTTGCCATTCCCTAAAAAATGTTATAAGGTGAAAATATTAATATGCACACGGAGGCATCTTTAGATGAAACACAAACGGGGGATCGAGATTACTAGCGCCATTATCGGCTTGCTAGCAATCGGTTATGTCGCCACGAGTTTGACGTTACAAAACAGTCAAAAATTCTTAATGAATACACAAGTTGCTGGCGTCGATGTGAGCGGCAAAACCGCTGACCAAGTCGCCAGTAAAGTCAGTCATGCGTTAGAACACCGGACTTATCACGTCGTTGAAGATGGGCAAGCCATCTATTCGTTCAATAGTAAGTCAGCTGGTATCAGCATTAACACTAAAAAAGATTTGCAAAAGATGGCTCGCAGCCAAAACTACTGGAGTTGGCCATTGTCCTTAATGAACCAAGCCAGTGCTAGTGACACGGTGAGTCTTGGTAAGTTGACGGTCTCAAATTCTAGCATGCAACAATTAGTGACTAAAATTATGAAGACGGCCGATCAAACAAAACGTACCCAAACTCAAAACGCTAAGTTAATTTACCAAAACGGCCAAGTTGAAATTAAAAAAGAAGTCCAAGGGACCGAAATTAATCAAACCACTTTAAAGACGGTCGTCCAAAAGGCTCTAGCCGACGGTAAAACTAGTATTAGTTTAAAGGACGCTTATGTTAAACCAACCGTTACTAGTACGAGCAAGACGTTGTTGACCGCCAAATCTAAAGCACAACCATATGCTAAAGAAACGGCCAAATACAATATCAACGGTCATAAGTTCCAAATTCCAAATGATACCATTTTGAGTTGGATTCAAGTTGATAGTGCTGGTAAAGTCACCTTAAACCAAAAAGATGTCTTGGCTTACGTTAAGCAGTTAAATGCCAAATACCACACTTATCATACGACGCGGACCTTTAAAAGTACCTTGCGTGGGACTGTTAAAATCAGCGGTGGGTTCTATGGTTGGACGATCAAGACCAAAGCTGAAGCCAAAGCCTTGTCTAAGCAAATCTTAGCAGGCAAAGACTTTACGCGTTCACCGCTCATTAATGGATCCGGCTATAACAACAAGAAAACCGACATTGGCAATACTTACATTGAAGTTGATAAACAAAATCAACATATGTGGGTCTATGTCAATGGCAAAGTGAAAGTCTCAACCGACGTGGTCACTGGGAAACCCGGCAAACACGCCACGACTACTGGGGTTTGGGATGTCTGGAGCAAACAACGTAACGCCACTTTAAAGGGTGAAAACGATGATGGCTCAAGCTATTCACAACCCGTTTCTTACTGGATGCCATTTGATGACACCGGTGAAGGAATCCATGATTCTTCATGGCAAACCCAATACGGTGGCACTTGGTATAAGACCCATGGCTCTCACGGCTGTGTGAATACACCACCTTCAATCGTGGGTAAAGTTTACAACGCTATTTCAGTTGGTACCCCAGTCGTTGTGTTCTAATTTAAATCTAATTTATAAAAAGCAGCTACCCAAATGGATGGCTGCTTTTTTAATGCTTATCGCTAGTATTACGCGACTGTCGCGCTCCCCTTAACGTCAGTTTTATGGTATCCTTAAATTAAAATATGTCTAATAAATTAAATCTGGGGGATCTACATTATGCTTTTAAAAACTTTAGTTAAACCAAAAGAACGTTTAACCACGGTCACGGCCGACGCAACTTTAGCCGAAGCACTACAAGTTTTAGAAGATTCAGGCTTCCGTTGTGTGCCCATTTTAGATGAAACCGGTCATATCTTCCGCGGTAACATTTACAAGATGCACATTTACCGTCATAAATCACGTGGTGGTGACATGTCATTGCCCGTCACGTCATTATTAAAGAATGCAACGAAGACCATTCAAGTCGATTCAGCCTTTTATAACGTCTTCTTCTCAATCAAGGATTTACCATACATCGCTGTTTTAGATGAACATGGTTATTTCTACGGCATTTTGACGCATACGCGCTTACTCGACATGTTGTCACAATCATGGAACGTCAATGTTGGCAGCTATGTCTTAACGGTCGTTTCAATTGGTGAACGTGGTGACTTAGCGGCCATGGCCAAAATCATCACCAAGTACACATCAATTGCTGGCTGTTTGACCTTGGATGTTCAAAATGGCACTTTGGGTCATCGCACCTTATTCACCCTACCAGAAGATGTTGATACTGAAAAGTTGAAACGGATTACGGATAACTTGAATCGTAAGCAATTCAAAGTCATCGAAGTTGAAGACCTACAAGCTGAATAGCTGAGTTTGGTTAAATCGTGTTTGTCGCTTCCGACTGGTAGTAATTCCACCCGCCAAGGGGACCGGCCCAAGCCACAGACCGTCTTGGTCCTCGCTTTCATGCTTTGCAAGGGACGCAAATCATGAAAGACGTCCGTCCTGTAAACGGCAAAATCATCCGTTAACAGGACTTGCATGGCGGCTTCCATTACTACCAGTCTCCAGCTTATGCAGATCATTGATGTTGATAATAGCTAACACAATTCAGTCGGAGGTGATCAGCGATGAAGCTGTGGTGAAAGTGGTGTTGACTCGGTGGGTTGACCGAGTTTACACCACGGACGATTTTGGTCATTTGCGATTTTTGCAAAGGATCAAAACGAGGTTCAAGACCGCTTCTCAGGCTTGAACCGGTCCCCACCACAGCTGAAATCGCTGAACGCCGGAGACGGCAATCATCATCTTCTTAACTAATAAAAACAACGCGCAATGTCATAAATTGACACTGCGCGTTGTTTTTTATTGGATGCGGTCGCTAAAATGCAACACTTTGTTTAAGCCGTACATAATGGGTGCTGTAATCGTCATGATGATAAATTCAGATAACGCAGTTGTGAAGTAGGTTGGCCAAAAAGCCGTGCCACCACCAACTAACATCAACATCCAAGCAATCATACACATTGATACCGTAAACAAGAAAATGTTTAAGGCCATCCGTTGCCAAACTGTCCGTAACTTAGGACCAATCCAAGTCACAATCAGTAACGCAATTAAAGATTGCGCCCCACCGAATAAGACATTCAGCAAACTGGCACCGGGACCAAAGGCATCAAATAAGATAACCCCCGCAACAATTCCCCAGACGTATTTCCGATTAAAAATTGCTAAATGATTCAATCCTTCTGAAACTCGGAATTGAATCGCGCCCGAAGCCAAGTTAAAGGCTGCCGGGCCAACTGATAACACAATGTAAATCGCCGCGACTAACGCATTGATAATCCACGGCCGAATTTTTGACGATGTCATAAGTGCATATCCTCCTAGTTTTTTTACGTGGGATGGTTACGAACCACGAAAATTGACAAGCGGATATTATCGTAGCACGCCGACTACATTGGTGCAAGTTTTAGGCGAAAAGACAATCTGGAATAAATAAGTTGCCTAACGTGACCGCCATAATCGCCTTAATGGCTGGCATCCGATTACCGGCTTCTTCAAAGACAACTGCTTGAGGGCTATTGAAGACATCATCAGTAATTTCCAGTGCTGGTAAATCATACTTCTCCCCCAGTGCCGCCCCGGTTTTAGTCTGATGATCATGAAAAGCTGGCAAACAATGCATAATAATGGTCTCGGCTTTACCCGTCGCTGCCACTAAATCCGCATTGATTTGAAATGGCAATAGTGCCTGAATCCGGGCGCCATAATCGACTTGTTCGCCCATCGAGACCCACACATCGGTGTACAGCGCATCGGCATTTGCCGCTGCTTGCGTTGGATCGGCCGTGATCAAGATCTCACTGCCGCTTACGTCAGCGTATTGTTGTGCCAACGCCACGACTGTTGCCGCTGGTTGCAAGTCGGCCGGCGCACCAATATGAATATTCACCCCGAGCATCGCACTCGTCACTAGCAAACTATTGGCCATATTATTCCGACCATCGCCGACATAGGTCAGTGTTAGGCCAGCCAAATGACCAAAGTGCGCCTTTAACGTCATAAAGTCCGCGATCATTTGGGTGGGATGCCAATCGTCCGTTAAGCCATTCCAAACCGGCACACCACTATCTTTAGCTAAGGTTTCAACGGTCGCTTGATCAAACCCTCGAAACTCGATGCCATCAAACATCGACCCCAACACTTTAGCGGTGTCACTAACTGATTCTTTCTTGCCCAACTGAATATCGTCTTTACCTAAAAACTCCGGATGGGCCCCTAAATCATGCGCGGCCACCGTAAATGCCGAACGCGTCCGCGTCGATGTTTTTTCAAATAACAACGCAATGTTTTTGCCTTGTAGATAAGGATGCGGGATGTTTTGCTGTTTCATGGCTTTTAAATGACTCGCAAAGTCAATTAAGTAAGTTAATTCTTGTGGGGTAAAGTCGATTTCTTTTAAAAAAGATTGACCTTCAAAATGATTATTCATGGGCGGGTACCTCCGTTGATAATTGGACTAAGACTTGTTTGATCGTGGCTAACCCAGCTTGTAGGTCGGCATCCGTCATGACTAACGGTGGCAACAAGCGTAACGTATTGTCACCCGCTGACAACGTTAACAACTTTTCAGCGTGCAACGCAGTAATGACTTTAAGGACCGGTAAGCTAGCTTGTAAATGAATCCCTATCATCAGCCCCTTCCCCGTCACTTGGGTCACCACTGGCAGTGGCGCAGTCTCGGCTTGCAGCGTCGTCCATACATTAGCCGCTTTGGCTTGGACCGTGGCTAAAAAGTCCGGCGTTAATTGTTGTAAGACTGCTTTAGCTGCTGCCATCGCTAGTGGATTACCAGCAAACGTTGAGCCATGGCTACCAGGACCAAAAGCACTGGCAAGCGCCTTTTTACCGACCATTGCCCCCACTGGAATCCCGTTAGCTAAGCCTTTAGCGACCGTATAAATATCAGGATCTAAGCCGTAGCCTTCAAAAGCCAACCGATATCCCGTCCGCCCAATCCCCGATTGGACTTCATCGATCATTAGTAGTACCCCGTTATCGTGACAAGCTTGTTGAACGGCTTGTAACCAGTCTGGGTCGCCAGCAAAGACGCCCCCTTCTCCTTGAACCACTTCTAAAATCACTGCCGCTAAGTCCGGTGTAATCTGGGCAATTGCGGCGGGATCGTTGTAATCCGCAAAATGCATTCCTGGTACTAATGGCGCATACCCGGCTTGAATGTGTGGGTTTCCGGTCATCGACATCGCGCCATAAGTCCGACCATGAAATGAATGATTGAAGGCTAAAATATCACGTTTACCCGTATATTTACGGGCTAATTTTAAGGCGGCTTCATTGGCTTCAGTCCCAGAATTGGCAAAGAAGACACACCGGTCTTCGCCCTGGACTAGTAACGTTGCCACCGCAGTTTGTAACTGGTTTTCATATAAATTCGACGTATGCCAAATTTTAGTGAGTTGATCACTGACTGCGGCTTGAATGGCGGCATCTTGGTAACCAAAGTTACAGACTCCAATGCCAGCGGTGAAATCTAAGTAAGTTTGACCATGATTATCGGTCAAATGGACCCCTTGGCCACTTTCAATCGCAAAGGGAAACCGTTGATAAGTTGGAAATAAAACTGATTCGTTCATATGGCCACCTCCTGAATAATGGCAGTTCCGGGTTGATCGATTGCATTGGTAATCACCGCTTGGTGGACGCCAGCTTGAATCGCTTGGATAGCAGCTTGCACTTTGGGCTGCATCCCCGCAGTGATTACCGCTTGTTGCGTCAATTGTTGGGCTTGTTGTGGCGACAAGGTCGTCATCACCGTCCCGTGATGCATGATGCCCGGGACATCGGTCAATAAAACTAACTTTTCGGCATGTAACTGTTGCGCTAACGTCGTCGCGACCATATCGGCATTGACATTCAGCCACTGGCCCGTCGTCGTTAAGGCAAGTGGGGCTAAGACGCCGATTTGATGGGCCAAATGCGTCTGCAACCAAGCTTGGTTGATAGCAGTGACGTGACCGACATAACCAAGTTGGCGTTGATTTAAATACTCACCCGTCAATAACTGATTGTCCGCGGCGTTTAACCCGATAACGGGTAAGTCATGCTGGCTCAATTGCGTCAACAAAGCCGGTTGGGCGTCACCTAATAACACCATTTTGGTCAACGCTAAGGTCTGGGCATCGGTGACGCGCAAGCCATGTACATTGTTGACTGGCAAGTGTAATTGCGCGGTCAATTGGGTAATCATGGGGCCGCCACCATGGACGATCAACACTTGTTTGCCCTGTTGATGCCAAGCCTTTAATTGTTGGAAGAAGCCGGCCGTTAACTGTGTGATCGCCGCGCCACCAATTTTGATAATAATTAAATTATGCATCTGCGCCCCCACCTTTACGTATGATAGCTGGCGTTGATTTTGACATAGTTATACGTCAAATCACAACCCCAAGCTTGCCCACTAGCCACACCGTGATGTAAATTCACATCGATCACCACGCGGGACTGCCCTAAAGTTGCTTTAACCGCGGCTTCATCAAAAGGCACTGCCAAGCTCGCCGTCACCAATGGCATCCCATTCATCGCAATATCGACCTGGTCAATATCTAAGTCGGCTTTTGTCGCCCCAATCGTGCTAATAATACGGCCCCAATTAGGATCTTCACCAAAGATCGCCGCTTTCACTAAGTTCGAGCCGACAATAGCTTTGGCAACTTGTTGGCCATCAGCTGCGGTCGCTGCTTGCGTGACATTACATTCCACTAACTTAGTGGCGCCTTCACCGTCAGCCGCGATTTGTTGGGCCAACGCACTTAAAACGGTATGCAGGGCTTGGGCAAACTGTTGATAATCAGCGGTACCCGGCGTTAACACCGGGTTTTCAGCTAAGCCATTGGCGAGAGTCACGACCATATCATTTGTCGACGTATCCCCATCAACCGTGATTTGATTAAAGGTTTGATCGACCTGCTCACTTAATAAGTGTTGTAAGTCGGCGCCCGCAATCTGCGCATCGGTCGTGACAAAGCCTAACATCGTGGCCATCTTCGGGTGAATCATCCCAGACCCTTTGGCAAAACCAGTAATAGTAACTAATTTGCCGCCTAGTTCACCTTGTACACAAATAGTTTTAGGCTTTTTATCGGTAGTCAAAACAGCATAAGTAACAGCATCGCTTTTTGTGGGGGTAAGTTGTGGCAACCCATTTTTGATTAAGTCCATCGGTAATTGCGCACCGATTAAACCAGTCGATGCGACCCCAATCAATTCAGGGTCAACATTGAGTTTGTTGGCTAACCAAGTTTGTTCTTGCAAGGCATTTTGCCACCCTTGCTCACCGGTACATGAATTAGCGACCGCACTATTTAGCAGTAAGCCTTGCAATTGATGGTCTTGGCTGATCATTTGTTGCGTTAATTTAGTGGGTGCTGCTTGGAACTGATTAGTCGTATATGTACCGGCCGCCGCGGCGGGCACTTTTGAAAACAACCAGCCAAAATCCTTTTTCGTTTGGCGAAGTCCGATATGAATCCCGTCACTATAAAATCCTTGTGGCCATTGGAACACAACTTTTTGAAACTGAGTGGTAACGACTTGCATCTAAAGGACTCCTCTCTATGGAAAGACTGGCAGACTTGGTAGTCCGGCCGTCGCGGGTAACTGAAAGAGCTGATTGAAATTTTGAATGGCTTGACCGGCAGCACCCTTCATCAAATTATCAATCACGCTGACCACTAAAATCGTCTTGGTCACTGGATTGTAATTGACACCAAGTACGCAATCATTACTACCAATCACTTGCTTTAACGTTGGCATTTCACCAGCCGGTAAAACTTGGACGAATGGCTGGTCAGCATACACCTGTTGAAACGCTTGAAGTAATGCTGCCGTCGTCGTTGGTGTCGCAGCTTTCGCATAGATCGTGCTCATAATGCCGCGAGTCACCGGAATCAAAGTTGTGGTAAATTCAATTGCTGGCACCGCGGACCACCACTGCTTTAGTTGTTGCACGATTTCTGGAATGTGCTGATGTTGATTCACTTTATAGAGTTGTAAATTATCATTGACCATGGTGAATTGACTCGTCGCTGTTAATTTTTTACCGGCACCGGAAAGCCCCGATTTCGCATCGACCACGATACTCGTGGGGTCAAGCAAGTGTTGCTGAACTAATGGGGCTAAGCCCAACAAAGTCGCGGTTGCATAACAGCCCGGATTCGCCACGTAATGCGTTAATCGGTGGTTGAACTCGGCCAAGCCATAGCTTGCTTTAGCTAAAGCTTGCACTGGTGCGGCAGCTTGGTGATACCACTTAGTATAAGTGGCCGCTGGTAAGCGAAAGTCACCGGATAGATCGATCACCGGAAAATCAGCGGCAATTAATGGTAAGACTAACGTTTTGGTAACACCGGCCGAAGTTGCGCAGAAGAGCACCGCGTTTTCAGTCATCACCGTGGCCGCATCGAATGGTCGGACGTTGACCGTTTCTTTCTGAAAAGCAGGGACAACTGTTTTCAACGCTGCCAATTGGCCCCCTTGATGCCCGTAAAGGTTCACTTGGTCAACTGCGGGATGCTGTTTTAATAAACGGTAAAGCACCATGCCGCTATATCCGCTGACACCGACTAACGCAACTTGCATAAAATCACCTCAAATAGTCAAAATTAATCTCATTTCTGCATATCTATGCGATGAGTATGTTTCACACTATATTCTCATCATTTCTAAAATGCAAGCTACTTTGAAAATATATGCAAATTAATTTAGAATTTTGCATAATTAAAGCTGTTTTAGCGAATATATTCATATTTAATGTATTTTTCGACTTGACTTTCAATCTGAATAATTGTTTACTAGTCTCACGAACTTCGTTTGTTTTTAATCGAATTATCAGAAAGGTCGGCAAACAATGCAAAAATACTTAACTTTAGCAGACGGCACCCAATGGATTGGTACGGCCTTTGGTGACCGATCCATGACTGGTGCTGGTCAAATCGTCTTCAATACGGGGATGACTGGTTACCAAGAGACGGTCACCGATCCCTCTTATTTAAACCAATTGATTGCTTTTACTTATCCCTTAATTGGCAATTACGGCATCGATCCGACCGTAAATCAAGCCACCACCTTAGGCACCCAAGCCGTTATCGTTCATGAATTGGCTGACTTTAGCGATCACTATACGAGTCGCCAAACTTTCGATAACTTTTTGGCGACCCATCACGTGCCCGGTATTCAAGGCATCGACACCCGCGAACTCACGATTCATTTGCGCCAAACGGGGACCCAGGCAGCCATCTTAAGTAATCAACCAGTTATTGACTTTGGCGCAACCTTGGCGCAAATTCCACTGAAACAGTTAGCGGCCCAGGCACTTCCCACCGCTTTACCGACGACGCAGCAACCACATATCGTCATTATCGATTTCGGGGAAAAGGCTGCCATTACACAAGCGCTACAAGCCCGCGGTTGCCAAGTAACGGTCGTGCCCGCCACGAGTCGGTTCAACTTGATTCAGGCTTATCACCCGACCGGTATCTTATTGTCCAATGGGCCAGGTAATCCAAATGACTATCAAGCGGTCTCCCCGTTGATTCGCCAATTGGCCGCTACCTATCCGCTGGCTGGCATTTGTCTCGGGCATCAATTGATCGCCCAAGCATTTGGCGCGACAACTTATCAATTGCCATTCGGCCATCACGGGCTCAATCATCCCGTCCAACTCACGGCCACCGGCCAAGTCATCATGACGTCTCAAAATCATGACTTTGCCGTTGATCCACAATCCATCCAGCATACGCCACTACAAATAACCGCCATTGAATTAAATGACGGTAGTGTGGAGGGCCTGCGGTTGCCCGGGCAAACAGTGATGTCGGTGCAATTCCACCCCGAAGCTCATCCGGGACCCGCTGAAGCTGGCCAATTCTTCGATCACTTTATCCAACAACTCAATCAACCGGAGGTGCTAGCCAATGCCTAAAAATCTTGATATTCATCGGGTCGCCGTAATCGGCTCGGGCCCGATTAAAATCGGGCAAGCCGCAGAGTTTGACTATGCTGGCACCCAAGCTTGCTTAAGCTTAAAAGCGGCTGGCTATCACGTTATCTTAATCAACTCTAATCCGGCGACAATTATGACGGATCCAACGACTGCCGATGATATTTACATCAAACCGCTCACCTTAGCGAGTGTGACCACGGTCTTAGAACAAAGTCATCCTGACGCGCTCTTGCCAACATTAGGTGGTCAAACCGGGCTTAATCTGGCCATGGCGCTTGATGCAGCCGGCGTCTTAGACCGGTTGCATATCCAACTCCTAGGCACATCGTTACAAACGATCAACCAAGCTGAAGACCGGGCGGCTTTCAAAACCTTAATGACAACATTGGGTGAACCGATCCCTGCCAGTGCAACCGTGCATCACTTACAAAGTGGACTCACCGTTGCCGCCAAGATTGGCTACCCTGTCATTGTGCGGCCAGCCTTGGTTCCGGTGGCGGCATTGCACAAAACGCGGCCGCATTGACGACCATTTTACAGCGTGGTCTAACGATGTCACCGGTCAACGAGTGTCTCATTGAACAAAGTATCGCCGGTTATAAGGAAATCGAGTTTGAAGTCATGCGTGATAATCGCGGTACTAAGATTATCGTTTGTAGCATGGAAAATTTTGATCCAGTTGGCATTCATACGGGCGACTCAATCGTCTATGCCCCGGCGCAGACCTTGACTGATGGTGAGTATCAAACGCTACGTAACGCTGCGCTAACCATCGTTGACGCTCTCGATATCAAAGGCGGCTGTAACGTCCAATTGGCCCAAGATCCGCATAGTGCCCAATATTATATTATTGAAGTTAATCCCCGAGTTAGTCGGTCTTCTGCATTGGCATCAAAAGCGACCGGATATCCTATCGCTAAGTTGGCCGCCGATATCGCGATTGGCCTTAACTTGGATGAAATCAAAAATCCAGTCACCCAAACGACCTATGCCGCGTTTGAACCAGCTTTAGATTATGTCGTTGCCAAGCTACCACGGTTTGCTTTTGATAAATTTCCAACCGCGACCGCGACTTTGGGCACTCAAATGAAGGCAACCGGTGAAGTGATGGCCATTGGAACGAATTTAGAAGAAGCTACGCTAAAAGCAGTCGCCTCTTTAGAGACCACTGCGCAAGTACAAACGCAATTGACCCCATTGCAACCATTAACCACTGCGCAACTTACAACCGCTTTGACCCAAGCGACCGACCAACGCTTATTCGCCATTTTTGACGCCTTTCAACAAGGCTGGCCATTGGCAAAACTGGCCGAATTAACTAAAATCACGCCATTTTTCCTACGTAAGTTGCAACATATCATACAGTTGACCCAACAATTGGCTAGCCAGCCAACGACAACCACTTGTTTAACCGCTAAGAAATACGGGTTAAGTCTTGCAACCATGGCTCACTATAGCGGCCTAACGCCCGATAGAATTACTGAGTTAACCGCCGACCAACCGCTCGTTTACAAAATGGTGGATACGTGTGCCGGCGAGTTCGCCAGTGCCACACCTTATTTTTACAGCACCAGTTTTGGGCGGACCTCTGAAAGTCAGCCGTTAGGTCATAGTATTTTGGTCTTAGGTTCTGGACCCATTCGCATCGGTCAAGGCATTGAGTTTGACTATACAACGGTCCACTGTGTCAAAGCGATTCAACAAGCTGGCTATCACGCGATTGTTGTTAACAATAATCCAGAGACTGTTTCGACTGATTTTTCCAGTTCCGATAAACTCTATTTTGAGCCGTTGACGCTTGAGCGCTTACTACCCATTATTCAGTTAGAACAACCATTAGGGGTCATCGTGCAATTCGGGGGCCAAACGGCGATCAATCTCGCCCAACAATTAGCTGACCATGACGTCACGATTTTAGGCACGAGTGTAACAGCGACCGATATTACCGAAAATCGGCAAGCCTTTGCCGCGCTATTAGCTGAGCATGACATTGCCCAAGCAACCGGCACCACGGTCACAAGTTTAGCTGCCGCTAAGCAAGCTGCCATCAACATCGGCTACCCACTATTAGTACGCCCCAGCTTTGTCCTCGGTGGTCGAGCCATGGCGATCGTCCACAATGCGACGGAACTGATTCCCGTTGTCAAAGCAGCGGTTGCAGCGGGTCACGGGGCGCCAATCTTGATGGACCGCTACTTGGCCGGTCAAGAATGCGAAGTCGATCTTTTAAGTGATGGCCAGCACGTCTGCATTCCAGGAATCATGACGCACGTTGAAGGCGCTGGGATTCATTCTGGTGACTCGATTGCCGTGTATCCACCACAACACTTAACTGCGCAAATCCAAAAAAAGGTCGTGCAGATTGCCACGACCTTGGGCCAAGCCTTACATTGTGTTGGCTTGATGAATATTCAATTTGTGGTCATGGCTGATCAAGTTTACGTCATTGATGTTAATCCTCGTGCAAGTCGGACGGTACCCTTTATGAGTAAAGTCACTGGCTTGCCACTTGCCCAACTGGCCACGCATCTCATTTTGGGCCAATCATTGGCAAGTTTAACCTTACCAGTCGGTGTCTACCCACTAACCGGCCAAGTCGCTGTCAAAGCACCAGTTTTCTCCTTTAATAAATTAGCTCACATGCCAACTAAGCTGAGTCCAGAAATGAAATCAACCGGTGAAACCATGGGGATGGGACCAACGTTAGCCAGTGCCTGGCACGCGGCGATGGCTGACAGTTATCAGGTCCAAGACTGGCATCTCGTCGACGGGCTCATTACCGATGCAGTAACTGCCAGCCAACCCGCCGTTAGTGCCTGGATCGCCACACAACCATGCCCGATTACGATTGCGACTGACCTAACGACGCTCACACCAAGTGCATCAACCGTCGTCTTTACCTTAGACGCGACTCCTGGTGCGCCACTCGCAACCTGGGCCCTGAATCATGCCCAACCACTGATCACGGCTTTTGATACGGTCAAGCAACTGGTTGCGCTAGCGCCACAACCAATTTAAGGGTAAAAAAATAGCGGCTCAATTAACCAAACTGGTTAGTTGAGCCGCTATTTGACTGTTGATCACAGCCTGCAATATGTGGCTCTATGATATTTGGTGTTGATGGATAAAATCCATCGACGCCTTTTTTGTAAAACAAACTAAAAAGGGCATACT
>NZ_BJDJ01000026.1 GCF_005405085.1 Lactiplantibacillus daowaiensis | reverse complement strand
ACAAATGGGACGAGAAACCAAAATTCGGTTTCTCGTCCCATTTACTTGTACAGAGGCTAGTTATGTCACAGCCTCTAAATCATACCCATGTTGACTAACTGCTCGGGCTGGGATCGAACCAGCGACCTCTTGATTAACAGTCAATTATTCTACCGCTGAACTACCGAGCAATGACGATATATTAGTTATATCACACTCTCAGTATTTTGCAAGTGTTTTTTAACTATTTTTCAACCAAAACCACATTTTTCTCAAAAAGGATACAACCCTAGCCACGAAACGACTTTAAAATCTTGATGTTGCATCACTTTTTTTAATTCAGTTTGTAATTCGTGTTGGTTCAACGAAGTCCGAACGTCAAACCAGTAATCCCCTTGTTGATTATGCATCGTCAATAACCATTTGCCTAACGGTGCTAGTTTTTCGGTATCTGGCACTTGGGCTTGATGTTGGAAAAAGATATGAAAGGTCGGCTGCCACGTATTCTTAGTATCACCAGTTTGTTGAATCAACGCGCGCACTTGACGATGACACGTCAAAGCGGCATGACCACCCACCAACATGCCAATTAACATCAGCACAGCCGCTATACTAAGTCCACCGACTAATAAGGTCGTCCAAATAACACTGCTCTGACCTTGGGCACTGCCAATCACCGCCGCACACATCAGTAGCCATAAACCAACGACCCAGCCATTTAGCCAGTTAATCGCCACATCACGGGCATGACGATAGACCGCTAACCGCTGCGATGCATCGGCCGTCACCACCCGAGCAGTTGCGTTGACTGGTGCATACACCACGGCGACTGCCGGTTGTTTGAACTGATACGTGACTAACCCGGCAAACAAGTCTGTCATGGCCCGAACAGTCGTAGCCGGTACATATTCTGCCCGCAAAACTTGTGGCTGGGTCATTGCGGTAAATTGATAGCGATAGCCATCAATCGCCGTTAATTGCCAGCCATGTTGTGCTTGACGACTTAACCACCGCTGTTCTGCAGCCGAACCTTTTAGAAAGAATCGATATTTTTGCATGACTGCCACCTCCAAGGTCATTACCGTTGCATTAGTTAAGCCCTTATTATATTCGAATTGGTCTATTTTTCAACTGTTTGCACAGCATCAGCTGTCATCGTCAAAGTAGCTAAATGACGGCGAAGTGCGTCTAATTGACAATGGTAACCCTTTCTAAAACCGTTGATTGGTCTATGCTTCATTTGAATTCAATTGCGGTCAATCGTTGATTAGTTCCGGCTGACAGCCTACTTATTAAATTTCTTATATTTATTCACAAATCTAACAAATCATGCTAATCTTAAGCGTAAATAGATTGCATTTAAAACGCTTTCAAATCCTAAAAATAATTAATGAATAGAAGGGACTACTATGCCTGCAGAATACATCATGGCGATCGACGAAGGCACGACCAGTACTCGGGCGATTATTTTTGACCACGCTGGTAAACAAGTCGCCGATTCACAACGTGAATTTCCGCAATACTTCCCCCAACCAGGATGGGTCGAACACAACGCTAATGAAATCTGGAATGCCGTCTTATCGACGATTGCCAACGTCTTTATTGACTCCGGCATTCGCCCAGACCAAATCAAAGGGATTGGGATCACCAATCAACGTGAAACCACCATTGTTTGGGATAAGCATACCGGCTTGCCCATTTATAACGCAATTGTTTGGCAATCTCGTCAAACCGCCCCACTAGCCGATCAGTTAATCGCTGATGGGGCTGGTGACCTCATTCATGAACATACCGGTCTGATTACTGACGCCTACTTTTCAGCCACCAAAATTCGCTGGATCTTAGACCATGTTGACGGGGCCCAAGCACGCGCCGAAAAAGGGGACCTCTTATTTGGGACCATCGATACTTGGATCGTCTGGAAATTAACTGGTGGTCACGTGCATGTTACCGACTACTCTAATGCTAGTCGGACAATGCTCTTTAATATCCATGATTTAAAATGGGACGACCAAATTCTGGAATTATTAAATATCCCACGCCTCATGTTGCCAGAAGTGCGCTCCAACTCGGAAGTTTATGGGACAACTAAAGACTACAACTTCTATGGTAGTGAAGTGCCAATTAGTGGGATGGCCGGCGACCAGCAAGCCGCGCTCTTTGGTCAGATGGCCTTTGAACCTGGGATGGTCAAAAATACCTATGGTACTGGGGCCTTTATCGTCATGAATATTGGCGAAAAACCTCAGCTATCTGATAACAATCTGTTAACAACGATTGCTTATGGGCTCAACGGCAAAGTCACCTACGCACTGGAAGGGTCGATCTTCGTTGCCGGCTCCGCGATCCAGTGGCTTCGAGATGGCATGCGCCTCGTCGAAACTGCCCCAGAATCTGAAGAAATGGCGCGTGCTTCACATAATCACAATGAAGTCTATGTGGTGCCGGCCTTTACCGGTCTAGGTGCGCCTTATTGGGACTCTAATGCCCGTGGTGCGGTCTTTGGTCTGACGCGTGGCTCGACCCGTGAAGACTTCGTTAAAGCCACCCTACAGTCATTGGCCTACCAATCGCGTGACGTCATTGATACAATGCAAAAAGACGCTGATATCACGATTCCGACGTTGAAGGTCGATGGTGGTGCCGCTCGTAATAACATGTTGATGCAATTTCAAGCGGACATCTCTGATGTGACGATTCAGCGGGCCGCTGATCTTGAAACAACCGCCCTTGGTGCCGCCTTTTTAGCCGGCTTAGCAGTTGGTTATTGGTCAGACTTAGATGAACTCAAAGCGTCTCACCAAGCTGGCGATCGCTTTACGCCGCAAATGTCAGCCGCTGAACGTAACAATCTCTACGCTGGTTGGCAAACTGCCGTTAAAGCCGCCCAACTCTTCAAACATACCCCGTACGCGGGTGAGTGATGCCATTAAAATAGTGCCGCACAACTTTCATCGTTGTGCGGCACTATTTGTTTGCTTAATCTGGCTAGCTTCAGTAGTACATTAATCTGTTAAGCGTCAATTTCAGGTAAAAAGCCTTGTTGCCGGGCGACTTTTAAAAAGTCACGGCGCTTGGCTGCTGAGCCCAAAGCCTCACGGGTCAGTTGGCTGAGTTGTTCATCACGTGCATGACTACTTCGCTGTTGATAATATGCATGCAGCTGTTGGTCAAAAGCAGTTAAAGCCGCCTGATAGCTCACCGGTTGGGCATAATGGTCTTTAAATAAGATGGCATCTAACCCCAGGCGTGGTTTCCGTTCTGGTTGGGTCGCTGGATAGCCCAGTTGAAAACCAAACACTGGTAGCGTTAATGGCGGTAAGTCTAATAATTCGATTACCGCTTGGGTATCATTATTGATCGAACCCAAAACAACGCTGCCGAGCCCTAAACTTTCAGTCACCATGACCATCGCTTCAGTAAACAAGGTCGCATCTTCCACACTCGCCATAAACCGGTCTAATTCGGTCAAAGCGCGTTTGGCCGTTGGTGTTGCACTCAGATAAGCATTCCGGTTTTGGTCGGCTAAAACGACCATTAAACGCCCCTGCGTTGCCACTGTGGGCTTCGTCGTAATGGTTGCTAATTGTTGGCGTACCTTTTGATCAGTAATCTCCACCAAGCTATAAGCTTGTAAGTACTGACTGGTTGGGGCCTGTTGCGCCGTGGTAATAATCGTTGCCAACGTCGCATCGCTCACTGGCTGATCGGTGAAGTTACGGTGTGTCCGATGCGCATTTAACGTTTCAATCACTGAATTGGACATCTATTAGTTACCTCGATTCTGAAATTAGTTCAGTTGACCACTGATTTAACTGTGGCAACACATCAATATTTAAATTAAACACGATCCGGTCACAAACTTGATCGATTTGGACACTGTGAAAGACCGGATAACGTACCCGACCAACCTGAGCTTGCACAATAATACTTAACGTGCTCAATTCATCAAGTGCGGTTTCTAGCATAGTCATCGTTTGTTTGGGAAAATAAGCGCGCCGAATATTTGGGGCGTCTAGCGATTGACCCAACATCGTTTCCACATCGTGACGCGTTAATAATAAACTTTCTGTATGTTCAGTCACTAAACGCAATAAAATCTTTAAGGTCAACGTTGATTCAAACTCGTTGCGAAAGCGAAACTTTGTCTGAAATCGAGCTTGCATAAATTGCCATAACTCACGATTCACGCTTGCTTGCCTCCTGTTCATCTCATTAACTTAAGCGAATAAAAAAACACCAGCCGACCGCTGATGCCACTCAGGTTACCCGATATGGTTTTCCTTTAAAATCAAATCGACTTCATTTTGCATCTCGTCGGTTTTCGTCCATTCATCCCAGTGATCCATCGACTCATCTGGGATTTCGAAATTTTCATTAATGTATTGTTGATAATTTGCCACATGCGTGGAATGTGGAATATTAAGCTGCAAGATTCGAACTTGCTTAATAAAGCCTCGTTCAGCGGCTAATTCAGCACGGCCATTCATGACCATGTTGCCAATTTCCATGTAAGTCGTCCCGTCATTACGGGTGATTTCTTGAATCAAATCTAAAGTTTCATGATTTTTCAACTTAATCCCTCACTTCGAATTTTAGTATAGCGGGCTAGCCCACGCTTGTCAAAAGTCAGCTGGATTGTTAAGTTAGGTCTCAAGAATATAATAATTTTAATATTTCCAATTGATTTTATCATAAATCAATTGCACACAAGATTACTTTATCATACAATAAGTTCAATAAACGACTCACCCGCAAATGGGTCAGCCAGACGTTAGGAGGAGCGTATTATCTTTAAATTCTTTGTACAACCACAAGTGAATATCCATGACCACCGCGTCTACGGCTACGAAACCCTATTACGCAAAAAAGGCCCCAACGGTTGGCGAGTACCGACCAACTTTTTAGAATTGACCGTTGCCGAGCAAGCGCGTTTAATTGAGCAGACAGCTTACGATTTGGGGCCAAAACTGGCACACCAATTTTTAGCGTTTAATTTGAATCGCGCCCAATTCGATCATCCAGATACACTTGCAACACTTTTAAACCTAAAAAGCCGAATTCAACACGTCAAGCTTGCCATCGAGTTCACTGAGGCCCCCACCCTCGCACAAATGCAACATTACAGTGAAGTCTTGCATGCTCATGATATGAAGCTCGACTTAGATGACGTCGGCACAGGTTCAAATACATACGCCAATATTAAGGCCTTTTTACCTTATGCAGATAAGATTAAATTTGCGATGCAAAACCTGCGGATGAGTGGCGACGCTGATCAAATTCCCACTCAATTGGCTTTTTGGGTCCAACAAGCGCAAGCCCATCAATTGACCATGATTCTTGAAGGGATTGAAGACTCCCAAGATCAAGCGTTAGCGGCGAAATATCAAGTTAACATCCATCAGGGCTACTTATATAGCCAACCTGTCGCCCCACAATCATTGGCGCTAGATTTTGAATTCTAAGTTTAACGAACCGCCTGACAACTTGCCAAGCGGTTTTTGATTACTTAACTTTTGGTCATAACAAAAAACCACTATCCAGAGATAGTGGTCGGCATAAGAGAGAAAGAGAATTGATTAGAAGGTAACTAAATACCTTACATGCTTAGAATAAGCGTTTTTGAAAGCGTTGTCAATAGTTAGTGAAAATAAATAGAAAAATTACCAAAAATTGATAGATATTTTGATAATACACGCCTTCAAATCAAGTTACGCTCATAGAAAAAGCGTTACCAATCGTATTAACAGCGGCCTTCATCATTTATATTATTAAATTAGTTAAACTAATCATGACTATTGCTTATTTTGAAAATCAGCTAATTTTCTCGAAAACCGTAATTAATTTCATGATATGCTTTAATGATTCTGGCCATAAAAAAACTCGCCTGCCAATTGGCAAACGAGTCTCACTTTATTTAACTGACTTAGTCACACCAGGACCGGTCAAAGTTGTCGTTGGATGCAAAATCGAGGATGGATTTGAAACCACACTCGTTAATGAATGCCCAGATACATTGACTAGCATCAAGAAGACCAATACGATCAATAACGCCCACGAGAATAACTTCGTCCGTAGTGGCATGGTTTCTGAAATCACACTACTGTAAAAGTCGTGTTGCACATCTTTCGCCACATGCGTATTATCGGGTTCGGCTTGTTGCCGTTCTTCAGTGACTTGCTTTTGATAAGCATCGATATCAAAGTGTTTCTGCTTTTCTTTAGAGTCCTTTTGATATTTACGTTTATCTTTTTTCGATAAAGCTTTAAACCACTTGATGAACTTCCGGTATTCCGCAACGACCGGTTCAGTTTCACCAATTTGTTTTAAGTCACCGTATTGAATCCAAGCCACCCGGTCACAAATCATTTCGATTTGTTTTAATGAGTGACTGACAAAGATAATCGTCTTACCTTCATCTTTGAATTCTTTGATTTTTTCCACACATTTTTGATAGAACGTATCATCACCAACAGATAATGCTTCATCAATAATTAAAATATCTGGATTAATATGGACCGCAATCGCAAACCCTAACCGTGACTTCATCCCAGAAGAGTAGCTTTTAACCGGTTGATACAAGAAATCACCAATATCAGCAAACGCGACAATATCATCTAACATGCCGTCGATTTCTTTGTTGGTCATCCCCATCATCAAGGCTTTCAATCGAATATTTTCTAACCCAGTCAATTGACTGCGCAATCCAGACTTGATGGCAACGATCGAGGTGTCCCCACGGACATCAACAACCCCAGTCGTTTGTGGAATGACACCCGAAATGATGTTCGATAAAGTTGATTTACCGGAACCATTGACCCCAATTAAGCCGAGGGTTTCACCGGCATGGACTTCAAGTGAAATCCCTTTTAAGGCCCAGAATTCGGGGATCTGTTGCTTGGAAAGTGAGAAGAAGGCTTTTAATTGGTCAGAACGCGTCTTAAACAAATCAAATTCCTTGGTCACATTTTGAACTTTAATTTTGTAATCAGTTGTCATTTTAATACTTCCTAAATTATAAGCGAACAAACCCGCTATTTCTTTCTTCGTTACTAAACTAACTGCTTCATGTTACTAGAGAACTTCCTGAGCGTCAAGCTGAGAAACGAAGCTTAAAGTTAAATTAAACGGTGCGCCAATCAGCGCACCGTTTAATTTAACACTATTCAGTTGAACTGTCAGCTTTAGTGGTACTTGTCGCATCACTTTCACTAGCCGCGCTTGCTTGCGTCGTACTTGAACTGCTTGATGCGTGACTGTCAGTTGTACTACTTTCAGTCGTGCTTTCACTATTGCTACTACTTAATGCTTTGGCTTTAGCCGTACTGCTTGTGGCGGTTGTGCTCGTTGTACTACTGCTACTACTATCAGTCGTTTTAGCTTGTGTCTTAACGGCAGGCTTATAGAGCTTGTTATGTGCTGCCACAACATTAGCCTTTAACTTGCTCGTATGCATGACAGCGGATTTTGCAATCCAACCCTTCTTTGTCCCCGCTTTAACCCGGTACCAATCCTTGGTACCACTCTTCTTCGTCCCCTTCATGTCAATGGCGACAATCTGGTTGGCGTAAGTCTTGCTAGAGCGTGACGTGATGTTTGCCCGGGTATTGACGATGTGTGAATAGATGCGATGATTAGACGATTTCATGATGGTATACGCATTGTAGGCGTCATACGTTGCCACCGCAAAGGTCTTGTCATAACGTTGTAAGTTCCAAGAACTAATAATCCGATTTAACTGCGTGCCATAGGCGGAATTGGTCGAGTATCGTAACGACAACGCCGCCGTCGCTTGCTTATAAGTTTTAGCGTTAGCCCGCCAAGTGCCGGAATAATAATTATGGTTCCAAGCGGTCCCATTTCGCAAGGTCTTCGCATTATCCGTCATTGAGGCTTTAATTGAGGGATACTTACGAAATTTTGCATTCGTATAATATAACGTCCCACTTGACGAATATTCAGCCGTCCGCATCGTGACTGACTTACCATGATAACTACCTTTAATCCCGTAGTAATTTTTGGCAGTCTTAGATAAGGTACTCTTACCCCAGCCACTTTCGACAATGGCTTGCGCAACCATAACTGAACCATATAATTTATATTTTTGTGACACCGTCAACGCATTCGGACCGAGCTTATTGATAAACTTGGTTTGCGTTGATGCAGCGACTCGCGGTGTACCTAGCCAACCGACCACCGTAACAATCACTAATAGTCCCAAAAGCAATTGCTTGCCAATGTGTTTAAATGAGACGCGTGTAGCCATGTAAATGCCAACCCCTATACCGATTATGTTTTCAATCCGTATTATGCCGGATATTGCGAGCGCTCGCAAGCTTTTAAACCCCGTAGAATCAGCGTTTGTAACCTAGCATCCGTGTGCCGCTACCCCTGACGCCATAAGTTTGCATTTTTGTTACATTTGTGTGACAAATCAATTATCAATACTATGTTAAAAAAGACACAATATCGCCATGTAATCGTTCGCATTCTGGCGTTAGATGAAATATACTGGTAGTGAACGGTTAATTGTCTCGGCATATTTTGGGAGTAGGTGGATTATTATGAAAATTATTGAACATCAGGCGAACGGTATCAACTCGTATACGCTAGTAAATAATCATCATATGAGTGTCACTATCATGGACTGGGGCGCCACAGTGACAGCAATTCGAACACATGATAAGGATGGTCGCTTTGAAAATGTCATTTTGGGGTTTGACAATCTCGAAGATTATATCACTTATCAATCATTTTTCGGCGCGACCATCGCGCGCGTCGCTGGTGTTATTAAAAATGCCAAGTGGCGTCAATATGAACTCACACAAAATGCTGGTGAAAATCATCTAAACGGTGGCAACTTGCCACAAATTGCTTTTGAACCTTGGTTTTTAGAACATAAGCTCCAAACCAAAGACCAAGTCGGGCTCGTGATGCAATACATTACGTTGGATGGCGAAAATGGCTATCCCGGGACCATGACGATCACCGCTAACTTCATCTTAGATGACACTGGCAAGTTCACGATTAGTTACACAGGTAAAAGTGATAAAACGACACTCTTCAACCCAACCAACCACGCCTACTTTAATTTAAGTGGCGATGCTGAACGGACGATTGACCAACAAATTTTAAAAATCAATGCTGATGAATATTCAAGCTTAACGAAACATGGCCTCCCAACTGGTAAATTACCTTGGGTCACCGATACGCCATTTGACTTTCGGGAACCAGCTGAAATCGGTCCCCAAATCGCGCCTATCAAAGGCGGATTGCGCCACGGCTTTGTGCTTAACAATACGCCTTACCCACAAGTCGAGTTACTTGATCGTCTCAGTGGTCGTAAGCTGACCATGCACACTAATACGCGAGCGGTCGTTGTTTCAAGTGCGACAAATTATCGGGATGACCGTTATCGCCTTAATGGTGGCAAACCGATGCGATCACAGCTCGGGGTATCTTTACAAGCACAAACGTTACCAGATGCGATTCATCATAAAGAATTTGGTAGCATCATCATTGAACCGAATATTCCGGTCACCTATCAAACTGCCTATCAATTTTCTAATATTTATGACGTCTAAAAAACCGTTTGGGATCAATCGATCTCAAACGGTTTTTTCGTTTAATCAGGCTGTACCGCTACCAAGGCTAAGATTCAAAATCAATTTCATGAATCCGACCATGGCGGCGACCGTAGAATAACATACTAAAGATAGAAAAGGCTACGGCAACCCCTAACAAGACGCCCATTTGGCCCCAAGCAGTGTCGCCAATCATTAACGTTTCACGCAAGCCACTGACGGCGTAACTCATCGGTAACCAGGGATGAATCGACTGGAAGAAGTTATTCGACAACTGAATCGGATAAGTCCCCGCCGAACCGCCAAGTTGTAAGACCAATAAAATCATACTGAAGAAGGCACCGACTTTGCCAAAGACCAGATTTAACCAGTAAACGATACTCATAAAGGCGAGTGCAATGCATAGTAGCATCCCAAACGTTGCCCATGGATGAACCGGTGCTAAGCCATCAATCGTGATTAAGAAAGTTTCAATCAAGATGGTTTCTAAGACGGCAAAGGCCCCTAGAATCGATGCTTTAGACGTCCACCAGCGGAACCCATTCTTCGGGTATTTCCGTGGGGTATACATATCAAACATCATATTAAATGCCAATGCGCCAACAAACAAAGAAACTGACATCATATAAGGTGCCATCCCAGTCCCGTTGTTAGGGGCATCGTCACGTTCAGTATGTTGCGTCGTGGCTGGCTTAGCCACTTGATCATACGTTAGCTTCGTTGGATTAACTTTGGCCTGCTGACCAGCTTTCGTTAACTTCGTCGCTAATAATTGATTACCACTCGTGACTTGAGCTAATCCCGTCCCTAATTGCTTAGAGCCAGTTGCGAGTTTGGTTGACCCGGTCGCCAATTGACTGGCACCACTGGCCAACTGTTGGCTGCCACTCGTTAATTGGCTGCCTTTAGTGGCTAACGTCTCTAAGCCACTCGTGACTTTTTTAGAACCAGCCGTTAACTTGGTGACACCACTTGTCAGGCTTGGGACCTTTTGATTCAAAGTGCTTAGCCCACTGCTCAACGTTTGTGCGCCACTAGTTAAGGAACCGCCTTTGCTGGCTAGCGTCTGCGTCCCGCTGGCTAACTGCTGACTACCACTCGCTAATTGACTCGTCCCAGTCGTTAAAGTACTCCCAGAACTAACTAGCTGTTGCGTCCCACTTGATAAGCTGTTGGCGCCAGCTGACAATTGCTGGACCCCACTCGCTAATTGCGGGGTTTGTTGGGCTAAACTTTGGACCCCTTGATCCAAGGTTTGCATCCCACTAGCCGTTTGCTGTAGCTTACTCGTCAAACTCTGCGACCCTTGACTGAGGCTCGTCAAGCTCGTTAACAATGCTGTTTGACTGCTGGCAGACTTGCTCAACGCTGATTGTAGCGCTTTTAACTGACTAGCCGCATCACTATTGCTGCTACTGCTTTCAAGCGCACTGATCGCACTTTGAGCTTGTTTAATGGCACTTGCAGCAGCACTATTGGTTGAACTCGTACTAGTCGTATCGCCCACTGCCGCGACCATGGCAGCTTTTTGCGTACTGGTTAACTTTTGCTGATCAGCCGCCGCGGCCACTTTGGCTTTGATGGCCGCCGTTTGATCCGTTTGACTGGATTCACTAGCCAAAGCCGTTTGCAAACTAGTTAACGCTGTCTTAAGCGTCGTCAATTCACTGCTTTGACTACTGCTACCTAAACTCTGCGCTAAGTTCGTCATCAAGGTGCTGATCGTACTTTGCTGACTTTGAGCGCTAGTCACGGCCGTTTTTAATTCACCTAACCCCGTCGTAACTTGTTGGCTGCCGCTTGCTAGTTGTGGCAAAGCCGTCGCCAGTTGTTGACTCCCAGTTGCTAATGTCTTCGTACCAGTTGTTAAACTGCTCGTTTTGGCATTCAGGGTACTTAAATTACTGCTTAATTTGCTGGCGCCTTGGTTCACGGTGCTAACCCCAGCAACGTACTTTTGGGTGCCTGAGCTGACTGTTTGAGCACCACTTTGAAGCTTGCTAGCCGCAGTATTGGCTTGGCTGACGCCACTCGTGTACGTCTGCACACCTTGATTCAATTGCCGACTACCCGTTGCTAACTGGTTTACCCCACTTGATAGCTGACTAGCACTGCTTAACAATTGATCCAAGCCAGTCGTGACTTGTTGACTCCCACTAGCGGCCTGACTAACACCGGTGATATATTGATTCAACCCAGTAGTTAAACTTTTAGCTCCACTATTTAAAGTCAAGGTACTCTTCGCCAACGTGTTTAAGCCTTTAGTAATCGTTTGATTGGCAACCTTGGTTTTTTGACTACCCGTCGCTAATTTTTGATTATTCTTCCCGGCCGTGGCAATCCCAGTCCCTAACTTTTTAATGCTAGCAAACATGGTTTTTGCATAGGTTCTCGTGATCTGATCTGAAACCTGCTGCGCAATGCTTTGTGCGGCTGACGCTGTCATCTTGCTGGCCGTAAAGTTATGACCAGCACTCGTTTCATAATGTAACACCATCTTTTGTGGCTGCTTATTGAGCATCGTCGTGGCATTATGTGAAAATTGTTTTGGAATCGTCACGACCATATAGTACTTGCCTTGCTTTAACCCTTGTTTGGCTTTGGCGGCTGTACTGACCGTTTCAAAGTCCATTGACTTAGACTTTGCTAAAGTCTTTGTTAGTTGATGACCCACTTTTAAGTGCGTCCCTTGATACGTGACTGCTTGATCTTGATTAACGACCGCCACTGGTAAATCTTGCAACTTGCCGTATGGGTCCCACATTGATTTCAAAAAAGTAACCGCGTAAATCGATGGGATAAACCCAATCACGATGACGACGATCAAGAGTAACTTGTGTTTCAGTAAATATTGCCATTCGGCCTTAATCATTTTTCAACCCCCGTTATGCCCGATGTGTGCTATAGTATTGCTGAGATAATCCTCACGTGTGGCAATAGCATACCGAGCTACGCTAATAAATACCACAACACACGCTCGAAGATTGTGGAATAAGCCCCATTTACACCACAGATGGGGTCTAACTAATTGGAGGTTTCTTTACAAATGGCAACTGATCGCCGTGTTTTACGGACCAAACGTGCTTTACGCCAGGCCTTTCGGGACCTAGCCGTGACCCATCAATATCATGACATTACTGTTAAACAACTCACTGCCGTCGCCAATATCAATCGTAAAACCTTTTATTTGCATTACGATTCGATCGACGACTTAGCTGCTAGTTTTAGTCATGAGAGTTCCCAAGAGATTTTAAAAATCATTAACCAACAAGACTTAAAAACTAGTTTTGCCAATTCAGGGCTGATTTTTGATCAACTCGACTACTTCTATCATCAAAACCGGGAATTTTATCGCGTCGTCCTCACTAGTGATGACTATAGCTTTTTATCGCGTCGCGTCCAAAGCGAAGTTGCCCGGGGCTTGACGCAAAACATTCAAACTACCTACCATTTATCACAGGCTGACGCGTTTTTATGTGCCAACTTTTTGATCCACAACATGTTGACGTTTTTTCGGCTGTACTTCACGAATCAACTGGATTTCACCCATGCGGAATTCAAAGAACGCCTTGTTTCACTCAATTCTTACGGTGTTCATCAGTTCTTTTACTCAAATGATTTTTAACTTAGACTTACTTAAACTAAAGCGCGTCGTAACGTGAGGGAGTCCCTTCACATTACGACGCGCTTTAGTTTAAGACGATTGCCGACACTTACTCAGCCAAAGTCGCCTGAATCGTCGTCAATACGCCATCATGTTCATTATCTAATTGGGTCACATGCGCGGCCACCGCTTGAACGGCCGCTGAAGCATTGATCATCGCATAGCTTTGCTTAGCAAACCTCAACAAAGGGACATCATTATCCCCATCCCCAAATGCCATTACCTCATCGGCAACGACATGCCACTGTTGCATCAACCATTGAACCGCTGGCAGCTTACCGACACCAGCATTCACTAGGTCGATCACCCCATAACCGCTATCATGTGCTTGCAGGCGGCCATCAAAGTAAGTATTCAACGCTTGGACCAAGTCAGCGGCTTCATCAGGCGTCGTTGAAACACTGATTTTCTTAATCGCATCGTCAACCGTTGCCAG
This sequence comes from Lactiplantibacillus daowaiensis, assembly GCF_005405085.1. Classification (GTDB taxonomy): domain Bacteria; phylum Bacillota; class Bacilli; order Lactobacillales; family Lactobacillaceae; genus Lactiplantibacillus; species Lactiplantibacillus daowaiensis. Next base: position 22,107 of record NZ_BJDJ01000026.1, on the reverse strand, counting down.
ATCATCAACTTGTTGTAAGTTATCATAGAACTTAGCCGCCGCATCTAATAGCGCTTGCGGTGCCCCCGTTTCCGTGTAAGAACCATGCGCACCGACTAAAATCAAATAGGCGTGTTTAAAAAGATCCTGTTTGCGGTCAACAGTTACAAATTGGTGCAGTTGCTCGGTTGATAAACTACCGTCGAATAACTGTTGATCCTGCTTAAAAATCGAAGCGCCATTTTCTGCGACCATGACTAAATTATCCATTGGTAGCCCAGCAAATAGTTGTTTTAAATGTTCATATTGATTACCAGATGATAAGACCAGTTGGATGCCCTGGTCATGTAAGGTCGTCAAAACTTGTTGTAGTAACGACCGGTTATAACTTTGGTCCCCATGTAATAAGGTCCCATTTAAGTCCGTTGCAATTAATTTGATTGCCAAGTTGGTCACTCCTCATTCGTGATTTCCATTGTCTATTATGCACTAAAAAAGGAACCATCGCTATTCACGATGATTCCAAATCTTTAACTAACCACTGTGCCCACACCAACAGTCATTAGACTTTAAGCATTATTCAACCGTGACACTCTTAGCTAAGTTACGTGGCTTATCAACATCTAAGCCTTTATTTAAACTCGTGTAGTAAGCCAATAATTGACCAGGCACGACACTTAACAAGGCCGTCATCCGTTCGTCAACGGTTGGTAAGACGATCGTATCATCTGGTTTAGCTAAGCTATCCGTAACGATCGTAATCGTCTTGGCACCCCGCGCCGCAACTTCTTGTAAGTTTGACCGTGTCAAACCAGCCGTATTGGCTTGCGTAATAATCCCGATAACTGGCGTGTCTTTTTCAATTAACGCAATCGTCCCATGCTTTAATTCCCCAGAAGCAAACCCTTCAGCCTGTACATATGAAATTTCTTTCAACTTCAATGCGGTTTCCAAGGAAACGGCATAGTCTAACCCACGACCAATGTAGAACGTGTTTGGCGTATGCAATAAATCGGCTTGAGCCAATTGATCAAAGGTAGCCTTCTCATCAACTAGTGCTTGCATCCCATTAGCAACTAAGGCCAATTGGTTCTTAACATCAAAGTCGTCAGCGGCAACTTGATGATCGGCTTGACCTAGAGCTTTGGCTAAGATCGCTTGTAACGCGATTTGGGCCGTATAAGCTTTGGTTGAGGCCACCGCGATTTCAGGACCGGCATGCAATAACAACGTGTAAGTCGCTTCCCGTGATAACGTTGAGTTTGGCACGTTTGTAATCGTCAAACTTGGGAAATTTTGTTCGTTCACATTCAACAACACTTCACGGCTATCAGCGGTTTCACCAGATTGCGTTAAGAAGATAAAGAATGGCTTTGCTGATAACAATGGCTGGTTATAAGCAAATTCAGATGAAACGTGCACTTCGGTTGGCACATTAGCTAAAGATTCAAATAACTTAGCCCCAACCAAACCAGCATGGTAACTCGTCCCAGCTGCCACGATATACAACCGGTCAGCAGCCTTTAAGGCGTCCAATAAATCAGTATTGATCACTGGGTTACCGGCATCGTTTAAGTAAACTTGTGATAATTTCCGCATCACGTTAGGTTGTTCATCGATTTCTTTTAACATGTAGAAGGGATAAGTCCCCTTATCAGCTTGCGCGGCATCGATATCGACATGGAACGTATCGCATTGTACCGCATTACCTTGTTGATCGGTAATTTTGATTTCGTTAGGCTTAACCACAACGATTTCACCATCATGAAGTTCCAAGAAATCTTTGGTTTGGTCTAACATTGCTAAACTGTCTGAGCAAACAACGTTGAAGCCGTCGCCGACCCCAATCAATAATGGGCTCTTATTTTTAGCAACATATAACGTGTCAGGGTCAGTTTTATCCATCAACAAGAACCCGTATGATGAATGCCCTAATAAGCTCAATGTCTTCCGGAAGGCAGCTAACGTATCTAAGCCTTCCTTAGTCACAAACCGGTCAACCAATTGGACGATGACTTCGGTATCGGTTTGTGATGTAAATTCAACATCACTTAAATAGTCAGCTTTTAAATCTTGGAAGTTTTCGATGACCCCATTGTGGACCAAGTAGAAACGACCATCCGCTGAAACTTGTGGATGCGCGTTAGCAACACTTGGTTCACCATGAGTGGCCCAACGGGTATGACCAATCCCGGTCGTCCCGTGCACATTAGCGCCCACTTCTTTACGCAAGTCGTCGATCCGACCTTTTTCTTTAACCAAATAGTCTTGACCGTTTTGGTCATTTACATAAATACCAGCTGAATCATAGCCACGGTATTCCAATTTTTCCAAACCATTTAATAAGATTGATACAGCACTATCTTTCCCAGTAACACCAACAATTCCACACATAAGTTATATCTTCCTTTGCATTTTGAATTGTTTCTAGCTGCGTGGTCAATATATCTGTCACTAATCTCACGACTAGTTTTTGTAATTGACCTTTAGAGTGCAGTCCCTGATGTCACCCGTCGATTGTCGATAAACATCATCCTCGTCAACTTTAGAATCTAAAGTCTTGGCGCTATTCCGATTTAACCAATTAACAATTGGTCTAGATTAACCTCCGATTGGTATATTTCCTAGAAACAGTATTACTTTAACGTTGCAACCGTAAAATGTCAATAAGAATTATCATTGGTACACGTCATTTTATGCATATACCAATTCAAAAAGCACGTCAATCCATGGATTGACGTGCTTTTTGATAAAACTAACTTGTTTTTGTGATGTTTTTTGGTTCGATTGGTTAGTTGGTGAATTTAGTTTCGGCTACTAGCGAGCCGAAACGTGTTTGCTTGGACTGCCGGTTCCGCTTGCTACGCTAAGATAACAATGTGGAAAACCACCACATCATTATCTTAGCTAGGCAATGCTCACCAGCAACCCGTCCGCGCGCACACTCTTAACTAGTCAACCCCAACTTCACTCCGGACAACATCCACGATCCGGTCAACATAAGCATTAACCAATTCATCAGTCTTGGCTTCTGCCATGACCCGGAGTAAATCTTGGGTCCCTGAAGGGCGTACCAAGACCCGACCGTCACCGGCCATTTCAGTTTCAACTTCGCTAATAACCGCCTTAATTTGGTCGTTATCTAACGCAGCCTTCTTGTCTTGAACCTTAACGTTAACTAATTTTTGTGGATAAGTAGTGACTTCATCCGCTAATTCAGATAACTTCTTACCAGTTTCTTTCATGACGTGCAATAATTGAATCCCAGTTAACATCCCGTCACCAGTCGTATTAAAGTCTAAAAAGACCACGTGACCAGATTGTTCACCACCAAGGTTGAAGCCGTCTTTTAACATTTCTTCAACCACATAACGGTCCCCAACTTGGGTTTGTTCACTGTGTAAGCCAGCTGCTTCCAATGCTTTGTATAGCCCGATATTACTCATGACCGTGGTTACGACGGTGTCTTTTTTAAGCTTGCCGCGTTCGGCTAAGAACTTCCCACAGATGTACATGATCTTGTCACCGTCGATAACGTGACCTAGTTCATCAACTGCGATACAGCGGTCACCGTCACCATCAAAGGCTAACCCAACTTGGGCACCCTTTTCAACGACGAATTTTGATAAGGCTTCTGGATGGGTCGAACCCACGCCCTTATTGATATTCAAGCCATCAGGGGCAGTTGCCATCGTATCAAAGTCCACGTTTAAGTCAGCGAAGATCCGTGATACTAAGTTGCTGGTTGAACCATTGGCACCATCGACAGCCAAATGAATCCCACTTAAATCATCTGGAATCGTTTGTTCCAAGAATTGAGAATACTTTAAGTTACCTTCTGGGAAGTCGGCAACCGTCCCTAAGCCTTCAGCTGCTGGCCGTGGTAAGTCATCGGTTGCCTTTTCAAGTAAAGCTTCGATTTCTTCTTCTTTGGCATCTGACAACTTGAAGCCGTCGCCACCGAAGAATTTGATCCCGTTATCTTCAACTGGGTTATGTGAAGCCGAAATCATGACCCCAGCATCGGCATCTTGAATCCGAACCAAATAAGCGACCCCAGGCGTGGTAATGACACCTAAACGTAAGACTTCAATCCCAGCTGACAATAACCCGGCAATCAAAGCTTCTTCTAGCATTTGACCAGAGATCCGCGTATCGCGAGCCACTAAAACACGTGGTTGAGCGTCTTTGTTTTCAGCATGTTCCGTCAAGACGTAACCACCGGCCCGGCCTAAACGAAATGCTAATTCGGGGGTTAATCCAGAGTTGGCAATGCCACGCACACCATCAGTACCAAAATATTTCATCGTTTCTTTACCTCATTTCAAATTTTCAGTTACTTTTAACTGTAATTTTTACCTTAATCGATGTTGGACTAACTGAAGCCACACCATCTTCATCATTCGTTGAAACATCAACAGTCTTCGTCGTTGACTTCGTCACATTCGTGACATCAACATCGACTGGCAACTTGCTTAACTTCGCTAACGCCGCTTTAGTACCAGTGACCGTGACCGATTTCGTATCCGTTGAAAATGAATAACTCGTATCCGCCTCAGTCTTGCCGCTGGCCTTTAGATCGACTGCGACCTTCTTTTTCGACGTTGCTTGTTTAATCGGAATATACACGGAAGTCGTCGATGGTGTCAAGACCACGTTTAACGTCTGGCCATTCGCATCTAAGGCTTCGATCATCGCTTGTTGGTTAACCGACTTGGTTAAATTCTTATCGGTATTAACCACTGCTACGACCTTCGCGACTTTGCTAACCTCATTGACGGCCCCCGTCACTTTGACCGAAGACGTCCCTAGCCGTGGCGTCCCGACTTCATACCCCGACGCCACGTTAGTCTGATTGAAATCGGCGCTAACTTTATAATTGGCGGTTCGCCGTGGTTGAATATTGATGTGAATATATTTTTGATTCAACGAATAACTTAGCTCTTTGTTCAACCCATCGACTTGCACTTTAACACTGTGTTTGCCGACCGATAAACCAGACAAATTCGCATAGACTTTAAAATTCTGCGTATTCGCTGTCGTCGTCACTAACGCCGCTGGACCGGTAATCTTGACTTTAATATTTTCCGGATAGCCGGTCACAAAGTACTTGGTACTATTGACGTTTAACTCCAATGGCGCACTGATTGAGACCGTGCGATTAGAATTAGTCGTTGTTGAATTACTACTCGTTAAGATACTACTCGTATGACTCAATTTATTTGAATTAACATAGGCAAATAAAGCCAACGCACATAATAAGGCGAGTAAGCGCAACGACCAATTACTGTTCATAAATTTTTTCATTTACGCGGCCCCCCTCCAAAGATCCGCCCAAACCAACTTTGAATGGCATTTTGGTGCGATTGATCTTCTGGCGTGAGTAAAACTTGCCGGAAATAACGTAAATAGTTTTCCTGGGTCATCCCGCGCATCAGTTCGTTATCTTTCGTAATCGAAACCTCACCAGTTTCTTCAGAAATGACGATTGTTAAGGCATCCGTCACTTCACTGATTCCAACGGCCGCACGATGACGTGTACCGAGTTCTTTAGGAATCAAATTACTCTCAGATAGCGGTAGATACGCCGCCGCAACTTTAATTTGATTATCTTGAATGATGACGGCCCCATCATGTAACGGGGTGTTGGGAATGAAAATATTGATTAATAATTCACCCGTGATATCCGCATTCAACGGAATCCCGGTTTCAATATAATCTTCCAAGCCTGTGTCCATCTTAATCGACATTAGCGCCCCAATCCGGCGTTTGGCCATATATTGAATGGCCTTATCCAGCTCGGCAATCATGCGCTCTTCGTCTTCATTTTGGCGCTTACCGCGCACAAACATCGACCCACGGCCCAAATGTTCAAGCCCACGCCGAATTTCTGGTTGGAAAATGATGACCATCGCAATCACGGCCCAATTGATAATTTGGTCCATGATCCATGACACGGTGTCTAGGCCAATGACAACACTGACGATTTTAACGACAGCAATGACAATAATGCCCCGAAACAGTTGTACGGCTTTGGTGCCCCGCAGTAACACGATCAATTCATAAATGACAAACCAAACAACTAAAATATCTAGTAGTCGTACCAAGTTAGTCAAGGTCAACCAATCGGTCCAATTGAAAGTCATGCTCCCCCTCCTTATGAAAATGTTTTACTTTCACATTATAGCACGCAGGCTTGCGCGCGTTGAGGGATTTCCGTGGAAGTGCTTAAATTCCTTTGGAAATTGAATAAATATTAAGGTTATGGTTATTTAATATAGATTACATAATATTTCTGGTAAAATAATGGTGAAAGTGTGGTGATCAAATGACTAGTTTACAGCGCTGGCTGCTTCGCCTGATTTATTGGGCATTTATCGGCTTCGCAGCGCTTTCGATTCACGGTTCGTTTTCATTTTTACTGCTGAATACCGTTTTAGCTTACATTCCGATTGAATTGAGCTTTTGGCTAACCAGCCGGCGCAATGCCATTATGTTTTGGTTGTTGGCGATTCTGTGGGTGTTATTTTATCCCAACGCACCGTACTTAATGACCGATTTGTTCCATTTAAGCTTATTGAAACCGTATGGTATCAACGGCTTACTTCGGTTTGACTTACCAATGTGGCGTGACTTTGCTTACTTAGTGGGACCAACGATGGTATCTGTAATTGTGGGAACTTTTAGTGTCGACCAAATCGCCGGTGAGCTTCAACGTCGGTGTCATTTAAACAAGCTGCCATTTGGTCGCAGCCTAATTAGTGCCGTTTTATTGCTATTTGCTAGTATCGGGGTATACGTGGGCCGTTTCTTACGTCTCCATTCGATTTACTTACTCATTACCCCGCAATACATTATTAAACAATTAATCAACATGTGGTCAGCTAAGATGTTCGCTTTCGTCTTGATCATGTGGGCCTTACAGCTTTTGATTTATCTCGTCTGGCGCTTTACACTAGCTGCCGCGACGACAACACAAAAATAGCAAGCAAACCGATAATGATGGTTTGCTTGCTATTTTTAATTTAGTTTGCAAGTGTTTTTCAATTATTAGTCGTGACGCCCCAATTAGCTAAGACATCATCGTAAGTTGCCACAGAATTTCTGGATACCCACCCATTCAACTGATAATTATCCGTTGAAACAAGGTGATAATAAACGTCCTGTTCACGATTACGCGTAACCGCACCAGTAATTTTAAACTGCGCTAGATGCGGAATCGTGGTTGAATTCATTGCCGTCATCTTACCTAATTGCTTAGTTGGATATTTGGTATATGGCGCCACATTCCACATGACACCAGCCATTTCAATACCAACGGTCCCGCTCAAACTCGTTGGGACGGTCGCTTTGGTGGTAGTCGCAGTTTGCTTGATACCACCAGCAAACTTGCCAATTGCTTTACCACCATAGACATAGCCACGGTATTTACCGTTCATCGTTACCACTCGATAATAAACCGAGCCGGTATTGGTGACCTTGTAGCCATAGGCATATAAATAATAGGCTGAACCGCGATACTTGGCCGCTGAATTACTGTTGACATTAGCAACATCAGTTTTCGTAAACGTTCCAAAAGTTTTCATTTTGGCTTTGGAAACCACTAACTTGGCACCTTTAACCGTTCCAGGCTTCGTATACAAGGCATACTTGCCATTGGTCGTAACGGTCGCCGATTTCGTCTTTAATGCCGTATAGGGCGTCTTGATGGTCGCTGCTGAAGCCAGCGTTGACGTCGTCGTAACACCGGTCAACAGTCCTGCCGTTACCAAACTCGTCACGACTAACCCTTTTACCATTGTTTTCATATGGGTACCCTCCCTTGGCATTATTATAACTGATTTAATGTGACAGCCACATTAAACTTTCTTTATCAGTTTTTCGATACGCTACTGACCGCTTAGTGTTGATACAGTCAATTTACTAACTGCTAAACAAAAAAAACTAGGATATACGACTACACGCGTATCCTAGTTTTTCTGATTTATGTTGATTGCAGCAATTAAACTCGGAATTCAGGGTCACTATAACTCGCATGCGAACTGCGCTTATCGTGGAGACCACTGAAACCGCTAAAGCCTAAAGCCGTCGCTTTCTTTTCTGCATCGGTAATATAGCGTAACGTATCGTCCGCCCGTTGTTCCCCATAAACTTGTAACCATTGGTGGAACCGTTTTTCAGACGCCTCATTGATGGCTTGTTCAACTTTTAGACCAGTGGGGGTCAATGACAAGTACTTAATTCGCCGATCGCTTGTATTCGTCGTTTGATCAATATACTTCAAATCGAGTAACACATTGATTTGTCGCGCAATCGCACTCCGTGAAACACGTTGGGCATTGGCAATTTTAACCAACGTCAAGGGTTCATCACTCGTTGCAATCATCCGCATCACAATATAAGCTTCAAACGTAATCTTATATGGCCGGGTTGGCACTGATACAAAGTCTCCAATATATTTCAAAATATGCATATAAGTTTCAACGAATTGTTCATGAATTTCTTTTTCTGTCATGGTATATCCCCCCGCATGGTTTAAAACCAATTTAATCCCGTCTAAAACTCACAATTAATTGCAAGTCCTAATTGTTCACTATAAATACTATTCTAACATTATTATAACCGAGAACTATTACTTTGCAATAAGTAAATCAATTATTCCTCGTCCGCTTCCCCGTCGTTTAGCATTAACAGATTTTCCGAATAATTAATAAACTGACGCAACCTAGCAGCCGTGCGTAAGCTGATTTGACCACTCTCTAGCAAGTGTTGGACGCCAGCTCGTTCAGCCCCTAAACTTTTAATGCGTAGTCCTTGTATTTGGCGTTCATAGTCGGCACGTGAAATACTATGCCCTGGTTTGGCACTTTCTATCCGATTCCGGTAATGCACAATCAAATGATACAACGCCTGGCGATCGAATTGTTGTTCATCAACGCTGGCCTGTTTCAAATATTGAGACAACGACTTGATGGCGGCTTTTGAAGCCACGCGCTGAATCGTTAACTGTTCCGCTCGTAATTTATCACTATCAGCCGGTGCTAACCATAAGCGTAAACCTTGCATGCCCCGATTAAACATTAATCGTAACGAACGCAACGTCGGCAACCCCGGTTTATGGGCAGCCTGTGATAACCGTTGTTCCCGCTGTTCAATCCGCCGCAGGTAATTTTGCGCACCCAATCTTGACACTTCGTGATCGGTCAACATTTGTTGGACAGCTTGACGTTCCCCCGCCAAGGCGACCAACCGCAGTTGCATCTCATCTGTCAGCATCGGTTGAAGCTCATCTTCAGTTTGTGACGCCACTTCTAATCGCCGAATTTGGAATTGTTGATCCAAAATCAAATCATAGGCCGCACGTTGATTTTCCGGCCGCCGATGTTCTTCGATATTTTGGATGGCTAATCTTAAAATATAAATCCGGGCTTGTTTGTAGTTGATTTGTTGTGGCGCATCACTATCACCGGCTGGTGCCGACTCATCATCCGCCCCAGCAGCAATCACGGCGTCATCCTCATCTAAACTAGACCCCCGGGTCACGAATGGTAGTGATTTAGCCGCCATTAATGGCAAGATACCGGCTGCGGCAACTAGACTCACAATAATGACGCCGGCAGCAATAAACAGCACTAACGACCGTTCCGGAAACGCTGAGCCACTGGCAATTACCGTTGGAATCGTAAAGACCCCCGCCATCGTAATGGCCCCGCGGACACCGGACAACCCGGATAAGGCCGCGATACGTAGACTTGGCCGCGTCTTTTGATGATCCTTCAACCAAATGATCAACATGTAGCCATACGTCCAAGCCACCCGAATCAATAGCAAGATGCCCCAAACGATCAAGACATCAAAAATTGCATGAAAGGTATTCGTATGATTGCCTTCAATCGTCGCTTTAGTGGCGACTGGCAATTCAATACCCAAAATCAAAAAGACGATCCCGTTTAATAAGTACACAATAATATTCCAAACTTTTTCAGTCACTAAACGCAATTCTGGCGCATCTTCAACCTCATGCGAGTTTTGCACATGGCCTAAGACCCCGGCTGCCACCACGGCGACCACACCCGAAGCATGGAACCATTCTTCGGCGATAAAATAAATGGCAAAAGGCGTTAGGATTTGTAATACGACGTTAAAGACGGTGTCGTTAATGCCCTCGCGCCGTAAGACGTCACGGATCAATTGAATCAAGGTCATTAAAGCCAAGCCCACCGCCAAGCCAACTAAACTAATATAGAAGAAATCGCCGATGGCTTTGCCCAATGCAAATGACCCCGTTACGGCCGCTGCTAAAGCATACTTAAACCCAATCAGCCCACTGGCATCATTGATCAAGCTTTCGCCACTGACCAAGTGCAAGATTTCTTTTGGGAGTTTGACCCCTTCAGAAATCGATTGCACCGCCACTGGATCGGTTGGTGATAAAATGGCCGCCAGTGCAATACTGACCGCTAATGGAATTGCTGGTATCAAGACATGTATTAAAAATCCACCTAAAATCGTGGTAATAAAAACCAACACAATGGCGTTTGCAAAAATCGCCCCACGTAGTTCCCACAATTCACGTTTTGGAAATTGTCTGCCATCGTTGTACAGCATCGGTGCAATGAAGACTAGCATGAACCAATCTGTCTGCAATTCAACTTGTACATTTAATAATAAAGCCACTCCTAGACCCAGCCCGACTTGAATCAAACTGACCGGGATTGCGACTAGATAGTGGCTTAACACATTCGATAGCAGCACCAAACATGCCAATAAAATAACTAATTCAATAATTGGCATTTAACAGTGTTGCCTCCTTTGTTCAATTAATTAGGCATCTTCCCCGATAATCCGAACTTCGGTTTCGAGATGGACCCCAAACTTTTCAAAAACGACCGTTTGAATATGATGGATCATATCCATGTAATCAGTCGCGGTTGCATGATCAACATTAATAATAAACCCGGCGTGTTTCTTCGACACTTCAGCGCCACCCATGCGTGTCCCTTGTAGCCCGGCATCATGGATTAGTTTACCAGTAAAGTAGCCTGTTGGTCGCTTAAAGACACTTCCACACGATGGCCATTCTAGTGGTTGTTTCGACGCACGTAAGAAGTTCAATTCATCCATCCGTGCTTGAATTTTAGGTTGTTCACCTGGTTTCAGATTAAACGTCGCTGAAACCACGGTATCATGATAATCTTGCACCGTACTGTGCCGATAACCAAAGTCTAAAGCTTCATTGGATAGGGTCTTCAATTGCCCATCGGCCGTTAAAACGGTGACTTCTTCAACAACTTCGCTGATTTCGCCACCATAAGCACCAGCATTCATAAAGATGGCCCCACCAACACTACCAGGAATCCCTGCCGCAAATTCTAAGCCAGTCAAGCTCGCCTTGCAAGCGGCCTTAGTCGCATCGATCAATGCCGCCCCAGCTTCAGCGACAACCTTAGTTTCACTCGTGTGGATTTGATTCATCTTGGTTAAAATCAACGTCAATCCCCGAATGCCACCATCTTTGACGATTAAGTTACTGGCATTACCAATGACCGTCAATGGCATTTGTTGGGCATCCGCATATTCAATTAACGTTTTCGTTTCACTAATAGATTTAGGAAACGCGACATAATCGGCCGGTCCCCCAGTTTTTGTATTCGTATAATGACTTAGGGATTCATCTTTTTTAATTTCAATGGCTGGAAAAGTCGCCAACACATCTTGCGTCATAAGTTGAGGTTCCTTTCAAATTTCGATTTAGCGTGGACTGAACTGAGCTTAAGTCAGGCCGGCAGACAGCCGTTACGCCCACTAATTCACTTTGTCACAATGGCCAGTCCATTGATTAATAATAGCACTTTTTAGTCGCTTAATAAATGACGACACACCGCGTGACTCGTAATTGCTGAAGTCGGGTCAATTGGATTAGGACCATGCGTCGCAACGGCACTTAAAAAGGCACGAATCAATGGGGCAAAGCCACGTTTTTCTAGCGTTGGTTCCCAATCTGGAAAGGCCGCGGTTTGCGTTTGCGCGGTTTTGGCGGTGGTTATCGTACTTAAATCATTCACCGTTGCGCGCTGCGTCGTGGTTTGAACCGTTGCTTGTTCCAAGTTCACGCCGCCAAACATATTAGTCACCACTGATAATTGTTCATGCGCCGTTTGGGCCATAAAATACCCTTGGCCGAGTTTATCGTCAGCGGTTGGCACAATCCGCCCACTCGTTGACACTAACGGTTCATCTAACAAGAATAAGCCCGTATCGACGGTATGGATCATCAAGTCAAACACCGCCGTTTCAATATCTTGACCACCGGTTTCACGAACTTTTTCGGCCGTGATCATCCGCTTGTCAGGCAGTGCTTTTAATTGCTGATTCAATGGGGCAAAGCGGCGATTAAACCCACATGTTAACAATAAATGCCGTGCCGCCGCTAAATCATATAAACTTTGGACTTCATTCAAATCAGTTGACACTGGTTTGTCCACATAGACATTCACATCAGCTAATAACAATTGTTTGATAATACTAGCATGAGTCGCCGTTGGGGTGTGAACAAAGACCGCCGCGGGCTTTTCAGCTAGCAAGTCATCCAAGCTGGCATGGGTATGTGTAAACCCGTATTGACGCGCTAATTGGTCCCGTTTGTCAGGATTACGCGTCGTTAAATGAAACTCATATTGATCCTGCATCGCCGCCATCACTGGTAAATAAGCCTTCTGTGCAATATTACCTAAGCCTAGAACCCCAATTTTTAACATGTCGATTCCTCCGTTTTCAACCGCTGAATGCGGTACAATTAATTTATTAAAATCATTTCAAAAACCTCACTAGAAAGAGAAAGGCGTTGCTATTTAATGAAATTTATCTCGTGGAACGTCAACGGCTTACGAGCCGCTGTTAAACATGGCTTTGAAGATGCCTTTGCCAACTTCGACGCTGACTTTGTCGGTATTCAAGAAACCAAACTACAAGCTGGTCAAATCGACATCGACTTTCCCGGCTACTATCAATATTGGAATTATGCCGAACGTAAAGGCTATTCGGGGACAGCGATTTTTACCAAGCACAAACCATTAGCCGTGACTTACGGTATTGGTGTCCCGGAACATGATACTGAAGGCCGCGTCATCACGCTTGAATACCCTGATTACTATTTTATCACCTGTTACACCCCTAATTCAGGCGGTGAACTCAAACGGCTCGACTACCGCCAAACTTGGGAAGATGCTTTTTTGGCTTACGTTAATGGCTTAAACGCCAACAAGCCCGTTATCTTCTGTGGTGATTTAAATGTGGCCCATGAAAATATTGATTTAAAGAACTGGCGCAGCAATCATCAAAGCGCTGGCTTTACGGATGAAGAACGGACTAAGTTCAACACATTGTTGGCAAGTGGCTACACCGATACGTTCCGCCACTTTTATCCCGACCAAACTGAGATCTATTCTTGGTGGAGTTATCGCGGCCAAGCCCGGGCAAACAACTCTGGTTGGCGAATCGATTACTTCATCACCTCAAATCGTTTGGTCGACCGTTTGATCAACGCCCGTATTTTAACGACCGTTACCGGCTCTGACCACTGCCCGGTTGAACTAGATATTCGCCTTTAACACCGAGCAAGCCGCTTGAATCCGGCCACCAACCTCGGTATGATGAGCATACCTACTTTTGTCATAGAAATGAGTTGAATTGATTGAACTTTGTTGCAATGGACTTTGAAACGGCTAATGCGAAACGCGATAGCGCGTGTTCATTAGCCTTAACGATTGTCCGTGATAGTCAAGTCGTTGATGAATTTTATACCTTGATCAAACCAGAAGGCGACTTTTTTTGGCGAAACGTCCAAATCCATGGCATTCACGCCGAAGATGTGGCGACGGCACCAAAATTTCCAGCTGTCTGGGCCCATATTGCCCCATTTTTCCAACGTGACCGCCTCGTCATTGCCCACAATGCGCCCTTTGACACGAGTGTCCTGCGGCAAACTCTTGCCCACTACGGTATGAGTGCCCCAGAATACTTATCAATGGATACGGTCAAAACGAGTAAACAATTCTTTCCCGAATTGCCTAATTACAAACTAGATACAATGTGTCGGGCCTTAGATATTGAACTCGAACATCATCATAATGCACTTGATGATAGTTTAGCTTGTGCCAATATCTTGATTCACGAAGCCAATCAATTTGGTGCCGAACGCTTAAAACCATTCGTCCGGGTCCAAGGCTAGTAATCGGTTACAACCTGACGAAAAAAAGTGACGTCTGAGCGGTCAATAACCGCGAGACGTCACTTTTTTAAACCGTTAACGTCATATCAATTGCCGGCACTTGCGCACCAGTTGGATCCACAACCAAATATGGTTGCGCAGTAACCGTCGTAAATCCCAAATGCTGGTATAACTTCACTGCTCGATCATTACGCGTTTGCACCGTCAAAAAAAGCGTCTTCAACGTGCTAAAATCTTGAGCCCATGCCATTAATTCTTCAACCAAGGCACTCCCTAGACCGTTGCCCCAGTAGGATTTAAGCACGGCTACGCCAACTTCACCACGTTCAGGTACCAAGGCATCTGTCGCTTGAACCGTGCCGACACCAATCAACTCAGCCCCTAGCGCGGCCACAAAAATCGTATTCGTCGTGGTGCGGGTGATCTGTTCGATTTGCGCGCGCTCATCAGCTTCACTGAATTCTCCCAAGCCGTCATCCACCGTAAAGGTATTGGATTCGGTCGCCAACTGACGCAATAATGCTAATAACTGTGCGGCATCGGCGGGTTCCGCCGGACGCACATCGACTACTTCCGCTGCCATGCTTGGTCACTCCTCTAATTGGTCAACCAGCTTTTGATAGTGGTCACCGTGGGCCGTTAAGGTGATCGTGCGGGTATCGTCTTGGGTATCCGAACGACTCAAAGCAATCCGTAAATACGTTGCTGGGAGTAACTCACTAATGAACTCAGACCATTCGACCACACTGACACCATCGCCATCAAAGTATTCATCTAATCCTAAATCTTCAGCACCGCCATCTTCTAGCCGGTACACATCCATGTGATACAACGGCAACCGTCCTTGGTGGTATTCTCGGACTAACGTAAAGGTCGGGCTCTTTACATTGGCATCAATGCCTAAACGTTTCGCCAATCCCTTCGTAAACGTCGTCTTACCGGCGCCTAAGTCCCCATCTAATAAAATTAAATCACCGGGTTGCACTAATGCCCCAAGTCGGGCCCCAAGTGCCATGGTTTGTGCCGGTGATGTGACTGTCATTGCTTCCATACTGTGTGTCCACATCCTCTATTTAATTGAACTCACTTCATTATAAAAAAAACGACGGAAACTTCAAAGTACAAGCTCTGAAGTTTCCCCCGCTTAACAAACTAATTAGGCTTCTAACCCTTGGGCCGCTGTGATAATGGCCACTTTATAAACATCTTCTTCACTAGCCCCACGTGACAAATCAGAGACTGGCTTGTTCAAGCCTTGCAAGATTGGCCCGACGGCTTCAAACCCACCGAAACGTTGGGCAATCTTGTAGCCGATGTTCCCAGATTGCAATTCTGGGAAGACAAAGACATTGGCATGGCCGGCAACTGCGGAACCTGGGGCTTTTTGCAAGCCAACTTTTTCCACAAAGGCCGCATCAAATTGGAGTTCACCATCAATTGCTAGTTCTGGTGCTGCTGCTTGTGCTTTAGCCGTCGCTTCTTGGATCTTAGTGACCATCTCACCTTTAGCTGAGCCTTTAGTTGAAAAGCTCAACATGGCCACTTTAGGATCGATATCAAAAACTTTAGCCGTATGCGCACTTTGCGTCGCAATTTCAGCTAACGTATCAGCATCTGGGTCAATGTTGATGGCACAGTCTGCAAAGACATAACGTTCGTCACCTTTTTGCATGATAAAAGCACCACTGATTCGATGTGACCCAGGCTTGGTTTTAATGATTTGTAACGCTGGCCGCACAGTATCACCCGTTGGATGAACTGCCCCAGAAACCATCCCATCGGCTTGACCCATATAAACGAGCATCGTGCCAAAGTAGTTTTCATCAAGCAACATTTGTGCCGCTTGTTCAGGCGTATTCTTACCCTTACGACGTTCTACTAGCGCATCTAACATGGCTTGCTTGTCAGCAGCCGGATATGTGGCGGGATCTAAAACTTGTACCCCGGTTAAATCTGCATTTAAGTCAGCCGCAACCGCCTTAACTTGGTCAGCAGCCCCTAAAATGATGGGGTTTACTAACCCATCGGCGGCTAACCGTGCAGCAGCGCCGACAATGCGGGGTTCGGTACCTTCGGGAAAAACAATGGTTTGATGCTTGCCAGTAATCTTTTGTGCCAATGATGCAAATAAATCCATGAGATGACCTCCAGTAAAATAATTAATTTTCGCGTTGGACGTGTTCAGGAAGTTGCCAGTTGATCGGTTGTTCACCCAATGCGACTAATGCTTCGTTCGTCTTAGAGAACGGTTTAGAGCCAAAGAACCCACGGTAAGCTGACAACGGACTCGGATGTGGCGATTGTAACACCACATTGGTCTGCGTATCGATCAACTTAATCTTGGACCGGGCCGCTTTGCCCCACAAAATAAAGACGACCGGCGTTGGCCGTTCTGATAGCCGTTGAATCGCAACATCAGTCAGCTGTTCCCAGCCCCGACCAGCATGCGAAAAAGCCACGCCATTTTGGACGGTTAGCACTGAGTTCAACAGCAAGACCCCTTGCTTGGCCCAAGCCTCTAAGTACCCATGATTGACCGGTGTACAACCCACATCGTCTTGTAGTTCTTTATAAATATTGACTAACGATGGCGGTACTTGTACACCTGGCAGCACGGAAAAGCTCAGTCCGTGCGCTTGATTAGGACCATGGTATGGATCTTGACCTAAAATGACAACCTTCGTATCAGCAAACGGCGTCCATTCAAAGGCCTGAAAAATATGATACATATCGGGATGAATATTTTTCGTCCGATATTCAGATTTTAAAAACTCATGTAATTGTTGGTAATACGGCTTTTCAAATTCTGGTTCCAGCACGTCCCACCAATCAGTATGAATAAACGCTTTCATCCTTAACACCTCTTGATTTATTGTAGCATACTCAAAACCAGTAATGATAATAATTCTGAATTAGCCCCTAAACATGGTAAAATAGTCTTAATTAAGACAACTAAGGATGTGACAAGATGATTTCGATTATTGCTTCTGACATGGATGGCACGTTATTAAACAATGAAATGACCGTTTCAGACTTTAACGCCAAAGCCATTCTCAAAGCCCAACAGCAAGGCGTCCACTTCATCGTCTCGACCGGTCGGCGTTACTCGGAAGCCCAACCATTAATTGCGGCTCAAGGGATTACGGCACCACTGATTACGTTGAACGGGGCCGAAGTCTATGATGCTTCTGGCAAGATGCTCGACATGGTCCCCATTACAAAAACCGTTTCGCGCGCGATTTTCCACACCCTCACTGCACAAGGCTACTACTTTGAAGTCGTCGGTAATGACGGGGTGTACTCCAATAATAAAGTCAAACGGATTGAAGAAATCGCGTACTTATTAACTAACTTAAATCCAGACACGTCCTTTAAGATCGCGATTTCCTTAGCATCGGCGCGTTTAGAATTAATGGATATTAATTATGTTGATAACTATAACGAACTACTAGATGATCCGAAAAAACATGTCATGAAGATCATCGCCTTTAGTCAAGAAGGTCCAAAGAAATTACAACCATTATCGGATGAATTATTAGCCAAGCATTCATCGATCAAGATTACCTCATCATCACGGTCTAACATTGAAATCAACAACGTTAACGCCCAAAAAGGGATCGCCGTTGAACGTTATGCCAATATGTTAAATACCCCGATGAGTGATGTGATGGCCATTGGCGATAACAACAATGACGTTTCAATGCTAAAATTAGCCGGTACCAGCTATGCGATGGGCAACGCCACCGTCGAAGTCAAACAGTTAGCCAATCATTTAACTGATACTAACGTTAATGACGGCGTCGGCAAAGCCATTTTAGAAGTACTCGCCAAGCAATAGGTTATCGGGAAACGGGGGTTGGCAATGCGCAAACTATATTTCAGCCGCAATAGTTTCGCCAAGGGCGCGCGAATCGTGCGTGACGCACATGACCAGTCACACTACTTGCTCGTCGGCCGCTGGGGGCGACGACAAGATGCACTGAGTTTATATGCGATCCAAGGGGAACTACTTGCCGAAGTGAAACAAACCTCACTCGGGCTCTTACCGAAGTTTGAGTTATATTACAATCGGCAAAATGTTGGCTCAATTAGTAAAACTCTAGGTTTTTGGCATGAAATGATCTACGTCCGCAAATTACGTTGGATCGTCATGGGCAGCCTAAGTACTGAAAATTACCGAATTTATCACGGCACTGAACTCGTGATGACCATGCGACCCGTGGTCACAACCAATGGCGAAGCCTTTGAACTCGCCATTACCGATGAAGCCACTGAACCATTGTGCCTTTGCATTGCAGCGATTTTAGACCACTGGCAAAAGCCAACTAATCGGGCCCGCACGCGGCTCCCCGAAAGTGGTTATAATGTGACTTTTGGTGAAAGCAACTATACGTTACACGCACATGATAAATTACCACAACCGTAAAAAAGTCGTTCACACCATCATTGATGTGAACGACTTTTCTTATGCGTTTAATTGATAAATTTGCTCGTGTAAACACTCACCAGTTGGTAACGTATCGGTTTTAGTTTGACCAGTCAAGGTGAACCCTGCACGTTCATAAAACCGGCGTGCCACACTATTTTGTGTTAAAACCGCCAGTTTAACTGGTACGTCCGCTGGTAGTGTTGCTAAGGCCGCTTGTAACAACCGGTACCCCACGCGTTGCTGCTGATAGGCCGGCAAGACATACAGTGAATAAATTTCACTTTGTCCCTGCCAACTCGGTAACCGGGCTGGGCCAGCCGTACAGACCCCTACCAACTGTTGGTCAGTCGTGACCGCTAGTTGCATGTAGTGCCAACGTTTAGCCGGTTGCCACATGGCTGGCGTTAATGCAGCCAAACTAGCCGCCGAAAGTTGGTCTTGATAGGCTGCTCGCCAAACGGTTAAATACAGGGTCGCAATCGCCTCAAAGTCATCCCACGCTGTCGCCGGTCGAATTTGAATCGCCTTAGACATTAATGACTTTGTTTAAGAAGTCTTGCAGCCGTGGACTCTTCGGATGTTCAAAAACATCTTCTGGTTTACCGGTTTCTTGAATCAAGCCATCGGCCATAAAGACGACCCGGTCAGCCACTTCTTTAGCAAAGCCCATTTCATGGGTCACGACAACCATCGTCATCCCATCCGCGGCCAACTTCTTCATAACGTCCAAAACATCGCCGACCATTTCAGGATCTAACGCTGAGGTGGGTTCATCAAACAACATAATCTTTGGTTTCATCGCTAAGGCCCGCGCAATGGCGACCCGTTGCTTTTGCCCACCAGATAAAGATTTTGGCATGGCATCGGCTTTATCCGCCAAACCAACCGTATCTAACAAGTGCCGCGCGGTCTTTTCAGCTTCGGCCTTGGATTCTTTGCCTAACTGCACTGGTGCCAAGGTAATATTTTGTAAGACCGAGAGATGTGGAAATAAGTTAAAATGTTGAAAGACCATCCCGATATTTTCGCGAACCAAGTTAATATTAGTCCCTTTATCTGACAAGTCATAACCACTGATTACGATTTGGCCTTTAGTTGGGACTTCCAAATCATTCAAGCACCGTAAAAAAGTACTCTTCCCTGACCCGGATGGGCCAATCATACAAACGACTTCGTTGTCTTCAACTTCAAGGTTTAATCCCTTTAAGACTTCATTATCGCCATAGCTTTTGTGTAAATCTTTAACAACCACTTTCGCCATACTAGTTGAACCTACTATGCAATATATAGAGCAATGTCGGCAATCAGACTTGATTGTGACATCTAGAAAGCTTACATATTTCCTTTCATGATTGTACTGACTGATACGCTTTTAAACGACCTATCTCTATATTAACTTCCTACTAGGCCATTACGAGATGAATGCTAACTAGTTAATCTTCTTTTGGACCCAATTAGACAACCACGTTAATAAGGTAATGATGATCAAGTAAATAATCGCAATCATTAACCAAATCTTGAACCCTTCAAAGTTCCGGGCAATAATCAACGTCCCAGTTTGGGTCAATTCAACGATCCCAATAACTGACAAGATCGACGTATCCTTCAACGTGATGATGAATTGGTTGATAAATGATGGAATCATGATCCGAATCCCTTGCGGCATAATAACTTTGCGCATCGCCGTCCAATATGGTAGCCCTAATGAGCGAGCCGCTTCCATTTGACCATCATCAACGGCTTGGAACCCACCTTTAACAAAGGCCCCGGTATACGCCCCTTCATTCAGCATCAAGGTAATCATCCCGGCAACAAAGGCGGGAATCTTAAACCCATGCCCTATCAAATCTGGGAACCCAATATAAATGAAGAAGGCCAACACCATTAATGGCATCCCCCGGAAAATATAGATGATCGTACTTGAAATTGCTGGGCCTAACTTCCCAGGCATAACGCCTAAGACCCCGAGGACTAGCCCCATAATCGTGGCTAAAATAATTGAAATAATCGTTAATTCCAAGGTCATCCACAACCCACTACCAATGGTGCTTAGGTTTTGGGTGAACAAGCCAACAAATGTCCGACTGCTAGCTGTTTCACCAGTTAAGGATGATTCACTGGAATGTAAATATTTGTCGACAATCTTTTTGTAAGTGCCATCCGCTTTGATGGCTTTCAAGCCGGCATTGAATTTCTTCAATAAAGCGGCATTCTTGCCCTTCTTAACGGCAAAGCCATAGTCACCGGCTTCATATTGCTTAGAAACGATCTTCAGTGCAATCCCATTTTTAATCCCGTAAGACATGACAGGATAATCTTCAAAACAGGCGGCTGAGTTACCGACTTTGACATCATTATACATGTTGTTTGAATCATTGAAATACTTAATTTTAAACCCATATTTACTTTGAATCGATTTGGCATAAGTAGCCCCGGCAGTCCCGGTCTTTAAAGCCACGGTCTTACCTTTTAACTGACTAAAGTTCTTGATTTTACTATCTTTGGCCACGGCCATGACGACCCCAGACGTATAGTAAGCATTTGAAAAGTCGAAGGTCTTTTTCCGTTCGGGCGTGATGTTCATCCCGGCGATGACCCCATCCACTTGGTTGGCACTAAGTTGCTGTACGGCGGCCCCAAAACTGATCGCTTTTAACTTATAATTGATATGCTCTTTTTTGGCAATCGCCTTTAAAATATCGATATCAATCCCTTTATATGTACCACCCTTAGCCTGAAACTCAAATGGGGCAAACGTGGTATCCGTCGCAATGGTGTAAGTTTTCGCTTGAGCATTGGCATTTAACGTGAACCAACTCCCAACGGCTGCTAACAACATGACAACTGCAACTTGCCATTTCTTCATGTGGTGACCTCCTAATTCATTCTACCGCTACGGTATGTCATAAAATATAACATAGACTTTCGAAATCTGCTAATTCGTTTTGTCATAATATTCTAATATTAATTTAATGATGACGGTATCATTTATGTTTTACTTAATTTTCTTAAGTAAACTCAGCTATTCAAATTAAGATTCCGAAGAAAAGACCGATTTTTTACGTTTTTTAAGTTTTTACGGTTAACCTGGCTAACACTGCCTGCCAATTACTCAAGCTAACGGACAAATCAGGTCGGCTTTAGGTTAGAAACCAGCCACTGGCTAGTACGTTTAAATGCCCCTATTGGCTCGCTGGTGGCTGGCTATCGCGCAAACTGAGCTATTGGCCGTCTTCACGCTAATGTCGCTGCTCATCGTCATGATGAACAGGGGTTAAGCTTATTTGGTGGCGTCGCGCTAAAACGCAAGGGCGTCCTTATTTCGTTCAACGTGCAAATAGGTGTCCCGACATAGCATCAACCCAGATTTAAAATCAGCGTTAGTAGCATAAAAAAGAGGCTGTGACATAACTAGCCTCTGTACAAGTAAATGGGACGAGAAACCGAATTTTGGTTTCTCGTCCCATTT
>NZ_BJDJ01000025.1 GCF_005405085.1 Lactiplantibacillus daowaiensis | reverse complement strand
GTCACCGGTACAATACCGAGAACTTGCCAATCAGTTAGCAGCTTAATTTAGTTGTCCAAACTTGTGGGTTCACTTCAGATTGAAATTATCAATCGACCGGCTTTTTAAAACTAGTCTTAAGAAATCAAAACTAAATCATCATCAGCACTGAATGGATTGTCCATATCAATGTGATCATAGAACAAGATGCCATGTAAATGATCAATTTCATGTTGGCATACGATAGCAGGGTAATTCTTTAACCGAATCTTCTTTTGTTCACCCGCAGTATTGTAATATCGTAATGTAATCCGATCGTGGCGGACCACGTAGCCAGGAATATCACGGTCAACGGATAAGCAACCTTCGCCTTCAGTTAAGGCGCCAGGTTGAACGGAATGGCTAACGATAACTGGGTTAATAATAACGTCTTTAAAGACTGGTGCCGCATTTTCATCTTCCCCAGGTACTAAGACAGCAGCCATTTGTTTGGAAACGTCAACTTGTGGTGCGGCTAAACCAACACCAGCCCGTAAGCCATAACGCTTGGCTAACTCAGGGTCTTGACTGTTTTCCAAATATTCCATCATATCAGTAGCGAGTTTTTGATCCTCAGCACTTAATGGAAACTTAACGGGTTTTGCTTCGTCCCGCAATGTATGGTTACCTTCACGGATGATATCTTTCATCTTGATCAACGCAAATTACCTCCAAAATGATTCTGTCATTGGAACTAGCATAGCAGTTCACACATTAAAATAAGTTTAGCATATCTAAAAATGAAAGAGTAGCAAGAATCACGAAAAAGTCATGAAAGCGAGCTAAATTGGTTAATGAAAAAGTTCACAATCATTTTAGCTAAAAAACCGTTATTTCGCGATTTGAAAGGGCTTGCAAAAAATGAAAGTGAATGGTAAATTAGACTTGTAATTATGAAAACGATTACGAGCAAAGGTAAGCCACCTTTAGCCCGTACGTTCATGAAAGGGATGTGTCATTTATGGACAACGAACAACCAATTGTCGATTTTAGTGCGATCCGGGATGCACTTGGCAACGATTTTAAACCGGTGCAAGTTATTGATGGTCAAGCTAAGGTAGTCAAACCAGAAATTGTCTCTAAATATTCAAATGATCAATTAGTCGATTTCTTAAAACTAATGATCTGGGAGCGGACGTTACATCAACGCTCTAACGCCTTAACCCGGCAAGGTCGGTTAGGGTTCTACGCCCCAACAGAAGGTCAAGAAGCCAGTGAAATGGGTAGTAATTCAGCCATGAAGTCAACCGATTTCTTGATGCCAGCTTATCGAGATATCCCACAGTTGATTCAACATGGGTTACCGGTTTATAAAGCCTTCCTTTGGTCACGTGGACACGTCTTAGGTAATGAATATCCAGAAGACTTGCAAGCAATGCCACCACAAATCATTATTGGCGCACAATACATTCAAGCCGCTGGGGTCGCTTTAGGGATCAAGAAGAACGGTACTGAAGATAAAGTTGCGTACACTTACACCGGTGATGGTGGGACGTCGCAAGGGGACTTCTATGAAGGTATGAACTTTGCCGGTGCCTTCCAAGCACCAGCAGTCTTCATCGTTCAAAATAATGGTTATGCGATCTCAGTACCACGTCGCAAACAAACTGCAGCTAAGACGTTGGCACAAAAAGCAGTTGCAGCAGGTATTCCAAGCGTTCAAGTTGATGGGATGGACTTCTTAGCTGTTCATGAAGTCACCAAAGCTGCGCGTGAATATGCAGCTGCTGGTAACGGCCCAGTCATGATCGAAACCTTGACTTACCGATTTGGTCCACATACGAACGCTGGGGATGATCCTAAACGTTATCGGACTAAAGATGAAGAACAACCTTGGTTTGACAATGATCCATTGATTCGTTATCGCAAATACTTGACTGAACAAGGTGTTTGGTCAGAAGACTTAGAAAACGAATACGTGGAACAAGTGAAAGCCGACATCAAAGCTGCGGTTAAGCAAGCCGATGATGCGCCTAAACAAAAAATGACCGAATTTTTGGAAAATGTTTTTGAAGAACAACCACAAAACATTCAACAACAAATTACGGAATATCAAGCAAAGGAGTCGAAGTAACATGTCAAAGAAAACGTATATTCAAGCGATTACTGATGCACTTCGATTAGAATTAGGGTCGGATGATAAGACCTTACTTTTCGGTGAAGACGTTGGTAAAAACGGTGGGGTTTTCCGCGCCACTGATGGTCTCCAAGCTGAATTTGGCGAAGACCGTGTTTTCGATACTCCTTTAGCTGAATCAGGTATTGGCGGGTTATCCATTGGGTTAGCACTAGAAGGCTTCCGCCCAATTCCTGAAATCCAATTTTTAGGCTTCATTTTTGAAACCTTAGATTCGATTGCTGGTCAAATGTCACGGGAACGTTTCCGGACTGGTGGGACACGGCATATGCCAATTACGATTCGGTCACCATATGGTGGTGGGACGCATACCCCAGAAATGCACGCCGACTCCTTAGAAGGTTACTTAGCGCAAATCCCTGGTTTACGGGTGGTTACCCCATCTAATCCATATGATGCTAAAGGGTTGTTGATCTCATCGATTCGTAACAATGACCCCGTTTTCTTCCTTGAAAACTTAAAACTTTATCGGTCAATGAAAGCGGATATTCCAGATGAAGCTTATACGGTACCGTTAGATAAAGCAGCGGTTGTCCGCGAAGGGACCGATATTTCCTTATTTGCTTACAGTGCGCAAGTTAACCAATCACTTAAAGTGGCTGAAAAGCTTGAAAAAGAAGGCCTTTCAGTTGAAGTTGTTGACTTACGGACCTTATCACCACTTGATGAAGACACCATTCTCAAATCAGTTGAAAAGACTGGTCGGGCGGTTGCGATTCAAGAAGCCCAACGGCAAGCTGGGATTGCAGCGAATGTTGCTTCATTAATTGCTGAAAAGGGTGCCTTATACTTGAGCGCACCAGTTGGTCGGGTTTCAGCACCAGATACCATTTATCCATTTGGGTTAGCCGAAGACGATTGGCTCCCAGCTGAAGACGACATCGAAGCAAAGACCCGCGAAATTTTAAACTACTAATTATTTTGCGGCATTGAAAAACAACCGTGCGCGGTTGCTATGAAAGGAAGTTATCCAATGGCTTACGAGTTTAAGTTACCAGAGCTTGGTGAAGGTCTTGAAGAAGGCGAAATTGCATCATGGCTCGTAAAACCTGGTGATGAAGTCAAGGAAGACGATTCATTAGTTGAAATTCAAAATGATAAATCCGTTGAAGAATTACCATCACCTGTTGATGGTAAGATTATTGAAATTTTAATTCCAGAAGGCGAAACCGCTAAAATTGGCGATGTGATTGTGACCATCGATGATGGTTCTGGCGAAAATGCTGCCCCAGCGGCAAAACCAGCTGCTGAAAATGCAACCGCTGACAAGCCCGCTGCACCTGCGGCAGCACCAACTGCTACTAGTGACAATGCGCCAATCGTGGCTGCTGATCCTAACAAACGGATCTTAGCCATGCCATCTGTACGTCAATATGCTCGGGATAAAGATATCGACATTAGTTTGGTTACCCCAAGTGGGGCACATGGTCAAATTACCAAGCAAGATATTGATAACTATACCGGTGCACCAACGGCAACTGGCAGTCAAGCGGCCGCTCCGGCTGCACCTGCTGAAACAGCAGCGCCAGTTGAAGCTGCTCCAGCACCAGTTAAACCTTACGTTTCAGATACGCCAGAACTTGAAACTCGCGAAAAGATGACCCCAATTCGGAAGGCCATTTCAAAAGCGATGGTTAATAGTAAACATACGGCGCCACATGTTACCTTATTTGATGAAGTTGAAGTGAGTGCGTTAATGGCACATCGTAAGAAGTACAAGGCGCTTGCACTTGAACGCGATATTCACTTAACTTTCTTACCATACTTTGTTAAGGCAATGGTTGCCGTGTTGCAACAATTCCCAGAATTCAATGCGTCAATTGACGATGCGAATAAAGAAATTGTTTACAAACATTACTATAATGTTGGGGTTGCAACGGATACTGATCGGGGCTTGCTAGTACCAAATATCAAGCATGCCGAAGGTAAAGGCTTGTTTGCAATTGCCAAGGAAATCACTGACAACACCCAAAAAGCTTACGATGGCAAGTTGAAGGCTAACGAAATGAGCGGCGGTTCAATTACCATTAGTAATATCGGTTCAATCGGTGGTGGCTGGTTTACGCCAGTTATCAACCAACCAGAAGTTGCAATTTTAGGTGTTGGTCGGATCGGTAAAGAACCATACGTCAATGAAGATGGCGAAATTGTCGTTGGCAAGATGCAAAAGTTGTCATTGAGTTTTGATCATCGTTTGATTGATGGCGCAACAGCACAAAAAGCAATGAACTTATTGAAGTCCTTGTTACATGATCCAGAATTATTGTTGATGGAAGGATGAGGTCAGAATGGTTGTAGGAGATTTTGCTGAAGAACGCGATACAATTATCGTCGGCGCGGGCCCTGGTGGTTACGTGGCTGCAATTCGGGCCGCAGAACTCGGTCAAAAAGTCATGATCGTTGAAAAAGAACATATTGGTGGGGTCTGCTTAAATGTCGGCTGTATTCCATCAAAAGCTTTAATTAGCGCCGGTCATCGGTTACAAGAAGCTAAAGACAGTAAAATCTTTGGCATTAAGAACATTCAAGACCCAGTGCTAGATTTTAAAGTTACCCAAGACTGGAAGGATCATCAAGTGGTCGACCGGTTAACTGGTGGGGTTGCCATGTTATTAAAGAAGCATAAAGTGGAAGTTGTTACTGGCGAAGCTTACATGCATGATAACCACACGTTGCGGGTGATGAATGGTGATCATACTGGTCAAACGTATAAATTTGAACATTTAATTTTGGCGACCGGTTCACGGCCAGTTGAAATTCCTGGTTTTAAGTTTAATGGTCGGGTCGTTGACTCAACTGGTGGGTTGAACTTACCAGAAGTACCAAAAGAATTAGTTGTGATCGGTGGGGGCTATATCGGTTCTGAATTAGCCGGTGCCTATGCGAACTTAGGTGCTCACGTCACAATCTTAGAAGGTACACCACAAATCTTACCGAACTTTGAAAAAGACATGGTGCAATTAGTACTGAAGAACTTCAAAGCTAAAGGTGTCGATGTGGTGACTAACGCCATGGCTAAAAACTCGGAACAAGATGATAACGGTGTGACTGTAACTTATGAAGTTGATGGTAAGGAACAAGAAATCCATGCTGATTATGTCATGGTTACGGTTGGTCGCCGTCCTAATACGGATGACATGGGCTTGGAATACACCGATGTTAAATTGACTGACCGTGGCTTGATCGAAGTCGACGCGCAAGGACGCACGGCTGCTGAAGATATCTTTGCCATTGGTGATATTGTGGCTGGGCCTGCATTGGCGCATAAAGCATTCGCTGAAGGCAAAGTGGCAGCTGGCGCTATCAGTGGCAAGAAGACCGCTAACGACTATGTTTCGGTACCAGCAGTTTGCTTCACTGATCCTGAGTTGGCAACGGTCGGCATGACGAAAGCTGAAGCTGAAAAGGCTGGCTTAAAAGTGACGGCTTCGAAGTTCCCATTTGCTGGAAATGGCCGGGCGATTTCCTTAAATTCAATGGACGGATTCTTCCGTTTAGTGACAACTAAGGATGAAGGCACTGTTGTTGGTGCCCAAATTGCTGGTCCAGGTGCGAGTGACTTGATTTCTGAATTAAGTGTTGCCGTTAATGGTGGCCTTAATGCTGAAGATTTGGCCTTGACCATCCATCCACATCCAACCTTGGGCGAAGTTGTCCAAGAAGCCGCGGATGCAGCCATGGGTTACCCAACGCATATTTAACAAGTTTCATTGGAATAGGTCTAGGTTAGAATGAAAAAAGTTTGTGTCGATCATGCGGCACAAACTTTTTTTGTTTTAACCAAACTTAAGAATTCCGCAATCGACCGTGAACTGGCGCTTATGTTACAAAAGCTTAAGCTTTTTCTTAACATTTACTTGAAATCCTTGACAGCTTAGGTACAATAATTAGCGAAGGTTGGGAGGGATTTCATGAACAATACAGTTATTATTCGTGGATTATTCGAATTCGTACAACAACTCATTTTAATCGCCATGGCAAAAGACTTGCCATTGACCTTGATCGTCGCGACCGATGCTGATGAAACACCACGGTATCAATCCTTAATTACCGCTAGCACCGCCTGTCGCCAATTCTCATTACTCGCTAAAGCTAAACCAGATTATTCGCAAGCCGATAGTTTAATTATTGGCAACCTCGTGCCGCTGGCTGCGGACGGGGATGCTGAAGCCGACTTACGGGCAACATTGCCATTATTCCGTCAATTTGTAAATGCCGCGATGGCGGCTGGCTTCAATGGTAAGTTATTACTGACTGGCAGCAATGATGCTGTTTTAAGCGTGCTAGCAGCACGTTTCAGCGGTATTGACCATCAACGGGTCTTAGGACTCGGGACCTTACCACAAAGCCGCTTATTGGAGCAATTATTGCAGAATCAGCTGAATGTCGGTACGCATGATGTGCATGCGTTTGTTGTTGGAACCGCACAAGCCCATTTAATTTCATGGAGCCGGTCATATATCGGTCCGGCACCGGTACTGACTTATGTGGCTAACCAAGATACCAGTTTTGGGGCTGAAGCAATGGCTGCCGACCAAGATAAGGTCGATGACCCCGCAATTGTTACCAATCAAACCTTGAGTGTGTTAGCATTAGTACAAGTTCTAAGTGCATTTTATCAGCACCAGCCGTTCATTGGCACCGTTACCAATGTGCAAACGGGCGCTGATGGCCAACAAGTTGGGTTAGCGTCACCAGTGCTAATTAGTGCCAATGGCATTAAACGCTTGGCTGATGTCGTGTTATCTGATGAAGAACAAAAAGAATATGCTGTAATCGCCGCCCAAGTTCGTCAAGATTTGGACCGCGTCGCAGCGGGGGAGTTTGAACAAGATGACGACCAATGAAAATTATCAATATCCACTTGATGAAACTTGGACCACGGCTGAAATCATCACTGTGACTCATTTTTATCAATTAATTGAAGCGGCTAATGAAAGCACAGTCGCCAAAGCGGATTTATTAGCAGCTTACCGGGCATTCAAGATGGTTGTCCCTGCGAAATCCATGGAAAAACAACTCTCGCGGGAATTTGAAGCCGCTTCGGGTTATAGCATCTATCACACGATGCAAACTGCGCAAACGACGACTAAGGCCCGGGTTCGCTATCGAGGTTAGGTGACCGATGTGGAAAAACAAGCATTAGAACAATTAAACCAAGCAGTGCAAGTTTTATTAAAAGATGCGCGTACCCAAGTGTTAGCAGCCATGGGTCAAACGTTAACCATTGACGAAAAGACCAGTCGCAAAGATTTGGTGACTAACGTTGATCGTAGTAACGAGAACTTTTTAGTGCAACGGCTACGACAACTGGATCCGCAAGCGCGCATTTTAGCTGAAGAAGGTCTTGGTGATCAAGTCGAAACCTTAGCAGGGCATGTCTGGATCGTAGACCCGATTGATGGCACCATGAATTTTGTGCATCAACGGAATCACTTTGCGATGATGATTGGGTTGTACATCGACGGTGAGCCAACGTTGGGTTATATTTATGACGTGATGGCCGATAAGTTGTATGCTGGCGGGCCAATTGTTGGCGTAACGTTAAATGAGCGACCGTTACCGGCACCGCGTGACGCCCCATTAGCTGAGGGCTTATTTGGTGCTAGTGGCCCACTATTGATTCACAATAAATATCAGATGCAGACGATTGCCCAAACGAGTCTAGGTCCACGGATTTTAGGCAGTGCCGGGGTTCAGATTAGCCAAGTTTTGGCTGGCGAATTAGTCGGTTACTTGTCATATTTACGGCCGTGGGATTTTGCAGCGGGACGCGTCTTAGCTGAAAGTCTTGGCCTAGTTGTGTCGCAAGTTGACGGCACGCCAGTAAATATGTTATCATCTGGTGCTGTACTAGTAGCAACTAAGAGTGCGCAACGTGCTATTTTGGCAATCGTCAAGTAAACGGTGTGACTGTGACCCAAATGTCACAGTTTTTTTATGCCAAGGCATGAAAGCCAATGAAAACGGCGTTACGAGTTAATTAGCGCGCACAAGTAACTTGATAGTAGCGCCGGTTTGTATTAATATATGTAAGATTTCTGCCGTTAAAAATAACGGTTTGAATTTTTGAAGGATGAAAGGAAGATCAATTTTGAAATTTAGAGATGATATCCGCAACATTGCCATTATTGCCCACGTTGACCACGGTAAAACAACCTTAGTTAACGAAATGCTTAAGCAATCGGATACCCTTGATGAACACGTCCAGATTGGTGATCGGGCGATGGACACTAATGCAATCGAAAAGGAACGCGGTATCACGATCCTTTCTAAGAACACGGCCGTTCGTTATGGCGACAAACAAATCAACATTTTGGATACGCCAGGACATGCCGATTTCGGTGGTGAAGTTGAACGTATCATGCGTATGGTTGACGGGGTCTTATTAGTTGTCGACGCGTTTGAAGGGACAATGCCACAAACCCGCTTCGTTTTGAAGAAGGCTTTGGAACAACATTTAACCCCAATCGTCGTTATCAACAAGATCGACCGTCCTGGTGCGCGTCCTGAAGAAGTTGTGGATGAAGTCTTAGACTTATTCATCGAATTAGGTGCGGACGAATCACAATTAGACTTCCCAGTTGTTTATGTTTCAGCTTTAAATGGGACTTCAAGTTACGAATCAGACCCTGCTAAGCAAGAACATACGATGAAGCCTGTCTTTGATACGATCATCAAGACGATCCCAACGCCAATTGACAACTCTGATGAACCATTACAATTCCAAGTTGCCATGTTAGACTACAACGATTATGTTGGTCGGGTTGGTATTGGTCGGGTCTTCCGTGGGACCATGAAGGTCGGCGATAATGTTACTGTTATGAAGCTTGACGGTAGCAAGAAGAACTTCCGTGTAACCAAGTTATTTGGGTTCTTCGGGTTACAACGTTTGGAAATCAACGAAGCCCATGCTGGTGACTTAGTTGCCGTTTCCGGGATGGAAGATATCAACGTTGGTGAAACTGTTGCTGATTCAGCACATCCAGAAGCATTGCCAATCTTACGGATTGACGAACCAACGTTACAAATGACCTTTGGGACGAACTCATCACCATTTGCCGGCCAAGACGGTAAATTCGTGACCGCTCGTCAATTGGAATTACGTTTGAAATCAGAACTTGAAACCGATGTTTCGTTGCGGGTTGAAGATACTGACGAACCTGGTTCATGGGTTGTTTCTGGTCGTGGGGAATTGCATTTGTCAATCTTAATCGAAACGTTACGGCGTGAAGGTTATGAATTACAAGCATCTCGTCCAGAAGTTATCTATCGTGACGTTGAAGGTGTTCGGAGCGAACCATTCGAATCTGTTCAAATCGATACGCCAGACGAATATACGGGTGCCATCATTGATACCTTGTCACAACGTAAGGGTGAAATGAAGAACATGGAAAGTACTGGTAACGGCCAAACTCGTTTGACCTTCTTAGCACCTTCTCGTGGTTTAATTGGTTACTCAACTGAATTCTTGTCATTAACGCGTGGTTACGGGATCATGAACCATACCTTCTCGAAATACATGCCTGAAATCAAGAACTGGAACCCTGGTCGTCGTAACGGTGCCTTAGTTTCAATCAACCAAGGTAAGACAACGACTTATGCCACAATGGGTATCGAAGACCGTGGGACGATTTTTGTCGACCCAGGTACTGATGTCTATGAAGGGATGATTGTTGGTCAAAACAGCCGTGAAAATGATATTTCAGTTAATATCACTAAGGGTAAGAACATGACCAACGTGCGTTCATCAAACAAGGATTTAACTGCTACAATCAAGACGCCAACTCACTTGACGCTTGAAGAATCACTTGAATTCTTGAACAGCGATGAATATTGCGAAATCACACCAGATCACGTTCGTTTACGTAAGCAAATCTTGAACACGAACTCACGTGAAAAAGAAGCTAAGAAACGTAAAATGAACAAGTAATTTAAACTTGATTATTAAAAAAAGCCTGACCAACATTGTTGGTTTAGGCTTTTTTTGTAGGGTCAATTTGGTTCGTAATTTAACTGAAATTTCAAAGTTAGCCTGAATTGGTGAAAGTGAAGATTTGATTAAATGTTCGGTTTGACCAGGGACTAGATGGTTCCTAATAATGACCGTGAAAACTACTGTAAACTGAATCGGGGCTAAGATTAAAAAATTAAAAACTAACCACAAATTAATGATTTCACAGGTTGTGACAATTCGGACTATGCTATAATTGTTGCAAGCGAGTTTTATTAAAACCATTAATTAATGGTGCGATTTGAGGAATGGTTAAATGCTGGATGGAGGGATTTACAGGTCATGTTTAAGGCCATTTATCGGCAGGCACACTATTTAGATTATCTCATCTTAATTCCGTACTTTATTTTAAGTGGGATTGGGATCGTGATGGTGTATTCGGCCAGTTCGTATGTCGCAGCTAATAACGGCTCATCGCCGACGAGTTATTTAATTCGGCAATGTATGTGGGTGATTATCGGCTTGATGATAACGATGTTTATGCTTGCGATTAATTTGCAGTTCTTTAAGCAAATTGGCTTTTGGAGCATACTCGGGGTCGGCATGTTGCTCGTCTTATTGTTATTGCGGATGTTTGGGACATCTATCAATGGGGCGGCGGGCTGGATCGTTTTAGGGCCCGTGTCAATTCAACCGGCCGAATTTTGTAAGTTTTATCTAATTGTGTATTTAGCGGCGATCGTGGATCGGCGTGAGCGTCAATTAGGCACCGTTAAGTTACGGGACTTAAACTCGCAACTCGTATTAATGGCAATTATGATCTTCTTAATCGTGATTCAACCCGATTTCGGGGGAGCGTCGATTAATTTAGCAATTGCTGCGGTGATTTTATTTGCCAGTGGGATGTCGTATTTTATTGGGGTCGGTTCGTTTGCGGCAGTTGTCATGGGCTTTGAATGGATTTTAGTTCCATTGATCAGCCACTTGCCACAAAAGGTTTTATCTGATCATTACCAACTACGCCGCTTTATTGGGTTTATGAACCCATTTACGACCGCGTCAGGTGATGGGGCCCAACTGGTGAATTCTTATTATGCCATCTCAAATGGTGGCTTAACCGGCGTCGGGATTGGGAATAGCTTGCAAAAACGCGGCTATTTACCAGAACCGAACACCGACTTTATTATGTCAATTACCGCTGAAGAACTCGGTTTAATCGGGATCTTATTGATAATGGTGTTACTGGCTGTTATCGTGATGCGGGTGATTTATATTGGCGTACGCTCCTCGAGTACGTTCAATACGTTGGTTTGTTACGGGGTAGCCGCTTTTATGACTATCCAGGCCTTTATCAATGTTGGTGGGATCGTTGGTTTGATCCCAATTACTGGGGTTACTTTCCCGTTCATGAGTTACGGGGGGTCCAGTATGATGGTTTTAACGTTGTCACTCGGGTTAGTGTTAAACATTGCGGCGCGTGAAAAGCGTCATCGTTTAACCGCTGTTCGTCAAGAAAGTTAAGCTTATCTAATTTGGAAATGAGGGAATTCTGGTGAAAAAAGTATTAATTGCTAACCGTGGTGAAATTGCAACGCGGGTTATCCGGGCGTGTCATGAACTCGGCATGCAAACCGTTGCGATTTATGCCAAAGAAGATGAATTTTCTGTTCACCGTTTTAAGGCTGATGAAGCGTACTTGGTCGGTGAAGGCCTGGCACCAATTGCCGCTTACTTAGATATTGAAGACATTATTCGGATTGCTAAAGAAAATCATGTGGATGCGATCCATCCTGGTTATGGCTTTTTAGCAGAAAACGCCACTTTTGCGCGGCGTTGTGCGGAAGAAGGGTTGACCTTTGTGGGGCCAACGCCAGAACAATTGGAAATGTTTGGGGATAAGATCACCGCTAAACAAGTGGCACAAGATGCTGGTGTTCAAACGATTCCAAGTACATTACATCCTGTTCAAAGCTTAAATGAAGCCCTTCAATTCACCCAAAAGTATGGCTTTCCAATTATGATTAAAGCTGCCATGGGTGGTGGTGGCCGTGGGATGCGGATCGTGCATGAAGCTTCTGAATTACAAGAAGCCTTTGATCGGGCTCGTTCTGAAGCGATGCAGTCTTTTGGCGACGACGAAATTTACTTAGAAAAATTTATTGCGCATCCTAAGCACATTGAAGTGCAGATTTTAGGGGATGCCCATGGTAATGTGATGCATTTATTCGAACGGGACTGTTCCGTCCAACGGCGGAATCAGAAGGTCATTGAATTTGCACCAGCCGTGGCATTGCCAATTGAATTACGGCAAAAGATTTGTAATGCGGCGGTTGAATTAATGAAGAGCGTGCATTACTTGAACGCGGCGACCGTTGAATTCTTAGTTGAAGGCGATCAATTCTATTTCATGGAAGTTAACCCACGGGTCCAAGTTGAACACACGGTTACTGAAATGATTACCGAAATCGATATTGTGCATGCCCAATTAAAGATTGCCCAAGGCGGCGATTTGTTTGAAGACTTGCATTTGCCACACCAAGATGCGTTAACGTATAAAGGTGCAGCGATTCAATGTCGGGTTACGACCGAAGACCCAGCCAATGATTTTATGCCTGATACTGGCCGAATTGAGACATACCGGTCACCAGGTGGTAATGGCGTGCGGTTAGACGCGGGTAATACGTATTCTGGGGCCATTGTGACACCATACTTTGACTCATTGTTAGTTAAAGCTTGTGTCGTTGCCCGGAACTTTAAAGCGGCCGTGCATAAGATGCGTCGGGTCTTAACTGAATTTGATATTCGTGGGGTTAAGACGAACATTCCGTTCATGTTAAACGTGATCGATGACCCAACGTTCCAGGCTGGAGAAGCTAGCACCCGGTTTATTGATCAAAAACCAGAACTCTTCAAGTTCCCAGATGACACACAACAAGAAGATAAGATGTTGAAGTACATTGGGAATGTGACGGTTAACGGTTTTGCTGATGTGGCGCAACATTCAAAGAAGTACTATCCAGACGTTGAATTCAAGGATGACTTTAAGCCAATTGCCAAAGATATCGTGACTGCTAAGGATGTCTTAGATGCTAAAGGGGTTACGGGTCTTCAAAGTTGGTTATTAGATCAAAAAGAAGTCTTGCTAACGGATACCACGATGCGGGATGCCCATCAAAGTTTATTTGCGACGCGGATGCGGACTAAAGATATGTTGGCGGTCGCCGAAGCCTCTCAAAAAGCTTTACCGCAATTATTCTCATATGAAATGTGGGGCGGGGCGACCTTTGATGTGGCTTATCGCTTCTTGAATGAAAATCCTTGGGATCGGTTGAAAAAGTTACGTCAAGCCATGCCACGGACTTTATTCCAAATGTTATTCCGTGGCAGTAATGCTGTCGGGTACCAAAACTACCCCGATAACGTCATTCGTGAATTTATTTTGGAATCAGCGCAAAGTGGGATTGATGTTTTCCGGATCTTTGACAGTTTGAACTGGGTACCGCAGATGGAAAAGAGTATCCAAGCGGTCAAAGAAACAGGGAAGATTGCTGAAGGGACGATTTGTTATACCGGCGATATTATGGACCCTAATCGGCAAAAATATGACTTGGCTTATTACAAGCAGTTAGCCTTAGATTTGCAATCAACCGGGGCTGATATTATTGCGATTAAGGATATGGCAGGGGTCTTGAAGCCTGAAGGGGCTTATGAACTTGTTTCGACCTTAAAGGACGCCCTAGATGTGCCCGTGCACCTGCATACCCACGATACGACTGGTAATGGGATCTTTACCTATGCCCGCGCTGTTGAAGCTGGGGTCGATGTCGTGGATGTTGCTGCCAGTGCACTATCGGGGACGACTAGTCAACCATCAATGAGTTCCCTATATTATGCGTTGGCACATAATGATCGGCAACCGGATGTGGATATTAATAACGTTGAAACCATCAACCGCTACTGGCAAGGGGTTCGGCCTTATTATCAAGACTTCTCCAATGGGATGACTGGGCCACAAACGGATATTTATCAAACACAAATGCCTGGTGGTCAATATTCAAACTTACAACAACAAGCGAAGGCTGTTGGGTTAGGCGACCGTTGGGAAGAAGTTAAGGATATGTATGCGACGGTCAATGACATGTTTGGTGATATCATTAAGGTTACCCCAAGTTCCAAAGTGGTTGGTGACATGGCCTTGTTTATGATGGAAAATGATTTAACACCAGATGATGTTTATGATCATGGCGGTAAGTATGATTTCCCAGATTCTGTGATCAACTTCTTTGCCGGTAATATTGGGCAACCAGTTGGCGGCTTCCCAAAGAAGTTGCAGAAGATTATTTTAAAGGATCACAAACCATTGACGGTTCGACCAGGCAGTTTGGCCAAGCCAGCTGATTTTGCCGCAACTAAGACTGAATTGGCTAAGTTAGTAGGTCATGAACCAAATCATCAAGAAGTTTTGAGTTATATTTTATATCCGAAAGTCTTCTTAGATTATCAAGCCGAACACAAGCAATACGGCCATGTTTCCTTATTAGATACACCAACCTTCTTCCAAGGTATGCGGTTAGGTGAAACGGTTAATATTGAATTGGCGCAAGGTAAGACAATGATCGTTAAGTTGAACCAATTGAGTGATCCTGATGTGGATGGGATTCGGACCTTATACTTTAGTATCAATGGTCAGAATCAAGAAATCACGGTTAAGGATAACGCTGTTCATCAAACAGCTTCTAGCACAAGAAAAGCTGAACCAACGAATGAAAATGAAGTTGGGGCAACGATGAGTGGCTCAGTCTTGAAACTCTTAGTTAAGAAGGGTGATACGGTCAAGAAGGGGCAACCAATGATTGTTACTGAAGCAATGAAGATGGAAACCACCATTCAAGCACCTGAAGATGGCATCATCGAACATGTTTATGTTAGTGGCGGTGATGTTATTCAAACCGATGACTTGTTAATTGAAATTACGCCGCAATAATGACGGTGTGACCCGCGATTAAGTTCGCGGGTCTTTTTTTAACCCTGCTAGTTGACGAACTTGCCAATCTAGCCTAACATTTAAAAGATAGTAGAAAGAGGTGGCAGCACGATGGAATTTACCGTTAAACCGCGCCGCGCATTAATTGTTTATTTACACTCAATGAAACAAGTACGCCAATTAAAACGCTTTGGCACGATTCAATACCAGTCGCGAAAAATGCACTATGTGGTTTTATATTTAGATGAAGCACAAGTTCAACCCGCGACAGTGAAATTGAATAAATTAAATTTTGTCCGCCGAGTGGAACCGTCTTATCGGCCGGATATTGATATGAACTTTGGTGAACGCGTCGACCGCGGGTTCTTTAAACCGCAGGCCGGCATCGATAGCGAAGAGGATGATTAAAGTTGGTGACTAACGAATGCGAATTGTAGCAGGTGATTTTGGAGGCCGGCGTTTAAAAGCCGTGCCAGGCATGCAGACCCGGCCGACGACTGATAAGGTTAAAGAAGCCCTATTTAACATTATTGGGCCTTATTTTGATGGCGGCCAGTCATTAGATATGTTTGCTGGTAGTGGTGGTTTGAGTATTGAAGCGGTCTCGCGCGGCGTTGACCATGCGGTTTTGATTGACCGTCAGTATCAGGCCATTAAAACGATTAAAGACAACATTGCAGTGACCAAAGCTGCGGATCGGTTTGAAGTGATTAAAGGGGATGCTGAACGGACTTTAGAACGTCTCGCCCAACAAAACCAGCATTTTGATTTATTATTTTTAGATCCACCCTATGCGAAACAAAAAATCGTGGCGGATATTTTAAAATGCCAAGACTTAGGTTTGCTAAATCCGGCATGTCGGGTCATTTGTGAAACGGATACGCATGCTGCGTTGACCGACGATATTCCTGGATTTAAGATGACGCGGCAACAAGACTATGGTATTACTGTGATTACGGTATATCAAAAACAGGAAGTGGGTGACCACGCATGACAATCGCTGTTTTTCCAGGCAGCTTTGATCCAGTAACCCGTGGTCATCTTGACTTGATTAAACGTGCAAGTCGGTTATTTGACCACTTAATTGTGGCAGTGATGGTCAATACGAGTAAGCAGCCTTTGTTTACGATGGCTGAAAAGGTGGCGATGATTCAAGCAGAAGTCGCCACTTTAACAAATGTTGAAGTCAAAGCAGCAACCGGTTTAACGGTTGAGTTTATGGCGCAAGAACATGCGACCGCATTAGTTCGTGGGTTGCGCAACGAACAAGACTTTGGTTATGAGCGTGATATTGCGTGGATGAATCAATCTTTGAATGCTGAAATTGAAACCGTTTGTTTAGTGGCACGACC
The DNA here is from genome assembly GCF_005405085.1 of Lactiplantibacillus daowaiensis. Classification (GTDB taxonomy): domain Bacteria; phylum Bacillota; class Bacilli; order Lactobacillales; family Lactobacillaceae; genus Lactiplantibacillus; species Lactiplantibacillus daowaiensis. Next base: position 25,406 of record NZ_BJDJ01000025.1, on the reverse strand, counting down.
ACCATATGCGTACTTCTCATCAAGTTTGATTAAAGAAGTTGGTAAGATGGGTGCCGATATTCATCAATATGTGCCCGATGCGGTTGCCGAAAAACTCCAAGCACGATTAATGGCACGTCGTCATGACTAAGTTACGACGGTTATTACGTCAATATTGGGTAGCCTTAGTCGCAATTATCGTCATTTTAGGCTTGTTCTTGATCCCACTGCCTTATTATATTGAAGGTCCCGGGAGTGCCAACAATCTAAAGTCTTTTGTCACGATCAAAGGGCATCCAGATAAGCGTGCTGGTAAATTCATGTTGACGTCGGTGTTAATGGCACCAGCACGACCGATTACGTGGTTATATGCGCAATTAAATCCGCATTATTCAGTCGTTTCAGCCGCTGAGGTCACGGGTGGTCAAGATAATGCGACTTATGATAAAGTGCAAGCTTTTTATATGCGCAGTGCGACGAACGAAGCTATCGCCACCGCATATCAAGCCGCCCATGCAAGTTATCACAAGACTTATCGGGGGATTTATGTGCTTGAGGTGGAAAAGCAATCTAAGTTTAAGTCGGCAATCAAAGTTGGCGATACGATTACTAAAGTGAATGGGCATCATTTTAGCAATGCCCAAGGCTATCAGCGCTATATTGCCAAACAAGGTGTCGGCAAAAGTGTGACTATCACATATCAACACAATGGTAAGACTAAGACGAAGACTGCGCCGTTGATCAAGCTAACGACCAAGCGAGCAGGTATTGGGATTACGTTGACTGATAATGTGAAAGTCACGACTAAGATTCCGGTTAAAGTTGATCCGGGAGATATTGGTGGGCCATCAGCGGGCTTAATGTTTAGCTTGCAGATTTATCAACAACTAACTAATCAGAATTTGCGACATGGCCGCAAGATTGCTGGTACTGGGACGATTAACCCAGATGGTTCAGTTGGTGAAATCGGTGGGATTGATAAGAAAATTATCGCAGCTAAAAAAGCTGGCGCGACGATTTTCTTTGCCCCGTATGTTAAGCCGACTAAGGCCGTCTTAGCGTTGGAAGAAGACCATCAAACCAATTATCAATTAGCTAAAGCAACGGCTAAAAAATATGCGCCAAATTTAAAGGTCGTTCCGGTGACAACCTTTAAACAAGCTGTACACTATTTAGAAACCCATTAAAGATTTGAGCAATTTGCTTAAATCTTTTTTTGTGCGGAAAAGTAACATTGATAATAATACGTAGCTAAGTGTTGAAAGGGTGATTGAAGGAATGGAAACTAATGTCTTAGCCTGGCTAAAAGCGCATCCGCGGCTGGCGTGGATCTTGGGTGGTGGCGGCGCCATCTTGATGAGTTTGATGGTCATTTTACATCTAGCGCAACGACCGGCGCCAGTGGTGGGCGATGCCGCCTTAGCGAGTAGTCAAGTATTACCAAGTCAAGCAGCTGGTAGTAGTCGTTCATCGGCAACGGCCGCCCCGACTGCAACTCAGCGGGGGGCCGCCGCGACAACTAGTAGTAGCAGTGGTCCAATGTACGTCGATGTTAAGGGCGCGGTTCACCAACCTGGAATTTATCAGGTGAAAGCCTCGATGCGGGTCGCTGATGTCATTGCGATGGCAAAGGGTTTAGCACCTAAGGCCGACCGCTTACAAGTGAATCTAGCTGAAAAGGTGACGGATCAACAAGTCATTTATGTCCCTAAAAAAGGTGAAAAAAGCGCATCAGTAGCTGGAAGCACAACCGGGACCGCTAATAGTAGCGGTCCAGTAGCAACGACAAGTGGCACTAAAACAGCCGCCAGCAGTAGTTCGACTGGTGGTAATGGTGGCACGCAAATCAATTTGAATACCGCTAACGTGACAGAATTACAACAATTGTCGGGCGTGGGACAAAAGAAGGCTGAGAAGATTATTGAATATCGTGATACGCATGATGGTTTTAAGTCGGTCGACGATTTAAAACAAGTGTCTGGGATTGGCGATAAGACGCTTGAAAAGTTTCGTAGTCAGCTGACGGTCTAGTCGCTGGCCTAACAATTTGGTATACTACTGCTATTGAAAGCGAGGCAAAATTAATGAAAGATCAACGAATTCCATGGGATCAATATTTTATGATGCAAGCGGTGTTGTTATCAACGCGGAGTACGTGTGAACGGTTATCTGTTGGGGCAACGATCGTGCGTGATAAACGGATTATTGCAGGTGGCTATAATGGGTCTGTTTCCGGCGATGTGCATTGTATTGACGAAGGGTGTTATTTAGTTGACGGTCATTGTATGCGAACGATCCATGCGGAAATGAACGCGATTTTGCAATGTGCGAAGTTTGGTGCTGCGACGGATGGTGCCGAAATTTATGTGACAGATTTTCCATGTTTGCAATGCACAAAAATGTTGTTGCAAGCTGGGATTACTAAGATTCACTATTTACGTAATTATCATAATGACGATTATGCCATGGCGTTGATCAAACGCAAACAAGTGGCGTTACAACAAGTTGAATTTGATCAAACCGATTTAGATAAGTTGGGACTTGACCAAATTTTATTAAATCACAACTAGGTGTCGCGGCTTTTCTTTGCGGCGATTAGTGTGGGACTGTTAAGTAGCTGGTTAGTCGGTCAACAATGGCTGGCAGCCAGCTTAGTTGTCCTTTGGCTCATTCGAGTCGGTTGTTTACGTGACCGGAAAACGTTAGGCCTGACACTTGCGATTACGGCGAGCACTGCCGGTTGGCTGTGGTGGCAACAACAGCGCTATCAGCAAGTGACGCAGACGCTACCGACAACGACAGCACTGACTATGACAGTTCAACCAGACCAAGTCAGTGTTAAAGGGAGCCAATACCAGCTTATCGGGACGAGTTCGGTCGGGCGAGTCATTGGTTATGGTCGGTTGAAGTCAGCGGCTGAAAAGCAACGATTGCTAGCTTTCGCAAAACGAACCAGCTGGCAGGTTCAAGGGGAATTATCGCCAATTCCACCGCCAACTAATCCTGGTCAATTTGATGCACCAGCTTATTATCGGGGCCGCCGGATTTATCATCAAGTGACGATTCAGGCGGTTTCAGCCGTGTCATTAGCGCCACGAACTGGCTTTTTCGGCTTGTTAGATTGGTTACATCAGTTGCGACAAGCTTTTGTCCGCGCAGCTGGTAAGTTACCGGCGACGTTACAGTTGTATGCGACTAGTTTATTGGTCGGGATGCGGCCAAGTGAATTTCAGACACAAATGACGGCGGTGCAGCAACTCGGATTATTGCACTTGTTCAGTTTGTCAGGGATGCATGTGATTTTGTTTATGGGCATGTTGCGATGGGGGCTTGTCCGTTTGCATTGCAGTCAAACTGCAATCAATTATTGGTTGTTGGGGTTGTTACCGCTATATTTAGTTCTAGGTGGTGGTGCTGATAGTTTGCAACGGGCGGTGTTGACCGCTTGGTTGCCGCTAATGTGGCAATGGCTAACTGGTCATCGGGGTCATGCTTTGGCCGGCTGGAGTGTTGCCTTGATCATTGGTATTTGGCTGAATCCACTCGTCTTATTACAACTTGGCGGCCAGTTAAGTTATGGACTAGCCTTGTTATTACTGTTGGTGCCAACAATGCCAGCCTGGCGGTTAAGCATTTGGGTACAACTGATTGGGCTACCGGTAATTTTGATGGCGACTGCGCAATGGCACCTACTGACGATCTTGGTCAACTTAGTCGTAGCGCCAATTTTTAGTTGGTGCTTGTTACCGTTAACCATTATTGGGGCAAGTATCGGATTATGGCAACCGGTCGTGGCGCAATGGTGTGATTGGTGGTTGGCTTTATTTCAAACGAGTTTAAACTGGATTGGGCAGTTGCCAGGGCTATTGACAGTGGGGCAACCACCAACCTGGCTAGCCTGGGGCCTGGCGTTAGTGACATTATGGGTCCTTAGACGGCCAAGTCGTTGGCTTTGGCGAACGTTGCTGTGCGGCTATCTCGGCTTGATTTTGGGTCGGCGTTGGCCACTACAAGGTGCAGTACAATTTATCGATATTGGTCAAGGGGACGCTATCTTGATTCGCGAACCATTCAACCGGCAAGTCAGTTTAATTGATACTGGTGGACGGTTGCAATTTCCAACACCGGCTTGGGCTGCCGATAGTCAGCCCAGACCACGGGTGGCAACGATTACCGTGAATTACTTACATCGGCTAGGTATCAGTCGTTTAGATACCGTCTATTTATCGCATAAAGACGTTGATCATATCGGTGATTTGGGGGCGTTGCTCCAGTTGATGCCGGTAAAGCAAATCGTTGTCCCGGCTGGAATGGCTAATATCCCTAAATTTCAAAAGCTGATTCAACAAGCGATGCAGCCAGTTAAAATAGTGGAAGCCTTAGCCGGCCAACAGTTTGCTGGGGGCCGGTTAACGGCAGTTCATCCATTTGAACCTGGTCCAGCTGAAAATGAAGATTCACTAGTGTTGACTGGCAAATTTGGCCAACACCAGTTTATGTTCACTGGTGATTTGGATCGCGCTGGGGAGCGGGCCATTGTGCAACGGTACCCGCAATTGAAAGTCGATGTGTTAAAATTAGGCCATCATGGTAGTAAGACGTCTTCAGATCCACAGGCGTTACAGCAGTTAGGTGTACGGCGCGGGATTATTTCCGCTGGGCGACATAATCGTTATGGACATCCGAACCTAGAGACCTTGCAAACGTTGCAACAACAGGGTATTTTGACGTATTCGACGGCGTTGCAAGGGATGATTTCATATCATTATGGTTGGGGGACTGCTGGGTATTGGGAGACATTTTTGAAGGAAGGTAATTTTTATCAACGCGCAGCAAGTCATGCAGGAACTCCAAGCCGGTAAATTAAAGTCGATTTATGTCGTTTTAGGGACCGTTGATTATTTGGCGGACCAGTTAAAACAACGTTTTTTACAATTAATTCCGACTGAAGAACAAACAATGAACGTGGGGAGCTACGATATGGAAACCACGCCGGTCGCCGTCGCGTTAGATGATGCGATGTCGGCGCCGTTTTTTGGTGAGCGCCGGTTAGTCTTTATCAACCATCCCTATTTTTTAACAGGTGAAAATAAAAAAAGTAAAGTTGACCATGATTTAGAGGCCTTACAAAAATATTTTGAAAATCCTGAACCAGCAACGATTCTGGTATTAATGGCACCGTATGAGAAGCTAGATGCCCGAAAAAAGCTGGTTAAAACCTTAAAGAAGCAGGCGACGGTAGCTGAAATCAATCAAGTTTCAGAACGTGAGACCCAAGACTATGTGCAAGCTGCATTACAAAAGCAAAAGATTACGATGGAACCAGCCGCGTTTCAAGAATTAATGAGTCGAACGGACGGTCAACTGGGCTTAATTATGGCGCAGTTGCCGAAGTTAATGATTTATGCGGCGCAATCACAACGCATCGACTTAGCCGCAGTTGATGCACTGGTAACCAAGTCTTTAACCCAAAACGTATTTGATTTAGTTAATGACGTTTTGCGGTACCAAACACAGGCTGCAGTTGAACTATATCATGAGTTAGTAACGGCACAAGAAGCACCATTAAAAATCAATGCCATTTTACTAGGGCAATTTCGGGTGTTACTGCAAGTAAAAATTTTAGAGCGGGCTGGGTATAGTCAGGGGAGTCTGGCTAGTACGTTGAAAGTACATCCTTACCGGGTTAAATTAGCGATGCAAACGGTACGGCAATTTAATCAAACTGCTTTACGGGCTGCTTACTTGGGACTGTTACAGACCGAAGTGCAAATGAAAACCACCCAACGCGATCCAGAATTATTATTTGAATTGTTCATGGTACAATTTGTGAATGAACGGCGCACAACCAAAGTTCGGTAAAATTCAAAAAGGCTTGGTCAACAATCACTGTTGACCAAGCCTTTTTAGGTATAAAAAAACTCCTAAGCGGAAGCTTGGGAGTCGCAATGCACTTTACTTAGCGTAACGAGCAGCCATCCGTGACTTGTCACGGGCAGCCTTGTTACGTTTGATAAGCCCCTTAGTAGCAGCTTTGTCAACAGCACTAACGGCTGCTAAGTATAAATCATCGACGTTTTCGGCGCCGGCAGTTTTAGCATTTTCGAATTTTTTAACAGCAGTCCGCATTGCACTCATTTGTGCGGTGTTCCGGACGTTTGCTTTATTGTTTGTTTTCACGCGTTCAATAGCGGATTTGATAATTGGCATCAGATTCACCTCCATCAAGGACCAACTTTTTCTCAACAAATGCTATTATACATAAGCCCCGGCCTGATTGCAACTGTTATGTGTAAAGTAATTTATCTTGATATGTCGTGGAACTTGCTTTTTAGGGTTTAGTTTGCTAGACTATATCAAGTGTTCAGCAACCCTTTACTTAGTTTATCGAGCACCACCAACGATTTACTCAGTTTAGGGCAATTAATTGAAAGGTGGTTGACACACATGGCAATTTCACGCGAAAAGAAGACGGAACTTATTAACAAATATGGCCGTCATGAAGGCGATACTGGTTCAGTTGAAGTTCAAGTTGCAGTTTTAACTGAAGACATCAACGAATTAAACGAACATTTACGTGTTCACAAGAAAGATTTTCATTCACAACGTGGGTTGATGAAGAAGATCGGTCATCGTCGTAACTTATTAGCTTACTTACGTAAAGAAGACGTTAACCGTTACCGCGACTTAATCCAAAGTCTTGGTCTTCGTCGTTAATATTGAATTTCAAAAAGACTGCCAATTGGCGGTCTTTTTTTTTTGACCAAAATTAAAAACTTACCAAATTTATACATAACTTTTACGTGTTACAAACAGTTGTTCGATATGCTAGAAGTATTCAGAACTTAAAGGAATGATGAGCAATGCAAAAAAGCACCGATTTAACCCGTAACTTTCGAATTTTATGGTTTGGTAGTTTGATCACAGATTTAGGTAATGCGATGACCTTACCTTTTATTGTGCTGTATATCGCCACTTTGGGGGCCTTTACTACGGCACAGTTAAATTTACTGGGTGCGTTGGCTTTTGCAATTACTTATGCGTGTAAGGCACTTGTGGCCCCGTTATGGGGACGCTTAGCGGATCAAAAAGGACGTAAATTGATGTGTTTGCGGGCAGCCGGTATGATGACAATGACCATTATTGGTGTTGGCCTAGCTCCCAATGTGACCGTGTTATTGATTTTAAGGGCGTTACAAGGCGCATTTTCCGGCTACATTAATAATGCGAATGCGTTGATTTCATTAACAGCACCTGCTGAACATCGCGGGAGATTACTGAGTAAGTTAGTCACTGGTAGCATTACCGGGACTTTACTAGGACCGTTACTTGGCGGCGTGTTAGCGAGTACAGTCGGTTATCGTGGGGCCTTTTTAGTGACTGGTTGTTTAATGGGGGGTGTTTTTATCTTAACGTGGTGGGGCGTACAAGAAGACGTCACGCCAATTAAACGACAAGCATTACCACCACTTAAACCGGTGATTCAACAATTAGGGGTGCCGTTTTTTGTGGCGTTGTTAACGTCATTGTTGGTCATTCAAGCGACGACTAATGCCGTCACGCCGATTTTAAGTTTATTTGTGCGTCAGTTGTTGCCAAATGCCCCGCATCAGGTCGTTATCATGACCGGGATTGTCGCGGCCGCACCTGGCTTAGCGACGATTCTGATGGCTAATCAAGTTGGCCGATTATTGGATCGAGTGGGGGCTAAGCAGTGTTTGCAATGGTTCTTTGGCTTAGCGATTATTGTTTTACTATTAACGAGTTTAGTCACAACTGTCTGGCAATTGATTGGCTTGCGCTTTGTTTTGGGCATTGCAGATGCTGCTTTGTTACCGGCACTACAAGTGATGACCGTTCAAAGTGTGCCGCGGTCGGTTTTTGGTCGTGTCTTTAGCTATAATCAATCGGCCCAAGCTTGTGGTAACGTGATTGGGCCTGGGATGGCAGCGATTGTTGCTAATCATTGGGGCTACCAACCGATATTTTTAGTGACCGGTGGCCTTGAAATGATTGCGCTTGGATTATGGTGGTATTATTTTCGACGGCAAAAAGTCATGAATAACGTCTTATAAAATAGGGATGTATCCCAGTCCCACGGTCTGCTATGGCTTTCTGTAAAAATGTGGTAAACTGGGGTGAGTTACTTATTCGGCACAAATACAATGGTATTTGTAAAATTTTATAATAAGGAGTTTTAATTCATGAACTTTGAAAATGTTGATTTAATGACCGCAATGGTGACACCATTTGATGATCAGCAACAAATTGATGACGAACGCTTAAGTAGTTTGATTGAACACTTGTTGGCCCATGGGACCCAAGGCTTAATCGTCGGTGGTACAACTGGTGAAGCCCCAACGTTATCCGAAGCTGAAAAGCTACATTTGTTAACGAAGACGGCTGAGATTGTTGCTGGTCGAGTGCCAATTGTTGCTGGGACTGGTTCGAATAATACTGCAGCAACAATTGACTTTACTAAAAAGGTGAGTGCGATTAAGGGCATCGATGCAGCGTTAGTTGTTGTCCCTTACTATAATAAACCTAACCAAGCTGGGATGATTGCGCATTTTACGGCAATTGCCGATCAAGGTGGCTTACCCGTAATTATTTACAATATTCCTGGGCGGGTTATCGTTAAAATGGCAGTCAATACAGTTTTGGAATTAGCTAAAAATCCTAATATCATTGGGATCAAGCAATGTGCATCGATGGAAGAATATGGGGCACTAGTTGAAAATGCGCCAGCAGACTTCTTAGTATATACAGGTGAAGATGCCCAAAGCTTAGCGGCTAAGGAAATTGGTGGCGCCGGTGTCATTTCAGTGGCCAGTCATTTATATGGCGATGAAATGACCGCCATGTATCAAGCCGTTGCTACTGGTGATGTTGCCACAGCAGCGAAATATCAACGTGATTTAACGCCTAAGATGAGTGCGCTTTTTAGCGCACCATCGCCATCGCCAGTTAAAGCAGCGTTAAACCATTTAGGCCAACCGGTGGGGGATCCCCGGTTACCAATCTTACCATTAACTGTTGAACAAGAACGTAAGCTATATCAAACGCTTAATATTAAATGAATCAAGGTGAAATAATTGAGTAGTAATGTACAGATTACCCCCTTTGGTGGGGTACGTGAAAACGGCAAGAATATGTATGCCGTTGAAGTCGATGAGGATATTTATATCTTAGACTGTGGGCTTAAATACCCGGAAAATGAACTCTTAGGTATTGATATTGTTATTCCGGACTTCAGTTATTTGCGTGAAAATGCTGATCGAATCGTGGGTGTTTTCTTAACTCATGGTCATGCGGATGCTATCGGAGCGTTACCATATTTCTTAAATGAATTTAACGTGCCAGTATTCGGATCTGAATTAACGATTGAATTGGCTAAAATTCAGTTACAAAAGGATCCGCAAGTTAAGCAATTCAATGACTTCCATATTGTTGACGAAAAAACGGAAATCGATTTCGGTAACGTGACGGTTTCGTTTTTCCGGACAACACATTCAATTCCCGACTCAATGGGGATCGTGTTACAAACAGATGCCGGTCAAGTTGTTTACACGGGTGATTTTAAGTTTGACCAAACTGCAACGGCTGATTATCAAACCGATTTTGCACGATTAGCTGAAGTCGGTTCAAAAGGTGTTTTGGCACTTTTAAGTGATTCTGCTAGCGCTGAAAACTTTGAACAACCGGTTAGTGAACGCGAAATTGCCGCCTATGTTTTGGAAGCCTTTAAGTATCATAATGGCCGAATCATTGTGGCGTCAGTTGCATCCAATATTTTACGGGTACAACAAGTGCTAGATGCGGCTGAAAAGTCTGGTCGTAAAGTGGCGATGATGCCAGGTGATGTTGAAAGCATCGTTAACACCGCGGTTAAGCTAGGTAAGTTACGGATGCCTGAAGATGTGGTTGTGCCATTAAAGGCAATCGAAAAGCTAGATCCTTCGGAAGTTGTGATTTTACAAACTGGTCGGATGGGTGAACCTATCAAGGCCTTGCAACGCATGTCAAATAAGCAAGAAGGTAAAGTTAATATTGAGGCTGGTGATTTGGTCTTTATTACCACAACACCTTCACATTCAATGGAAACTGTTGTCGCTAAGACGCGCGATATGATTTATCGGGCCGGTGCCGATGTTAAAGCCATTGCCGATGACATGAATTCATCGGGTCATGCAACGAAGCGTGATTTACAACTAATGATGAATCTGATGAAGCCTAAGTACTTTATCCCAATTCAAGGGGAATATCGGTTATTAGATGCACATGCCGAATTTGCTAAAGAAGTGGGGATCCCAGATGACCATATCTTTATTGCGGCTAAAGGTGATCAACTACGCTATGATGGTGACACGATGCATTTAGCTGGCTCAATTGAGGTTGGCGATACGATGATTGATGGTATCGGTGTCGGTGACATTGGTAATATTGTGTTACGCGATCGGAAAATCTTGTCGGAAGATGGGATCTTTGTAGCAGTTGTGACGATTGATCGTAAGAAAAAGAAGATTATTGCAACACCTAAAATCACGTCACGCGGCTTTGTTTATGTCAAAACTAGTAAAGACTTAATGCAAGAAAGTGCTGAATTGGTTAAGAAAACAGTTCAGGAAAACTTGGATAATAAAGAATTTGACTGGGGTCATTTAAAGCAAGCTGTTCGTGAGAAGTTGAACCATTATTTATGGGATCAAACGAAACGACATCCGGTGATTCTACCTGTGATTATGGAAGTTAATCAACACCATCGGCGCCATAAGAAAGCCAAAACAACGGCTCAAGATGAAGTCGAAACAGAAACTGAAGCGTAAGCAAAATTTTAGTCGGGGCTAAGTACCCGGCTTTTTTGCTAGCCATGAAATTAAATTGGAATAGGGGTGAGTTCACTGGCAACAATGGCAGAATTAGTGGCACAGGCACAAACGGCCAGTAGCGCTGGTGACTGGTCACAAGCGGCAAGTTTATTAGAAACGGCCTATCAGCTGGAACAAAGTTTTACGATTAATCATCAGTTGGTGACGGCTTTAACACAAATTCAAAATTATGCGGCTGCTAGTACGTATGCTGCCGAATTTGAAACGACTTATTTAGCAACAGGCGCTGATTTTAACTTATATTTAACGATTTGCTTGGCCAATCATGAATTTATTAAAGCCCACATGTTGATTCAAGCTATCCGTCAGCAACATGTTGATTGGGTGAACCCGGCGACTGAACAGGTCACTATTGCTGAGGCGCAAGCGGAACAGACACTACAACAGACCTTAACAACAACGATGCGTCAGTTTTATCATTTGTCTGATCAGCCGGTCGCTGAACAACCCGTTCGCTTAGCTGCAGCGCAACACTTAACGTTAGCTAAGTATGTGACGGCCGCCCGTTTTTTACTACTTGATCCGTTTTTACAGCAATTATCGCGGGTCGAAGTTTTGTATACGTTGCGTGCAGCTGGAGTCACTCAGCCGGTACAATTTCTGTGGTTTGACCAAACCGAAGTAACCGTAGTGCCAGCTGAATTACCGGTGATTGGAACGGATGCGACGAGTGTGCAAGTTGAGGCTGCCTTACAAGCGGCGGTCGGTCAGCTTGATGTGAGTTTGTATGAAAGCTTGCAGGCGATGTTGTCCCTGCAATTAATGTATTTATATCCGTATTCTGAAAAAATCATTACTGATTCTCAAATTTGGATAAATTTATTAATAACCAGTCAACAAGGACAGACCCCACGGCACCTCACAGTTACCGGCCAAGAAATGTTGGCAAATCAGACAAAAATTCAAGAAATGAATGCTGAATTGGGGTAAAAAGTGAAAGCAATAAGCTATAACTTACAAAAATTCAATTTTTTGAATAATATCTGTTTACAAATCAGATGGCACTATATATAATGTTTAAGGATTCCTAGTGATGGGTGAGACATTTGGCCTTTTCATTAGGATGTAGTATAATATTAACTAAAGAATTGTCAGCACCTTAAATGGTGTTGACGTTATTCTTGCGAAAATCACAGGAGGTTTCATTAATGGCAAAAGAACATTATGAAAGAACAAAACCCCATGTAAACATTGGTACTATTGGCCACGTTGACCATGGGAAGACTACTTTGACAGCTGCAATCACTAAGGTATTATCTGAAAAGGGCTTAGCTCAAGCTCAAGATTTTGCCTCAATTGATGCCGCTCCCGAAGAACGTGAACGTGGTATTACTATCAACACTGCGCACGTTGAATACGAAACTGAAAAGCGTCACTATGCGCATATCGATGCCCCAGGACATGCTGACTACGTTAAGAACATGATCACTGGTGCCGCTCAAATGGATGGTGCTATCTTAGTTGTTGCCGCAACTGATGGTCCTATGCCACAAACGCGTGAACACATCCTTTTGGCTCGCCAAGTTGGTGTTGACTACATCGTTGTCTTCTTAAACAAGACTGATCTTGTTGACGATGACGAATTAGTTGACTTGGTTGAAATGGAAGTTCGTGAATTACTTTCAGAATACGATTTCCCTGGTGACGATATTCCTGTTGTTCGTGGTTCAGCTCTTAAAGCTCTTGAAGGCGACCCAGAACAAGAAAAGGTTATCTTACACTTAATGGATGTTGTTGATGAATATATCCCAACTCCAGTTCGTGATACTGACAAGCCATTCTTGATGCCTGTTGAAGACGTCTTCTCAATCACTGGTCGTGGTACTGTTGCTTCAGGCCGTATCGACCGTGGGGTTGTTAAGGTTGGTGACGAAGTTGAAATCGTCGGTTTACATGAAGACGTTTTGAAGTCAACTGTTACTGGTCTTGAAATGTTCCGTAAGACGCTTGACTTAGGTGAAGCCGGCGATAACGTTGGTGCGTTATTACGTGGTGTTAACCGTGAACAAGTTGTTCGTGGTCAAGTTCTTGCACAACCAGGTTCAATCCAAACTCACAAGAAGTTCAAGGGTGAAGTTTATATCTTGAGCAAAGAAGAAGGTGGCCGTCATACGCCATTCTTCTCAAACTATCGTCCACAATTCTACTTCCACACCACTGATATCACTGGTGTTATCGAATTGCCAGACGGTGTTGAAATGGTTATGCCTGGTGATAACGTTACATTCACTGTTGAATTGATTCAACCAGCTGCCATCGAAAAGGGTACCAAGTTCACGGTTCGTGAAGGTGGTCATACTGTCGGTGCCGGTGTTGTTTCTGAAATTGATGACTAATCTCTAACTGATTTTCATTGATTCAAATAGAGAGACTTGGGAGCTTCTTCCAGGTCTCTTTTTTTAAGAAATTTTACAATAAAACGCGATATCTCGCGCTTTTTTAACCGATTTGGTTTACTTTATAGAAGTGATAGGTTAAACTTAACAAGTATGCAATTGACTTGAATTGTAGAAAATATTAATGTTTCGGAGGGAATACAATGGCTGCAAAGTGGGAAAAGAAAGAAGGCAACCAAGGCGAATTAACATTCGAAATTGGTGCTGATAAGATCCAAGAAGGAATTGATAAGGCCTTTCAACGTACTAAAAAGAATTTAAACGTACCTGGTTTCCGTAAGGGTAAGGTTCCTCGTCAAATCTTCAATCAAATGTATGGTGAAGAAGCACTCTATCAAGATGCTTTGAACATCGTGCTCCCTGAAGCATACGAACAAGCGATTAAAGATACTGAAATTGAACCCGTTGACCAACCTCAAATCGATGTTGATAGCATGGAAAAGGGTCAACCATGGGTATTAAAAGCCGTTGTTACGGTTAAGCCTGACGTTAAATTAGGCGATTACAAGGAACTTAGTGTAACGCGTCAAAACACGCGGGTTTACGCTAAGGACGTTGACGCCGAATTAGAATCACGGCGTGAAAAACAAGCTGAATTGGTCTTAAAAGAAGACCAACCAGCTGCTAAGGGTGACACTGTTGTCATCGACTTCAAAGGTTTCGTTGATGGTGAACCATTTGAAGGCGGCGAATCAGAAAACTATTCCCTTGAATTAGGTTCAAACTCCTTCATTCCTGGCTTTGAAGACCAATTAGTTGGTGTTAAAGCTGGTGAAGATAAAGAAGTTAAGGTAACTTTCCCTAAAGATTACCAAGCTGAAGACTTGCAAGACAAGGAAGCAACTTTCAAGGTTACTGTTCATGAAGTTAAGACTAAGGAACTCCCTGAATTAGACGACGAATTCGCTAAGGACGTTGACGAAGATGTTGACACCCTTGAAGAATTAAAAGCTAAGATCAAGGATGAACTTAAGGAACAAAAGGAAAGTGCTGCCCATGACGCAATTGAAGACGAAGCTTTAAACCAAGCCGTTGACAATGCTGAAATCGAAGCTATTCCTGATGCCATGAAGGAAGACGACATCCATCGTCAAATGGACCAATACTTGGCTAACATGCAACAACAAGGTATCGATCCTAAGACTTACTACAAGTTGACTGGGACTTCAGAAGACGACTTGCACAAGCAATTCTCTGCTGATGCAGAACGTCGTGTTAAGACTAACTTGGTCTTAGAAGCCATCGTTGAAGCAGAAGCTATCAAGCCTTCTAAAGACGAAATCGACCAAGAAGTTAAAGACTTAGCTGGTCAATACAACATGGAAGAAAGCGCTGTTCGTGGTGCTTTAACTGATGACATGTTGTCACATGACATTGCAATTCGCCAAGCTGTTGACATGATTGCTGATTCAGCAAAACAAACGGCCAAAGCTGACGACAAAAAAGAAGACAAAGACTAATTAATTAGTTTTTGTATTTAAGACCTTGAGGGTACGCCTTCGAGGTCTTTTTTGTTGTAGTTGAACGGTTAAGGCAAGTTAATGACCTTTTTAGGCAAATTATTTCGGAAATGATTCAACGCGTGTTATAGTAATGGACGAAGACGGCAGGGCCGTGGCTAGTTTTAGTGATGGTTTTCTGTTATGATTAATTTACGTAAATACATCGATGAGGTGAGAATGAATGTTTGAAAATACCGAGACAAACGGCCCAGTTAACTGCTCTTTTTGTGGTAAATCACAAGATCAAGTTAAAAAAATTGTCGCCGGCCCCGGCGTTTATATCTGTAATGAATGTATCGATTTATGCAAGGAAATTATCGATGAAGAGTTTAGTGAAGAACGCTCAAGTGAATTAACAGATATCCCAACGCCGAAGGAAATTGTTGACGAATTGGACCAATATGTAATCGGTCAAACTGAAGCTAAGCGGACATTGTCCGTGGCGGTCTACAACCATTATAAGCGGGTTAAGGCCATGGCAGATCAAGGTAATGATGATACAGATGGTCCAGAATTACAAAAGAGTAATATTAGTTTAGTTGGTCCCACTGGTTCTGGGAAAACGTTCTTAGCCCAAAGCTTGGCTCGGATTTTGGATGTGCCATTTGCAATTGCTGATGCGACGACTTTAACTGAAGCCGGGTATGTCGGTGAAGACGTTGAAAATATTCTTTTGAAGCTTTTACAAAACGCCGATTATGACGTTGAACGAGCTGAAAAAGGGATTATCTATATTGATGAAATCGATAAAATCGCTAAAAAGAGCGAAAATGTTTCCATTACACGTGATGTGTCTGGTGAAGGGGTACAACAAGCCCTTTTGAAGATTTTGGAAGGCACGATTGCTAATGTGCCACCGCAGGGTGGTCGGAAACATCCACAACAAGAATTCATTCAAATTGATACAACTAACATCTTATTTATCGTTGGTGGGGCTTTTGATGGCATTGAAGACATCGTTAAGCGTCGTTTAGGTGATAAGACGATTGGTTTTGGGACGGACACTGATGGCAAGAATGCGGTCTTAGATGACAGCAAGAGTCTGATGCAACAAGTTGTGCCAGAAGACCTCTTACAATTTGGGTTGATTCCTGAATTTATCGGTCGGTTGCCAATTTTAACGGCCTTAGAACGGTTAACTGAAGATGATTTGGTCCGGATTTTAACCGAACCTAAGAATGCCTTAGTTAAACAATATCAACGTCTACTTTCGTTAGATGGTGTTGAATTGAAGTTTGAAGATACCGCCTTACAAGCGATTGCGCGTGAAGCATTGGCACGTAACACTGGTGCACGTGGGTTACGGTCAATCATTGAAGATACGATGCGTGATATTATGTTTGATATTCCGAGTCGTGAAGACGTTAAAGAAGTTATTATTAATCAGGCGACAGTGGAAGATAATGCGGAACCAGAATTGGTTTTGGCAGAAACGAAAGCCTCATAACATAAAGTTAGTTTGCTAACAGCAGATGATTTCGGGACCGCGATAACGGCGTTTATTGCGGTCCCGAATGCTGTATTGATGGCTAGCAGTGATCATCTTTAATGGTCAAGCTGTTCGTCGATTTAAGTTGGCGGCGGGTAGAAGTGTGTTAGAATGGACAAAGACTATTTGATAAGCGAGGCTATTTAAGATGGAAGTGCATAACGTAGAACTTGTAATGAGCGCGGTGGCGCCCAGCCAATATCCCACGACTGGTTATCCAGAAATTGCGTTAGCGGGTCGTTCCAACGTTGGTAAATCGTCATTGATCAATGTTTTGATCAACCGCAATAGCTATGCGCGGACGTCCAGCCAACCTGGTAAAACGCAAACGTTGAATTTCTATAAAGTTGAAGAGCAACTTTATTTTGTGGACGTACCTGGTTATGGCTATGCCAAAGTTTCTAAGAAAGACCGCGAAAAGTTCGGTCAGATGATTGAAACTTATTTAACGAATCGTGGCACGTTGCGCGGGGTCATTATTTTGGTAGATGCACGCCATGCGCCGACACAAGATGATGTCGCGATGTATGAATGGTTGCGGTATTACAAGATGCCATTGTTGGTCGTGGCGACCAAGAGTGACAAGATTCCACGTGGTAAGTGGAATAAACAAGAGAGCTTAATTAAAAAAACGCTGAATTTCCAACCCAGCGACGACTTTATCACCTTCTCAGCTAAAACAAAAGCTGGTAAAGATGCTGTCTGGCAATGGATTGAAGCACATACAGTAGGGGGCAAGTAAGTTGGAATTTAATGACTATCAATCCTTGGCGAACCGGACACTTTATGGTAATGAACAAGTCTTAACGAATCTATCGTTAGGCCTTGCATCAGAAACTGGTCAAGTGGTCGACTTGGTTAAAAAGTACACCTTTCACGGGGAAAGCTTGAATAAAGACCAATTAACCAAGCAGATGGGCGATGTGCTATGGTATTTGTCACAAGTTGCTGAATGGGCGGATATTCCCTTTGACGAAGTGGCACAACAAAACATCGCAAAATTAAATCAAAAATACCCGAATGGGAAAGCGACCAAATAAGTCGTGATAGACGCGTGATCAATCAAAATCGATTGATCACGTTTTTTTGTCGTGTTTTTATGAAGTAAACTGGCTTTCAAATGACCGATGGCAGCGGTCGGGTTAACGGTTGCTAGCTCGTTTTAACTACTTACGGTCGAGAAAATACCACTTACCATCAATGACCGGACGACTGCCTGGGAGACTTGGTATCCTAGGGCTATTGAAAGGAAGTTGAGCATGATGATTTTAACGACACAACATTTGATGAAAACCTATGGCGCCAAAATTGCAGTTAATGATGTTAATTTAGCGATTCCACGTGGTAGTTTTACCGCAATTCTTGGAGCAAATGGGGCGGGTAAGTCAACGACGATGCAACTATTGACCGGTCACTTAGAGCCAACTGCGGGGACGATCAATTATCAACCACATCGTCGCTTAGGCTTGGTTTTTCAAGCTAGTGTGCTAGATGCCACTTTAACAGTGCTTGAAAACTTACAAATTCGGGCCCAACAGTATCGCCATGATGCGCGACCACAAGTGGCTAAATTAATTGAACAGTTGGGTTTAGCGACGTTCAAGCAGCAACGCTATGGGACGTTATCAGGCGGTCAAAAGCGCCGCGTCGACATTGCGCGCGCATTATTGAACCAACCAGACATTTTATTTTTAGATGAACCCACAACTGGTCTGGATTTACAGACACGTACGGCTATTTGGACTTTATTACAGCGTCTGCAGCGTGAACAACAGTTAACAATTGTATTAACGACGCATTATCTAACGGAAGCAGATAATGCCGATCAAGTTTATATTATTGACCACGGTCAGGTGATTGCGACTGGGACTGCGGTGGCGATTAAGCAACAATATGCGGGCAATCAATTAACGTTAACGACCAGTCGACCGGCTGAGCTGGAAGCAAAACTAACGCCATATCACAGTCGATGCCAAGCTTCGACACTGCAATTAACGGTGCCAACCGCACAAACGGCAATCCAGATTTTAACCGACCATGCTGCTGAAATTAGTGACTTTGAATTTCGGCCGGGAACGCTGGATGATGCTTTTTTGGCTTTGACTGGCCGGGAGGTGCGCTAATGATTTTAGCCTTAGTTAAACGTCAATTACTATTGTATTTTCGTGATCATAGCGGCGTTTTGTTCTCCTTAATGGGGGCCTTGATCGCATTTGTCCTTTACTTAGTCTTTTTAAAACAAACGATTCGCAGTGGCTGGACGCAATTACCAGTGCGTGACTTATTATTAGATGACTGGCTGATTGGTGGTACCTTAGTTATCACTAGTATCACCACGACATTGGCTGGATTGACACAACTGGTGGCCGATCGAGAACAACAAATTCGTGCTGACTTGCTGCAAAGCGATGTGACCGCTATTCAGCTAATGTTGAGTTATTTATTAAGTGCGATGTTCATCGGTTTATTAATGCAATTAGTGATGTTCGGTGTGATGGTTGGCACTTTTGCTTGGCAAGATGGATTAACGGTGACGGGGCAACAAGTGATACAATTGGTCGGTTTAATGATACTAGCTAGTGGGTTAGCAACGGCTTTGAATGCGGTGATCATTAATGGCATTCGACGAGTGGCCAGTTTAGGTAGTCTATCAGCCTTAGTTGGGACGGGAGCCGGATTTTTAGTGGGTGGTTTGATACCAATTGGCACGTTACCGCATTTTGCTCAGTTACTTGTTAAACTCACACCTGGTAGTTATTTGGCAGCGTTAAATCGGCAATTATTGATGCGATCGCGGTTGGCGACGAGTTTTGCTGGTCATGCCGGTTTGCGACAACAATTTGAAACTAAACTCGGCATTACTTTGGCTTGGACCAAACCGTTGACCACCGCACAGACTTACCTGATAATAGGGGTAGTTTTGGGCGTGGCACTTGGAATTGTATTACTGCCGTCTTGGTGGACGAGTCGGCGACGTCAGCGCCTGCTACATTAGCATTTAGAGTAGGGGGACGAAAATGGTTCAAAGTCACTTTGAAGTCGATTCAGCATATACCTCAGCTGATCCACGAATTACGATTGCCGCGGCGACACAAGATGAACAAATCAATCAATTAATGGCGTATCTCGCGAATTATGGACAACAAGCGCCGACGATTATGCCAGTTAAAGCAGATGATCAATTGGTCATGGTCAAGCCAGCCACAATTATTTTAGCGGATGTGGTGGCAGGACAACTTTTAATCATGACGACACAAGGGGCCCTAACAAGTCATGAACGGTTGTCACATTTTATGCAACGGGTTGCTAATCCAAACTTTGTGCAAGTCTCCAAGCATGCTGTTTTGAATCTTGATCACTTGGTGGCATTATCGGACAGTTTTTCCGGGAACTTAACGGCTAAACTCACGAATCAAGTTAAAACAGATGTGAGTCGCAAATACGTTAAAGTCCTCATGCAGCACTTGGGGATTTGAGGAGGACCATGATGAAGAAAGTTTTGCAATATGCCATTAGTGGTATTGGTTATGGGTCATTTGCTTATCTAATCGTCTTACTTTTCAACATCCAGTTGACTAGGCCAACGGCGGCCAACATTCTCAGTATTCTATTGATGAGTGCGGGGATTGGCTTGTTAGCGCTGATTTTTGAGGGTGATTGGTTACCCGAGTTGGCTTTAGTAGGGATTCATTTATTGGGGTCACTTGGGTTAGTGATGGCGATGATTTGGTATAATGACTGGACATTTGGCCCACTGTTTTGGCTCGTTTTTATCGCTTTATATATAGTTATTTGGGCATTAGTGCGTCTGAATCGCTATTTGCAGGTCGAAAAAATCAATCAGAAGCTTAAACAACGGCGATTACCATGATTAAATGAGTTGAGAAGCAAGTTAATTGCATTCGGATACCCGGTGCGGTATATTAATAACTGTAAAAGAGAGTTGTACACAACTTAATGAACGCATTAGCATTGAAAGGGTGTTGAATGATGAAGATTAATATCAAAGATGACGCACAAGCTTACTTAGCAGACAAGATTCCAGCCGGTAGTCGTGTTATTTTAACGGTCGATGATGGTTCTAACAAGTACTCTAGCTTAGGTGGGAGTTGTGCGATTGGGAATAAGTTCCAATTGGTTATCTTAAATGATGCTGATCCAGTTTATACCACGTCATTGGAAAACAATGCTGGTTACCAAATGGCAACGGCACCTGCTGATGAAGCGTTTCTAGGTAATGGGTTGAACATCTCACGCTGGCACAACGCTTTGGCTTTAAAAGACGACAGCGGCATGCTTGATGGCGCGTTATCAGTTGTCGACTGGCGGCAGGTCAGTCCTGAAACGGAAGCTGAACGGCGCGAAAAGATGGAAACCATCGGTACTAAGATTTGCTAAACATTTAATATTAAACTAAAGCCCACCAGCGATATGATGATCGTTGGCGGGCTTTTATTGTGCTAATTACTTAGCGTCATCAGTTTTATCATTAGTCTTCGACTTGTCAGCTTGCCGTTTCGAATGTTCATCAATGGTTTCTTGAATCGCCTTCGTGGTCAATTTATCCTTGTCATCAGGACCAATCGCAAACTTATCAAATAATTTATCTAAGTTATCTTGACGTTGGACTTTTAAGCTCATGCAATCATTCCTTTCAATTACCGCTAATCATAGCAAATTTTAGCACATTTGTCAGCTATGCGTCTTTTATGCATTTTATCTGGGCAAATTAGTGTATAAACGACTAATTTATGCATAAAATAAAGAATTTTTCAAAAATACTTGCATAAATAATCATATGCGGTTATACTTTATTCTTGTAAAACGAAAACAAGGAGAACGCATATGAAAAAAAGATTCGGGTTGCTTTTAGCACTTATTGCCGCGCTCGTGATGTTGGTCGTGCCAGTTGGCAATACGACACATGCACAAGCCGCTGATAATTCATTAGAAAAAATTCAAAAGAAAGGGGTCCTCGTCATGGGGACCTCACCAGACTATCCGCCGTACGAATTCCAAGCGACGGTCAACGGTAAGAGTACTGTTGTGGGGATGGATGTTCAAATTGGGAAAAAGGTTGCCAAAGACTTAGGGGTTAAGTTAAAAATCAAGTCAATGTCATTTGATTCCTTATTAGTTGCCCTCCAAACTGGGAAGATCGATATGATCATTTCCGGGATGAACCCAACGCCAGCACGGCGGAAAAACGTGGCTTTTACCCATACTTACTATCAAGGTGGGTATGATATTGTCATCAACAAGACTGACAAAGCCAAATATAAGAATAAAGATTCCTTTAGTGGTGGCACTTTAGGTGCCCAAACAGGGACGACCCAATACAATGCTTCTAAGAGTCAAACGAAAAACACGACTGTTAAAGGGATGACGTCACAATCTGACTTAATTTTGGCTTTACAAAGCCACAAATTAGATGGGGTTGCGATGGAAAAGCCATCTGCGGAAGCTTACGTTTCTAACAACAAACAATTAGCAGCGATTCCAAGTGACTTCAACATGAGCTCATCAGCTACGAGCTCTGCAATTGCCTTTCGGAAAGGCTCAACCAGTTTAGTCAACAAAGTCAACAAGACCGTTGACCAGATCAAGAAAGAAAATTTGGTTAAAAAGGACTATTTGCCAGCTGCCGGGAAGTATTTAAAGACCAATACCGTCAATACATCAATGACGCATTACTGGAAAGCCTTCTTAACTGGGATTGAATATACGTTAATTATTACAGTTTGTTCCGTCTTCTTCGGGTTTATTATCGGGATCTTATTGGCCTTGGCCCGGATGGCGAAAGGGAACTTCTTCAAAAACCTCTTGCGTTGGATTGCAACGGCTTATGTTGAATTTATTCGTGGGACGCCAATGATGGTTCAAGTCATGTTTGTTTACTTCGGCTTAGGCTTATTCGTCAACTTGCCTGCTTTGACTTCCGGGATCATTGCGATTTCCTTGAACTCTGGCGCGTATGTGGCTGAATACATTCGTGGTGGGATTAACTCTGTCAATATCGGTCAAACTGAAGCGGCTCGGAGTCTTGGGATGTCCAATGGTGAAACGATGCGTTACGTTGTCTTGCCACAAGCTTTGAAGAATATCTGGCCATCATTAGGGAATGAATTTATTACCTTGATCAAGGATAGTTCAATCGTCTCGATTATCGGGGTTACTGAATTGATTTATCAAAGTAACATTGTCCGTTCAGATACGTATCGTGGGGTTGCCCCAATCGTTGTGATTATGGTCTTGTACTTCATCTTGACCTTTACAGCGTCACGGATCTTGAACTACTTTGAAAGGAAGATGCAACATGACTAAACCAGTAATTGAAGTTGAAAAACTTGCCAAAAGTTTTGGCGAAAACCAAGTTTTAAAAGAAATCACCGAACAGGTCAATCCTGGTCAAGTAATTGTTGTTATCGGACCTTCTGGTGGTGGTAAAAGTACGTTCTTGCGTTGTTTGAACTTGCTTGAAACCCCAACGAGCGGCAAAGTGGCCTTTGAAGGCCATGACTTAACGACGATGGATACTAAGGGTGTCAATTCCTTACGGGAAAAGATGGGTATGGTTTTCCAAGGGTTCAACTTATTCCCTAATATGACGGTTTTAGAAAACATCAAGTTGGCACCGATGAAAGTTAAAGGGACCGATGATGCCAGTGCCACGAAGCGAGCACATGAATTGCTAGAACGGGTTGGCTTAGATGACCATGCAGATGCCTTTCCAGATAGCTTATCTGGTGGTCAAGCACAACGGGTTGCCATCGCCCGGGCGTTAGCCATGGACCCAGAAGTGATGCTATTTGATGAACCAACTTCTGCGTTGGATCCGGAAATGGTCGGTGAAGTCTTGAATGTTATGCAAGAATTGGCTAAAGAAGGGATGACGATGGTCGTTGTCACCCATGAAATGGGCTTTGCGAAGTCCGTGGCGGATCGCATCTGGTTTATGGCCGATGGTTATATTCAAGAAAACAATACGCCAGATGAATTCTTTGCGCATCCTGAAACGGAACGGGCCAAAGATTTCTTATCAAAGATTTTAATGTAATTAACGGTAAACACGGTAACCAATTTGGTTGCCGTGTTTTTTGTAGCTGTAGCAAGCGGATTGCTTGTCAGCGTAGGCTTGCGGCGGTATACTAGTAGCGCTAAATTAAAGAAAGGGTGGCGCGACATGGCTTCAGCACATATTGAACATAAATTAGCTTTACTGCCTGATTTACCGGGCTGTTATTTGATGAAGAATCTCAATAGCCAGATTATTTATGTCGGTAAAGCAAAAAACTTAAAGAATCGCGTTCGCTCGTATTTTAAGAGTAGTCATACGGGAAAAACGGCGCGGCTGGTTTCTGAAATCGCTGATTTTGAATTTATTGTCACGTCGACCGATAAAGAAGCTTTTTTGTTAGAAATCACATTGATTCAAAAGCACCAACCTTATTTCAACATCAAGCTAAAAAAAGGGACGGGGTATCCTTATATTAAGATTACCCATGAACGTGATCCCCGGATCTTGATTGTGAGTGACGTGCGTAAAGATGGTGGCTATTACTTCGGCCCTTATCCAAATGTTTATGCGGCCCAAGAGACGGTGAACTTTATTCAAAAAGTTTATCCGTTACGACGGTGTAATGGATTCCAAAAACGGCCGTGTTTGTATTATCATATGGGCCAATGTTTGGGCGCCTGTTTTAAGACCGTGCCGGTTGACGTCTATGAGGCACAAATCAAGCGGATTAAGTCATTCTTGAACGGCCATGTTGAAACGGTTAAAAAGCAGTTGACGACCCGGATGGATAAAGCGGCGGCTGATTTAGAATTTGAACGCGCAGCTGAATTGCGTGACCAATTATCTTATATTGAAATGACGGTTGAAAAACAAAAAATCATTTCAAATGATAATACGCCGCGTGACTTATTTAACTTTTACTTGGATAAAGGGTGGTTGTCGATTCAAGTCTTCTTTATTCGGCAAGCCCGCCTAATGAAACGTGAAAAACGACTATTTCCAATCGTGTCAACGGCACCAGAAGAAATGACGAGTTTTATTTTACAATTTTATAATCGCAAGAATAATGTGTTACCACGAGAAGTACTAGTGCCAAATGGACTAGATAAAAAAGTCTTGAGTGATATCTTAGGCATTCCGGTCCGCACACCACAACGGGGGCAAAAGAAAGATTTACTCGATATGGCACATAAAAATGCGCGGATCGTCTTGGAAGAGAAATTCCGGTTGTTAGAACTTGATGAACGGAAGACGACCGGGGCAATGCAAGAAATCACCGATGCATTAGGCTTACCGCCCGGTCACAAGATTGAGGCGTTTGACCACTCGCATATCCAAGGGACCGATTTGGTATCGGCGATGGTGGTCTTTACCGATGGTCAGCCGAATAAAAAGTTGTACCGTAAGTATAAATTAAAAACAGTCGATCATGCGGATGAAGCCGCCTCAACCCGTGAAGTGATCCGGCGGCGCTACACACGCTTGTTAAAAGAGCATGCCGCGTTGCCAGACTTGATTTTAATGGATGGTGGGGACATTCAGTTGGATGCAGCTAAGGATGTCTTAGAAAACGAATTAGGCTTGGATACGCCAGTAGCGGCAATGGTCAAAAACGACCATCATAAGACGGCGGATCTCTTGGCGTCAGCGGGTGACCAGCATTTAAATCTGGATCCGAAGAGTCAGGGCTTTTATCTACTACAACGAATTCAAGATGAAGTCCATCGCTTTGCCATTACGTTTCATCGCCAAGTGCACACGAAACATTCGTTAAGTTCACGCTTAGATGAGATCCCAGGGGTCGGACCAAAAACCCGCAACAAATTATTGCGGAAATTTGGGTCGATGACGAAGATTGCGGCGGCACCGTTAGCAGAGATTCAAAAATTAGGGGTTTCCAAAAGTGTGGCGCAAACAATTAAGTTTTCACTGGCTGGTGGTGGCGTCACACCAAAGCATTACCAAAAAGGTGCGACATAGCGTTAACTTTTGTTGTAGTTTTGTAATCTGTTTGTAACTCAACTAATAAACAATAGCAATGTTCCTATCGTATACTCTAGGGACTGTCTGAAAACTAAAAATTCAGGTATAATCTGAGGAAAAACGAATCGAGGCATTCCGATGACAACACCT
>NZ_BJDJ01000024.1 GCF_005405085.1 Lactiplantibacillus daowaiensis | reverse complement strand
ATTAAATTAGTAGACCCTACACATTTGATTCGTCGAAACTTTGTTCAGTTTTCAAAGGTCTAAATCGTTGGTTGATTGCCTCAACACAACTTAATCATCTTATCAAGTAATCAACATCTTGTCAACAACTTTTTAAAATATCTTTTTCATCAAGTCGTGCGTCGTATTTGCTCAACGCAACGTTTATTAGAATAACAAATCAATTTCAAGCTGTCAACTCTTTTTTCGAAGAAGTTGAATATTTATACAGCTGACTTCGTCATCCTAATATGTTGGTTAGTCACTGTGGTTAAGCTGTTTAGCAGCACCTCTCGCAGCGACAAGTAATATCTTACCAAGGATTAGTATGCAGGTCAAGGGTTATTTCGATAAATTTTCAAACATTGGTGTTGTATTAACATGGACCCGTTCAAAAAGCTGATGTAACTGGCTTGCTGGCACAAATGCCAACCCTGCCTTTTGACATAGTTCGCGTACACTATCATCAACCGCCATGTGATTGAATACAAATAACGACACCTTTTCTTGATCAACTTCTGCAATCACTGAGTCAAATAGTCGCAACTGTTCAACATCTAACCCCACTTGTCGTCGTAACTTATCTAATACTGTTGCTAATGGCGTGTGCCCAGCTAGTACAGGAAAACTATCAAAGTTATACTGCCCACTGTCTGCTGGCTTTACTAAAAAGCTGGCGCCAGTATCGTCGACGACCATAATAGTTCCGGCAACTTGTTTCTTCATCTAATGGCCCCCTTCTTGCAATCGACTAAGCGAATCATTGATCCAACCATCCATGTGATTGGCAATCGGATCAAATCCAGCATGAACATGCCGATTAGTCCAAAAGTGTTTATGCCGAAATGTTTTATAGATTTCTAAATCATTGGTTGTATGATGTGGTGCATGTTCGACACACCGTAATGACAAGCTAATCTTACCGGTATATTCGTCAATATCTAATACAACCACATCAACAGCTTGGCCAACTTGCAAATAGTCAGCAATACTCTTGACATAACCTTCATGGCACTCCGAAATATGAATCAAGCCTTGGTGATCAGCATCTAAAGTCACAAAGGCACCATAAGGTTGAATACCCGTGACCCGTCCATGGACTTGCATCCCAATACGATAATTACTCATGGTAACGTCCCTTCTTAAAAATAATAGTATTCGATAATTCTTTAATCCTAAATATTATAACCTGGATTGATAAGATTTCAAAACGTAAAAAAGCAGCTGCCGACTTGGCAACTGCTTGCGTAAAACTAATCTTCAATACTAATTGTTTCAATTACGACGTCTTTAACTGGTTTGTCTTGCATGCCGGTCTTGACTTTAGCAATCGTATCCACAATATCCATCCCATCACTAACAGCACCAAAAACAGTATGGCGGAAATCTAACCACGGCGTCCCACCTTCACCATATGCCGTAACAATTTCTTCAGGATAGCCAGCTTGGCGCATTTGGTCAGCCATGCCATCTTGTAAATGTTGGTTTTGAACAATAAAGAATTGACTACCATTCGTATTTGGACCAGCGTTAGCCATTGACAACGCCCCACGGATGTTGAAGACTTCTTTAGAGAATTCATCTTCGAATTGATTACCCCAAAGACTTTCGCCACCCATGCCAGTGCCGGTTGGATCGCCACCTTGAATCATAAAATCAGGAATAATTCGATGGAAGATAATACCATCGTAATAGCCCTTCTTTGCCAAACCGACAAAGTTTTCAACACTCTTTGGTGCTTGTTCTGGGAACAATTGAACGTTAATATCACCATAGTTTGTTTTAATCGTTGCTTTAGGTCCCTTTACTTGGGATAAATCTACTTGTGGGTAAGCCACGCGATCACCTTTTTCTTCATAGAATATCTCGATAATACAAGAGAATTTGGCAAAATACTAGTAAAATCCACCTATTCTTAAGGTTTCAGTTGCGATTTAGTGTGTATCATAGTATTCATAAGCATTATCTGGTATGCTGTATCAGTCAAAAAGTTAATATATAGTTGGAGGTTATTATGAGTTTTTTAGTTGATTTCGTGCTTCACATTGATCAACACTTAGTTACGATCGTTAATAGCTTTGGCATCTGGACGTACTTTATCTTGTTTGCCATTATCTTCGTGGAAACCGGGGCCGTAATTCTCCCCTTCTTACCTGGGGATTCACTACTCTTTGCGGCGTGTGCCTTAGCAGCCAATCCGAGTTACGGCTTACACATCTGGTCATTTGTCATTTTATTTCTAGTGGCAGCCCTTGCCGGTGACTCATTAAACTTCCTAATTGGTCACTCCTTAGGAGAAGCCTTAACTCGAACATCCTGGTTCGGGCGACTGATTAATCAAAAACAACTTGCTAAATCTGAAAAGTTCTTCGAAAAACATGGTGGTATTACGGTCACAATCGCCCGCTTTATGCCGATTATTCGGACTTTTGTGCCATTTGTGGCTGCTAGCAGTCGCATGGAATACCGACAATTCATTCGCTACAATGTCATCGGCTGTATTTTATGGGTCGTCCTTTGCTGCGGTGGCGGTTATTACTTTGGTAACATTCCATTCGTCAAAGAACACTTCTCAATGGTCGTTATTGGCATCATCTTAGTATCATTGATTCCAGCCGTCTTCTCAGCAGTTAAAGCGCGCTTCAGTCATCCGGCCGAAGAAGAAGAAAATTAACGCCATGTAAAAAAGCTCGCCATCGTTAATGATGACGAGCTTTTTTCTATAATGATTTCAATGCGCGCTTACCGATCATCAAGTAAGTCGCAAAAATCCATTCTAAAACTAGAATCGCTAACACAAAACATTGCAAGAAAAAGGTATCTGGTAACACGATAATAATCCGATCATACAGCGGGTCAAACAACCAATCGTCATTACGGAATAGTAGCTCATGGAAATAAATGAAAAATTGATCAAAATTAACCGCCATTACAGCCGCAATGATTGGGGGCACCCACAGCGCCGTTTGCATCGGCAATACAAAACGCCATAACTGCTGTTGCCGTTTTAGTCGTCGCCAAAAGTAGTACGTGGTGATACTCGTTAGGATAAAAACCGCATAATCTAGCATAAATAATCCCTTAACGTCGGCAAAATGAATCAATGCACTCGTCGAATCCGTGAAATCAGTCATTTTAAGTTTGCCGACCCAGGGGAAGTTCAAGTAAGCAAGCAATTGCAAGTAATTGGTCATTAAACGGCCGGTAGCGAGGTTTACTAAGGACCCGAGGTGTTGCAAGTGGGCATTCACCCAATACAGCCAGACTGCGTTAATCGTCACGATAATCGTGCCACTAAGCGCCCACAAGTATAGTCCTAGCCACAATAACCAGTCGCGTCCCTTATTTAGCCACGCCATCGTCTAAGTCCCATTCATCTAATGAATTGACTTCATTTGTTGGTTTAACCGCTTGTTTGGCCACTAATTCTGGCGTTGAAACCCCGGTATACACTAACAGTGAATCCATTTCAAAGTTAATTGCCGCTGAGATATCAGTCATATAGTTATCGCCAACCATGACACAGTCTTGTTTGTCTAAACCAATACGGTCGATAGCCTTTTGCATAATGATTGTCTCTGGTTTCCCAACGTACGTGGCTTTTTGTTGTGTGGCCCGTTCAACCATCGCAATAACCGAGCCAGCCCCTGGCACTAAGCCTCGTTCATTAGGTAAATTGGTATCAGCATTGGTTCCGATAAATTTGGCACCACGCTTAATGGCTAATGTTGCCAATTCAAACTTGTGGTAAGTGGCATCATAATCTAAGCCGACAATCACAAATCGAGGGGTCTTTTCATTAAAAGTAAAGCCCTTTTCAAGCATTGCGCCCTTTAACCCTAGTTCACCAATCACATACATCGTCTTTTCACCGTCACCGGCTAAGTCATTAACATAATCAGCGGTGGCTAGTGCGGCCGTATACACATTAGCAGGACTAACATGAATGTCATGGTTAGTCGCCAAATTTTCAGCCACATCTTCTGGTGACTTCGTCGTGTTGTTGGTCACTAGTAAAAAGTCGGTATTGCTGGCTTGAAGCCGTTCAATAAAGCGTTTAGCTGCCGGAATGCGTTCGCTCCCCTTGTAAACTGTCCCATCTAAATCAATTAAATAACCCTTATACTTACTCAAGTGTCAAATTCCTCTCTACTTCTGTCGAATTGTAAAATGCCGTTTACCGTTATTTTGCTTAGTCGTTCGTGCCTGATTACCACTACTTGCTTTAACGTTAGCCGGCTTTTGCTGCTTTTCGGTAAATGGTGCGGCTTTGTGCTTGGTCGTAAATGCCTTATGGTTAGACTTACGCCGCTGTTTGCTCCGGCTACTACTCCGATTACTACGGCCCCGTGATTGCTTATCACGTTTATTGTTCGTACTGCGGCGGTCATCTTTACGACTATGACTCGTCCGCTTAGGTTTGATGACGCGTTCATTTTTTAAAATAAAGTACGCGCAGCCAAAGTTACAATATTCGTATAAATAATCTTGGACGGCACCAATTGTTTGGGCACGTTGGGCGTCCTTAACATCATCACGATAAAAGCCTTTCAACCGAAGTTGTTCAAAGCCCCAATCACCAACGATGTAATCGTACTTATTCAATATCGGGCTAAAACGTTCAACAAACTTGTCCAAGTCAAAGCCATCGCGATATTCAAAGGCGATTTCAAAGGGGTGTTTGTTGACTTCAATATGGTTGCGGTCGAGGCGGACACCCTGATACAGGTTTTGTCGCCGTTCGGCTTGTTGTTCAGCCAATTCATTAATATGATCGCGGTTCAAACTGCCCCCTCCTTTCTAATTATCCAGCGGCCACTGGGTAGCTAAGTAGTCACCCACGACCGTCCGTAAAAATGCTTTAAATAAGATTTCCGTCTGTCCACCAATCGTTAACGTTGGGAAGAACGGAATAAATAAATGATGATCTAGTAACGCAATCTGATAGTGCTGCTGATAGTCCACTGGTTGGCCTAACACATCCAATGTATGGGTATGATGATGCCATTTCAAGCCTTGATACTGAATATAACCAAAGACTTGGCCACGAAAACCCATCCCGTGAATTTGATACTTGTTTAAAAATGGTCGGGCCAGTTCCATCTCATAGACTAAACGCCATAGCTCTTGACCGCTAAGCGTCACCCGAATCACATGCATCGCATGGGGCAACATCGTATGCAGGTCATTTAAGTTCACCGGGCCAGCGGGCAAATCCCGCATAAACAGGCCACCATTTAGCATGCCTAAGTCAGTTCCCGCATAACTAGTGATTGCTTGTAATCCGAGAGCCGTTAATTCACTACGATGATGCCAATGAGGTTTTAATTGACGTGGTGATTTGGCAATCACTTGTTGTGACAATAAGTGTTCACCATCCGCCTGCCATTGTGCAATCTCAGTTGCATCGGTCGGCATAACTGGTAACGAAGCCGTTGCGACCGTTTGCGCTTGACTCGCAATCACATGATGTTCAGCATTAATCGTCAAACTAATCTTCCCAACATACTCACCAAATTTTCCGGCCGCCGCAACTAACACGCCGTGGTCATTTTCACCATTGACTAGTAAATGATGCGTATGACTCCCAATAATGACATCAATCGCTGGATAATGCTTGGCTAACCAACGATCAACGTTAATTCCTAAGTGTGACATAATCACCAAGACATCGTATTGACCAGCATACTGTTGTAACAGTTGTGGTAATCGTGCTTTAACTGTCGCTGGGGTCCAACCATTTAACGGATAGGTCAAGATAAATGGTGCTGTAAAAGCGAATAATAAAATCCGAGTGCCAGTTGACGTCGTGATAATTTTAGCTGGCAATGCCCAGTCTGGTTGGTCCCCTGACTGCGTATCGACTAGATTATCTAACACAACATCAAAATTGGCCGCTTGATAGAGGCGGTCGAGTTCTTGATGCGTTAAGCCTAAGCCTTCATTGTTACCAATCGTCGCGGCATCATAACCAATTTGATTCAATAATTGCACATTAGCTTGCCCGCGAGTTGCCTCCGATAACGGATGAGCGCGGTCGACGGCATCGCCTAAATCCAGTGTCAACACTGAATGTCCAGCGGCCTGTTGCGTCGCTTGTTGTGTCAGTAAATACCGCCGAATACGTGGCCAATGTTCAAAATGCGAATGTAGATCATTCGTATGTAAAATCGTCACCTGTTCACTCATGCTGGTCGCCCCTCAATAATTATCTCCGTTAATCCTAAAGCATTCCATGAGACCGGTCAAGCACCGCTCTACTGACGCTTAGCAAAATCAATCGCTTTGCCTGCAACCATTTGCTCGATTTCAGCTAATGAGAACGGTGCCCCGAATGGCACTTGATGATCCAAATAGTCCGTCTCAGGGGTATCCACCCCAACATTGATATTTTCTTTAATATTAACCGCATAATGATGGATATGCCCATGTAAGTTAATAATTTGCTTCACAATCCCCATCATCATCGGATAATGCGTCATATAATACTGACGATGGTCATACTTGATCAAAACACCTACGTCGTGAAACTCAAACTTAGGCTGTCCATTTAATTGTGGATCATGTGCAGCCAAATATTTAAAGAAAGCCCGTGAGTCATGATTCCCTTTGATAAAGATAATTTTACCATGTAACTGCGTCAAAATCGCTAACACCCGTTCATAAGACACTTTGGCTGGTCGCGTAAAATACAGGGCCACATCACCCAAATGATAAACGGTATCTTGATCAGTCACCCGTGCATTCCAATGGTCAATAATCGTTTGATTCATGGTTGCCACGTCTGGAAATGGGCGCGGCGCAAAGTCATTCATCCCGAGTAAGTCTGCATGATAAAAATGGGTATCGGAAGTAAAATATTGCATAATCGTCCCTCGTTTTAAGAAATTTAACGTCACGATTAATTGTACCGCTTAACCTGACAAATAACAGCACCGCGGCTCTAACGAAAAAAGTCGACTACCAAGTTGGTAGTCGACTTACTGATTAACGTGCCCGATGCATCCGGTCATCAATCACTTTAATACTATATAAGATGATCAACCAAATAACCGAAGCAATCAAGGCAATCAAGGTTTCTGTCTTAAAGCATAAGACGATGGCGATAAAGCCTAAGAAAAGCAAGATCAAATAATCTGACAATGGGAAAAACGGCATCCGGAAACGTTTCGATGTATCCTTACCAATCTTACGCCGATAAGCCAAATGTGTGAGGACGATGGCGCCCCAAATAAAGATGAAACACGTTGTCGACACACTAGCAATTAGCGAAAAGACTTTCCCTGGCATCACGAAGTTTAACAACACCGCTAAACCAATAATCACTGCTGAAAAGTTCAACGCATTGCGTGGTACTTGACTTGGTGACAATTTGCCCATTGATTTGGCAAACTTGCCTGACTTACCATATGTCAAAGAAAATAACATACGCCCAGTACTGAAAAGTGCACTGTTACAAGACGATGCGGCCGCGGTCAACACCACGAAATTGATAATGGCTGCAGCGGAGGTAATCCCCAAGTTCGTAAAGACTTGGACAAACGGACTGTGGGCTGCTGAGAAGTACCGCCATGGATACATACACATTAAGAAGAACAATGAACCCACGTAAAACAAAATGATTCGAACGGGAATATTGTCAATCGCTTTAGGAATAACGGTCTTAGGATCTTCGGTTTCTGAGGCCGTCATCCCAACCATCTCAATCCCGATAAAACTAAACAATACCATCTGAAATGACAACACTAACCCTTTAATACCATGGGGCATAAAGCCACCATAACTCACTAAATTTGATAGACTGGCATGGCCGACCGGTGTTTTCACACTGAATACGACCATTCCAATCCCAACAGCAATCAAGGCAATAATTGCCGCAATTTTAATAATCGCAAACCAGAACTCAGTTTCCCCAAAAGCTGAGACGTTAACTGAATTTAACGCTAACAGTAAAATCAAGATAATGAAGCCTGGCACCCATTGTGGCAACTTGGGGAACCAGAACTGCATATATTCACCCGCAGCGGTAATTTCAGCCATCGCAATAGTGACCCAACAAACCCAATACGTCCAACCGGCAACAAAACCGGTCCGGTCACCTAAGTATTGGCGAATAAAATCAATATACGAATGCGTATTTAAGTCCGACAAGAGTAACTCGCCTAACGCTCGCATTAATAAGAAACACATCAATCCAGTAACGAGATACGCAATTAAGATTGATGGTCCTGCTAAGTGGATGGATTGACCGGCCCCTAAGAATAAGCCGGTCCCAATTGTGCCGCCAATCGCAATTAATTGCACATGACGACTTTTCAAGCCCCGTGATAGTTGTTCACCATCGGGCTGTTGACTTTCTTTCATAATATCAGCACTCCCCTTGCAAGTATTATACCGGTGACTTTCACGGCATTCAAAAGGATGCACTGACGGTTTTAGCAAAACTGGTCTATGCCAATAATAGCAAATCAACGTTAAGTTCAAGTAACGTAAGCGTTTTAAAGTGGGGGTTAGCAAGCCTTATTAGATTATTAACGTTTGGTTAATTAACGATTCAATTAACGTGAATCACATGAAGCTAAGACACATTAAGATGAATAGATTTCATGTGAACAACAAAAAAGCGCGCCTAGCAATCACTGCTAAGCCCGCTAAAACGTGGTTACGCCTGGTCAGGATGACCAACCCGCGCAACATCACGTGCAATCATTAATTCTTCATCTGTTGGAATCAAGACGAACCGAGTCGCTGCTTCAGCGGTACTCAGGTCCCGTTCAACCCCACTTACTTGGTTTTTATGTGGATCGATTGCGACCCCAAAGTAACCTAGTCGATCGGCAATCCGTTGACGCATCTTGGCATCTCGTTCGCCAATACCAGCCGTAATGACAATCGCATCGACACCTTGCATCTCAGCAACATAAGCACCGACATACTTCACAATACGATTAACAAAGATATCAATCGCCAATTGGGCTTGTGGATCAGTATCACAGCGCTCCTCAAGTTCTTTCATATCGGCGGAGCCACTAATTCCTAACAAGCCCGACTGCGTATTTAGAATCTTCAACATCTCATCTGGATCTTGAATCTTTAGCTTCTTCATTAAATAGGCAATCAATGATGGATCAACGTCACCAGAACGCGTCGCCATTGTAATCCCAGCTAACGGGGTAAAGCCCATCGAAGTATCCAAACTTTGACCGTTTTGGATTGCGGTGATCGAACTTCCAGCACCTAAATGTAGTGTGATTAACTTCATATCCGCTAGTGGCCGTCCAAGCAACTTGGCAGCACGGCCCGCGACATAACGGTGACTCGTCCCATGAGCCCCAAATTTACGGGCACCGTACTTTTCATAATAGTCATATGGCAATGAATATAAGTAGTTGGTCTTCGGCATACTCGTATGGAACGACGTATCAAAAACCGCCACCGCTGGCACATTGGGTAAAATCTTTTTAAAAGCGCGAATACCCACTGCATTCGCTGGATTATGCAACGGCGCATATTCAGCTAAGGCTTCGATTTGTTTTAAAACATCATCTGTAATCAAAACAGAATCTTTAAACAACTCACCACCAGCCACCACGCGATGGCCGACACCGGTGATTTCATCGTAGCTTTCAATAATATGCAACTTAATTAATTCATCTAAAATAATGTTGACGGCGGTTAAATGATCCGGTACTGCTTCACGTTCACGGTACTTATGATCTAACCCATAACGGATGTGCACCGGTGATTCGTCAAAGCCAATTCGTTCAACCGCACCACTTGCAATCACCGCTTCTTGTGGCATTTCAAATAGCTTGAACTTCAAAGTCGAACTCCCAGCATTAATTGCAATTGTCTTCCCCAATAGACTCACTCCTTAACGGGTAATATTTTGGCCGACCCAAGTATCAATCTGAGCCGTGAACGCTTCAAACGCCCGTGTATCTTCAAAGGATGGAAATTCACCCAACAAAACTTTGCCCGCTTGTTTCGCATGGTCGCCACGCTTTTGCAAGACGACAACTGATTTTTGTGACTTTTCGTCTAAGAACAAGTTGGCTGGTAAGTTAAGTAACCCTTGTAAATAGGCCGCAGAACTCATCCATTGCAAAAGGCCCTGGGCTTCTTGCGATTGGAAAATGTTAGTTGGCACTAAGAAGACACCCCAACCACCAGGTGCTAGTTGATCCATCGCCCGTTCCATCATTAAATGGTGGGTATAAGAATGCCCGTTGGTGGCTTTAGTCTTGAAAGCTTGAACTCGTTCGTCTAATGGGTAATACCCTACAGGTAAATCACCAATGGCAATTGTTGTCTTTGGCATGACCAATGGATCAATTGCGTCTTGATGGAATAGTTCGACTTTAGATTGTTGCATCTCCATGCTCATTGCCGCAATTGCGAGCTGGTTATCATCATTATCGACACCATAACCTTGAATGGCCGTTTGCCGTGTCGGTTGCAATTGATTAATAACTGTCGTCAATAAGTTCCCAGTACCGACCGCAATGTCTAAAATCGACAATTGGTCATCCGGGCCAACAAGCTTGGCTATCAAATAAGCCGTTAATAAACCGATTGAATCAGGCGTCATTTGATGGTTAGGATCAACCCGATCACTGTGGATCGCTTTTAATAACGCTAATTGAATGGCACGCCGAATCGTTTCAGCGTCTAATTGACTAAGATCGACTGTCGCATATAATGCTTGCAGCTTGGCCGCACTAGTCGCGTCTGGTTTACCAGCTTCGATCTGTACGGACTGACTGAGTAAGTTATCGCCGGTTTCAATTAATGCATCGACATATGAAACAGACAATTGTTGCATTAAGATTGTCACTGATTGGTCTAAAACTTTAAATAAAGTTTCAGTTGCTGATTGTGCCAGAATGCTCACCTCTTCAAAAAACTTTAGTACCTGTCAATCTTAACGATTTTCAGAAACTAATTCAAGCGGGAGCCCTGACGATGCGCGGAAACGCTATCTTTACCTCGTGATGAGTTGCTTGATTTCTTTGAATCTTGCCGATGAGACTTTGTGCTTTTTTGCACAGGCATGGCCGCTGGATGTTGATAGTCATAAATCAAAGCGTGATAAACTTGCTGGCGTTGAACGTAATTCAAATAACGATAAGTTTCAAAGGCACTGAAAATTAGGATGAAACTTAGGACCGATAATAAAATCGTGCCACGTCGTTTTTTCATTTGGTAACCGCCTTTTTTGGTAAGAGTAACCTTGACTTAAACCACTGATCTTTTAACGTCTTTACTGATAAATTCAAGTCTTTATCCAGATGATATTCAGCAATGTTATTCATTAACACAATATAACCACCTTGAAGACCAAATAATCTTAAATCGTGCTTTTTACTCACATTAAGGTAGAAGACCTTTCCTTTAGCATAAATATTAGTTACTGACTTTGTCGGTTCAACAACGAATTGATGCTCTGGATTCTCCAGTTCATGCAACATCAAATACCACTCAACTTCTGGAATAGGTTGCTTAGACCGTTTCAAAATACTCGTTTCACCTTGCAGGATCACGCTACCAACGATCAATAACACACTCAATGCCAAAACGACTTCAATCAACGTAAAACCAGGTCGCCTATGCCGCATGTTTACCGACCATTTTAGCTTTGAAAGTATGTTGTTTAAGTTGTTGCTGTTCATAGTGCTGCCTTGCAACTTGGATTTGTCGAATCGCCGCCCTCTCGTGGGTTTGCATAAAGACTTCAAAGCTCCCCCAGAAAACGACCGTCCCGACTAACAAAGTTAACGCGATCGTCGTTTCAGCCATAATAAAACCCGGCTTACTTTTTTGTAACAGTCGTATGATAAGCACCCCATCCCATTAATGTTGTGATTGTAATCGTCTCCTTTTTCAAAGTAGAAACGAAAATAGTCTTACTTGGACGCGGATGACCAGTCGGACTAATCGCGATCCTACCTCTAGTTGCAGTGGTCCTTTTATAATCAATTGTTTTCGGTACTGGTAAGGTTATTCTGATGTCTTCAGACTTATGCCATGGCTTTGCTCTAATAAAAGAGACCTTAGCTGGTTGGTTCCCAGTTGCCTGATCAAACATCACCCACCACGCTTCGTGCTTTGAACTGGCCTGATAAATACTCTGGTGCCATAGCACATTAAATTGTTCCCAAAACATTTTCTCATTGGTAATTTGTTGCTGTCTTGATGGAAATTGATACATACTGATTAATAACATACTACCCAGCAGTACCAAAACAACACTACTTTCTAGCAACGTAAAACCTTTACGCACGTTTTGAGCCAACGACCGCTTTCTCCGGAATCTTAATATCTTGTTTCTTAGCCTTCTCAATTTGTTTCTTGTTCAAATAGCCATCATGTTCCAATTTTTCAAAGGTAATTTGTTCTTTCCAATCACTATTTTTAATGTCATTGTCATTAGCATACATTTCTGCTTGGTTTTCAACTACTTGTGTTAAGGCTTCTTTTTGGCGCTTTCCAGCACTCTCACGCTGATTATTTAAATTAGGCACAATAATTAACATCAACAACGCAATGATCGCCAACACAATCACCATTTCAATCAGCGTAAATCCTTTACGCGGTGCGGCAGTGCGCTTTAACAGTCGTTTCATTTTTATCATTTTACTAATTCCCCCATTGAATGATACATCGGTAACAAAATACTCAGATACGTGCCGACAATCACAATTGCAATAATCATGAACATCAGCGGTTGAATCCAACTAATCAGGCGATTCAAATCGCGGACTAGTCGGTCATACTGCAAAGTAGCAAAATAAATCAATTCTTTACTGAGCTGAGACGTCGGACTCTGCTTACCGACTAAGACTGCCAACTCATTTGGTAATAAACGATCATCACGAATAATTTCAGGCAATGCTTGACCATTCATCAAAGCTTGTTCAACGGCAACCCCTTGTTGTTGAATTAACGACTGCACGTGAAAATGACGACTCACCTCACAAATCGCACGCAAGCCGAGCCCACCTGACAACAGCATGCCGGCATTTAATGCCAAGTAATAGCCACAATAAGTGCGTATTAACGCCCCAACAATCGGCCAACGAACTAAATATTGGTACCGTTCGCGAACTGGTAATCGTTTCAATTGCCCGCCAACTAGCAACCCACCTAGCCCGATAATGGTCGCTAAGCTACCTAAGATCAGTTGCCAAGACATCGATTGCGCAGGGGCCGTCAAAGCTTGGTCAAAGTTAGGTAAAATCGCTGTTTTGACCATTACTAAGGTGCCAACTAGTAAGACCAGTAAAACCATTGGATACTGTAACAACCGACGTATCTGTTGTTGCTGCGTCGCTTTGGTTCGCATGAGCTGACCAGCTTGAATTAACGTCGTCGTTAGTTCACCATGTTCTTCAGCAATTAACAATTGATAGTACAAATCAATCGCCACATAATCTTGTAAAGCCGCCGCTAAACTGGCCCCATTGGCTAAGCTTGTAATCACCGGGGCCAATAATTTAAATTGGCGGCCCTGAACATCGACCACAAACCGCATCGCCGCTTGCAATGAAAAACCGTTATTAATTAGATCCGCTAAAGTTTCAAATAAAAACGCCTGTTGTTTAATCGTGAGTCGCTGGGTCTCATTGGAGACTAGCGGCCACGCGCGCACTAAGGCGGCCCAATAAGCTTTGGGATTCAATTAATTCACTCCAT
Source organism: Lactiplantibacillus daowaiensis (assembly GCF_005405085.1). Classification (GTDB taxonomy): domain Bacteria; phylum Bacillota; class Bacilli; order Lactobacillales; family Lactobacillaceae; genus Lactiplantibacillus; species Lactiplantibacillus daowaiensis. The sequence goes on along the minus strand of NZ_BJDJ01000024.1, from coordinate 28,952 downwards.
TCTGTCGTCATTAACTGCCCCGTTGGGGTAACCAACTCAGCGGGATCAGTCACGATATCAAATAATGTCGCTTGGCTAGCATCTGTCAACGTCACCAGCCGCTGATAACTGACAGCCGCCAACGCTTGTTGCAACGTCAACGCATCCACGCCTAATTGTTGTAGGCGGGGGCTAACGCCATACACGCCACGGGCATGGATGGTGCTGAGAACTAGATGACCGCTTAGCGCCGCTTGAACGGCAATTTGGGCGGTCTCGGCATCACGAATCTCACCAATAATGAAGATTTCAGGATGATGTCGTAACCCAACTTTTAGTAAATCTGCGTAGGTCATCTGAGCCGTTGGATTAACTTGCAGTTGCAAAAACCGTGGTTCATAAATTTCAACTGGATCTTCAATCGTCATGACCACTTTTTGTCCACCAAATTGCCGTACTAAGTCATACATCGTCGTCGTTTTACCTGATCCCATTGGCCCCGAGAACAAGACTAGTCCACTACCTTGTAAGGCTTGGGCCAATCTAGTCCGCTGTTGTGGGATCAAGTATTGCAATTTAGTCGGATTATCTTGATACAGCAACCGTAACACGAGTGATTCACGTCCTAAAAAGTCGCCCACACTAGAGATACGCACGTTTAACGTTTCAGCTTGCATGTTCAACGTCATCGCCCCTAGTTGCGGTCGGCGATGATCACTAATCGCCATATTACTGCGATACTTAATGTGATTGATCAGCTGCTGACCAATCGTCGTCGAAACAGTTTGTATCGTCGTCAATTGTCCGGCACTTTGCATCATGATTTGATAGTCAGTCGTTGCTGGCAACCAATAAATATCACTTGCCTGCGCCTCAATGGCTGCCTGAATAATCGTTTGTAACTGTTGTTCAACTGTCACGAGTTCCTATTCCCCCCTTTCAACCAGCAGCTCCGCAGCCAACTAAAATTTGGACTAAAAAAGCACCACCTTTAAAAAAATAAATTAAAGGTGGTGCACACATATTCTAAATTAAATTGCGTCTAGGCGCGCTCAGCCGCGATAATTTCAGCCTTAGTTGGAATCGATGGTTGGGCCCCTAATTGTTGTACTGCTAATGATGACGCCCGATTAGCTAGCCGCACTGCTTCAGCTAAATTGCTAAAGTCTGGGTGCAACACAGAACTCAACGCCCCAATAAAGGTGTCACCAGCCGCAGTCGTATCAACCGCGTTTACTTTATAAGCTGGCACAAAGCCATGGTCAGTTTCGCGCATCCAAAAAGCACCCTTACTACCAACCGTAATGATGATGGTGCTAATGCCTTGTGCTTGTAATTTTTCAGCCGCCTTAATCATGGAATGTTCATCTGTAATATGAACACCCGTTAAAGTTTCCGTTTCCGTTTCGTTTGGCACGATTAAATCAGTTAATGCTAATAAATCCGCTGGCACTGCCGCAGTTGCAGGCGCTGGGTTTAAAATCGTCCGTTTGCCAGCAGCATGTGCCAGTTCAAAGCCGTGGGTCGTCGCTGCAATTGGGGTTTCAAATTGCGCAATCAAAAAATCGCTCGCCGCAATCGCGCTTTGTGCTGCGTCAACATCGGCAGCTGTGACTTGTTGATTCGTACCACCATCAATTAAGATCCGGTTTTCACTACTACTATCTAGCAAAATAAATGCTGACCCGGTCGCCGCTTGATCACTATGGGCAACAAACTGGTCATCAACTTGGCTGTCAGTTAATTGCTTTACCATGAAGTCGCCTTCTTGGTCTTGACCAACTTTGCCAATAAATGCCGTCTGGGCACCAGCCCGAGCTGCTGCGATGGCTTGATTGGCACCCTTACCACCACCAGCAATACTTTTACCGGTTAGCGGCAAGGTTTCGCCCGGTTTTGGAAACCGTTTGAACCGCAAAATCGTATCAACATTTAAACTTCCTAATACGGTTACTTTATTCATTCATTATCCGTCCCTTCGCACGATTACTGCCCTAATTTTAGCAAACCCCCGCATCAGACACCAGCTAGAACACGATTTATTAGTAATAATTAACTTAGATAATAAAAAAACGATTACCATCACACCCCAAATGGGCGTCACAGTAATCGTTCATAACCGCTTTATTAGTCTGGGAAGTTAGCAGCTTCGTATACTTCAGATACGTCGTCGTTATCTTCTAATTCTTCAAGCATGTGTTGTAACTTTTCAACCTTGTCAGCTGGAACATCGGTCAAGTTTTCAGGAATCATGGTTAATTCAGCAGTTGCCAAAGTATACCCTTTTTCTTGTAACGCATCCCGAACTTCAGCTAATTGCTTAGGATCAGTATAGATTTCGAATGCTTCGTCGCTAGCTTGTAAATCATCGCCACCAGCATCCAAAACATCCATTAACATCGTATCTTCGTCCGTATCTAAATCTTCACGAGCAATCACGATGTAACCCTTCCGTTCAAACATGTAACTAACCGCACCAGTTGCAGCTAAAGCGCCGCCATGATGCGTGAAGGCTGAACGAACTGCAGCAGCAGTCCGGTTCTTGTTGTCAGTCAATGCGTGAACCAGAACGGCGATACCACCAGGGCCGTAGCCTTCGTAGGTAACTTCTTCGTAGTTTTCCGCACCGGAGCCACTACCTTTATCAACCGCCCGTTTAATATTGTCTTTAGGCATGTTGGCAGCTTTGGCCTTATCCATGATTAAGCGCAAGTTCGCGTTAGAATCTGGATCAGGACCCCCAGCTTTTACAGCCATATAAAGTTCACGAGAGATTTTTTGGAAAATCTTCCCACGTTTAGCATCTTGGGCGTTTTTACGTCCTTGAATGTTATGCCATTTTGAATGTCCTGACATTGTGACTCCTCTTTTCTTTTATTTATTCGATTTATGATTAAACATACGGTTAGTATCTTACCAAATAAACCAGCTAAATTCAAGGTTTGGAACCGGAAACACGATTTAAGCCGCGTCATTTCACCTGGATAGTGTATACAGTACCCGATAATTACGCCATAGGCTTCTTTATGCTGAACGCTATCTTCAAAGACTGTCGATTACAACCTACCTATAATTGAATGACGTGATCTAATACTGACCGGGCTTGAATCTTAGCCTGTAATTGTTGTGGCACGGTTTTGGCTGTATAGCCACCGTTTGCCAAGTAATCGGTCGTTTCCGTTTTTCCCCACAACTCGGCTAATTCATCATGGGCTACAATGACCCAATCACGATCTGGTTGTTTGCTATCCATGGGGAAAGCCATATACAAGTGCTTACCGGCATACTTTTTAGAGACGGTAATTCTTGCTTTTAACTGTACTTTGATCATTTGATTGCCTTCAAAATCAGTCAACAAAAAATCAGCGCCAGCCGAATCATATGCCAATGGGACCATCACTAAACCAAAGTCGATCAAGGCCGCTTGTAACTTAACTTGATTATAGATTTCAGTTTTTTTGTTATCATTTTCGCAAACTAATTCACGTGAGCGCTGTTGAAACTTAATTTGAGCTGTCATTTGACGATCCCTTCATTTACGGTTTCAAATAATTAAACCCTTGTGCTTCTAATTCGACAATCCGCACAACGCCAGCTGGGACGACTTTAACACCAGCCACTAAGTCCGTTGCAACCAGTTGATGACTCATCAAAGCATTGTGACACGCATCGATTTCGACTTGCGGGTTATCAGTGATAAATGTGGCCCAGTCAGCCGAAGTCAAGGTCGTCACTGCTGGACCATTGACAACGATAATCACCTTACTAGTTGGCAATGCCGCCAATAAGTTACGGACGTTGCCCATCGCCATGGCGACTTTGGCAACCTCGTCAATGTGGACCACAACTTTAGGCATCAGCACTACCTCGACTTTCAATTAACTTTGTTTCTAAGCTCCGCAAGTAATGATAGCTTTGCAACATATTGGCACAAGTACTATCAGACTCATCTGGCACTTCATAAATCATACTGGCTGCCGGATTTAACTCGCCTAATACCCGTTGCCAATCAATTAGACCTTCACCTAATGGCAAACTATCATGTTTTTGGCCCAATGAGTCCACCAAATGATAATGTTGAATCAACGGCTTTAGCCGTTTCAACGCTAGCATCGTCAAGTTCATATCACCATGTAAGCCAATGAAGACATGACTTAAATCACAGACTAATGGTAAATGATGTTGGATGATTTGTTCGTCTAATTGTGGGTCGCCATACATAAAACTTGGGGTAATCCCATTTTCAATCATGACATGGCCATTCCCTTGACGCACGATTTCATCTAACCGGGCAAAGACAGTGGCTCGCGCTTCAGCTAACGATGGATATTCCTTTATCAAGCTCGCACTCTCACCGCCGCCATAGCCGCCATGAATCAAAACACGTACATCTAGATCCGTTGCCAGTTGTAACAAGCGATTCGTGGAATCTTGTAGAAAGTCATAAGCTTCGCGTTCACGATTGGGGTCTAATAATTGATCGAGATGCGTGCCATGATAACTCATCGGATGGTGAATCACGATATCGGTCGTGACATTTTCATCAACAAAATTAATCGCACTTTTTAAATGTTTAAACGCATCGGGTTTAAAATCTGCCGCACTTGTAAAAAATTCAAAAGTTGTCGGCCGATACTGCAGCCGATTCATTAATTGACTAGGTTCGGCGGCAGCCTTCAAGCCTAGTTGCACAATGCCGGGGCGTTTTGGTAATGCTGGCATAGAATCATCCTTTCGTGGGTTCTTGGGCGGCGCGTTGGTTTTCTGAAACGTGTTCGGCAAGCCTGGGACTTCCGCTTAGCTACGCTAGCCAACCAGTCGGCAACCCACCGACTAATTGACTAGCTAGGCTAATGCTCAGTCCCACCCCGGCTTACCTCACACTCTACAAAAAAGGCCCAGAACCGAAGTTCTAAGCCTAGTATAACGCTAATTATATTTATTCTGCAGATTTAGTCGACGCCCGCCGAACAATCCCATATGGTAATGTCACGGTCTTTTCGTCTAACTCTTTATCATTCATTAACTTAGTTAACATACGCATCGCTACGGCACCAATATCATATAATGGTTGCGTAATCGAAGTGATTGCGGGCCGCGTAATTTGGGTCACAATCGTATCATTACTAGTAATGACTTCTAAGTCGTCTGGAATACTGATTCCAGATTCAACACTGGCATTGATAATCCCAGCTGCCATTTCGTCGTCACCAACGAATACTGCCGTCGCACCACTATCAGCAATCACCGGTTGTAACTTCGTCCCGGCATCGTATGAATAACCAGCTTCATAAACCAAGCTATCATCATAAGGTAACTTCGCTTTGTTTAAAGCGCGTTTGTAGCCGGCCAACCGGTATTCGGCATTGATTGATTGTGACAATGGTCCTAAGGCAATCGCAATCTTTTCATGGCCGCGTTTGATTAAGGCTGTCACTGCTTCTTCAACTGCTGCAGCATAATCAATGTTGACACTAGGTGTATCACCTTGTGGGTCAACCGTCCCAGCTAAGACAACTGGTGCCTTTGCCCGCTTAAATTCAGCCCGTAATTTATCATCAATATGGTTCCCCATGAAGATGATCCCATCAACTTGCTTAGCCATCAACGTATTTAAAACGTTGACTTCTTGTTCGCCAGCATCGTCGGAATTGGTCAAAATGATGTTATATTTGTACATCATCGCAATATCATCAATCCCACGTGCTAATGAAGCAAAGTAGATGTTCGTCACATCGGGAATAATGACCCCAACAGTCGTTGAGCGCTTACTTGCTAAGCCTCGCGCGACAGCATTTGGTCGATAGTCTAACCGTTCGATAACTGCCAAGACCTTTTTGCGAGTCGCTGGCTTAACGTTAGGATTCCCATTAACGACCCGTGAGACTGTGGCCATTGAAACCGCCGCTTCACGCGCCACGTCATAAATCGTTACTGTTTGTTTTTCCATATGAAATAGCCCTTTCTTACTTGGTATCATTTGTTTTCATTCGTTTTCATGCAACATCAACCAATATAGCAAAATAACGGCTGCGTTGCAACCAATGATGGATATTGAAATCGCTTTCATGAAAATAATACCGTATTTGTTTCAAAAATTCAAGATTTTACACAGCGATAATCGCCTTTTTCAGTGAATTATTCCCAGCTTTTCGCCCCTAACAGCGCTATACTGATAATATATCTAAATATTTTATAAGGAGTGTTTTGCAATGGATTACACCAAACTGCAACAAGTCCGTCAATGGACGGTCGATAATCACGTTGACGTGACTTACGTTAGCGACTTCCACACGATTTCTTACTTAACCGGGTTCGGGAGTGACCCCATCGAACGCACCTTAGCGCTCTTCGTCTTTGCGGACGCGGAACCATTCCTATTCGCTCCCGCGTTGGAAGTTGAAGCCATTAAAGGGACCGGCTGGCCTTATCCGGTTTATGGTTACTTAGACCATGAAGATCCTTATGCGTTGATTGCCCAACACATTAATGACCAATTAACCGATCCTAAGGTTTGGGCCCTTGAAGAAGGTAACTTAACTTTAGATCGTTTCCAAGCGGTTCAAAAACAATTTCCAGCGGCGCACTTTGACAAAAACTTGTCGCCAATGATCCAACAATTACGCTTAGTGAAAACACCTGATGAATTAGAAAAACTAAACGTTGCTGGTAAATGGGCTGACTTCGCCTTTGAACAAGGATTTGCCGCCGTTAAAGCTGGCCGGACTGAACAACAAGTCGCCGCTGAACTCCAGTACGCCCTCATGCAAAAAGGTGTGATGGAAATGAGCTTTGGCACCTTGATTCAAGCTGGTGCCCATGCAGCTGAACCACATGGTGCCACTAACCAAACACAAATCAAACCTAACGAATTGGTCTTGTTTGATTTAGGGGTCATGTGGAAAGGCTATGCTTCTGATGCCTCACGGACGATTGCTTATGGACAACCAACTGACAAACAAAAAGAAATTTATGATGTTTGTCTTGAAGCGCAATTAACAGCCCAAGCCGCTGTTAAGCCCGGGATGGCCGCTGAAGACGTCGATAAGTTAGCCCGCGACGTCATCACTAAGGCCGGTTATGGCGAATACTTCATTCACCGTTTAGGTCATGGCTTAGGTCAAACCGACCACGAATTCCCATCAATCATGGAAGGTAATCACATGCCATTAGTTGAAGGCATGTGCTTCTCCATTGAACCTGGGATTTATATTCCAGGCGTCGCTGGGGTTCGAATTGAAGATTGTGGGGTCGTTACTAAAGCTGGCTTCAAGCCATTCACGCATACGTCAAAAGACTTAAAGATTTTAGATCTCTAAATTTAACTAAAAATAACGCTGTGAGCAATCAATTGATTGCCCGCAGCGTTTTAATTTTAGTTAATATACAATTTTTTGGACTTGCTTCGCAATTTTAGCAATTCGTGGGAACCCAGAAAAGCCGCTTTGGCCGTGACCTTTTGTCATAACAACTAACACATAACGGTGACCATTTGGCATAGTGACAATGGCCGCATCACTATTATGATCATACAAGAACCCCACTTTATCTTGAACGGTCGTGCCAGCCAATGCTTGCGCTGTCCCAGTTGGAATACCACGCCGATAAAGTTGACGTCCCATCAAACTCAAGATATACGCCCGATCTCGTTTATTCGTGAAGGCTTTTTTACCATTCTGCAAATCTAACAAGACTTGCTTCAAACTATTAGCCGTCGTGGACGCATTCCGATTTGCACGGAACACCCCACCATAATACCCTTGTGAAGCCAACCAGCGATTGATATTAGTAGCCCCATAACGATGCAAGATGCTTTCTGGATAATCATTGGCACTATTGACGATCATGCGTTGCATCCCCGCCCGATTAGCCGCCGTCCAGCTAAACCGCTTTTGTTGTTTCAAATGCATCAAATAAGCTGCAATATATAACTTATACGTACTAGCCGACGTTGTCACTTGATTGCCGCGCGCATGGACCGCTAATTTACCATCCGCATACACGGCCGCATTATTGGCTTTAGCCGCTTTACTCCCCGCCTTTGGGGCTAAATTATAAAAGGATACCATGCAAGTACTATCTTTTGTCACGCCAGTTAAATAAGACCGTAACCGTTTTTTGATGGCTTGTTGCTTTTTAGCCACGGCAACATAAGTGCCGCCCTTTAGGTATTTATGCCAGACCCAACCTTTAGTGCCATTGGTACTCTTGACATAAAAATACAGATATTTCGTGCCATGGCGATAATAATAGCGTTGTTTTGTAGCTCGATACGTTTGCTTTTTACTTAGCGACCGGCCATTGCTCAACTGCATCGCCGCACGGGTGCCACTTAATTGATAAACTTTACCAGTTTTGGCTGTGACATAATTTTTGGCCTTTTTCGTCACGGGCGCACCCGTTTGGTAATTGTGCCCGGGCTTAGCGGCTGCTTGATCAAGCCAACCTTCAACCCCATCTTTCGCATTTTTCACTTGGTAATAGCGGGTCGTCGTGCCAGTTGGCATCGTGATATCAGTTTGGCCCGTTACGATCCAAGTTGTTTTAGCATACGCCTTTAATGCCTGACTGGGGGTGATCGTCACTTGTTGTTCAGTCCCCGCTAAGGTCACCAACTGCCCCGTTGTGCCAGTGTAGTATGGCTGTGCTTTGATGGGAACTGTGGCCGTTCGTGTCGTTGGCACTGCTGTTGAGGTGCTTGCATTTGTAACAGTAGCCGCAGTCACCGACAGCGTCCCAATCATGCTAACACCAGCTAAACCAACGATACTCCCCAGTAACACCCGTTGTCTCGTTCGCATATAAATACCCCTTTTCATTAACTAACGCCTCCAAATGGCGGGCTCCTGACCGCCTTACGTTAATTAAAGTTTAGCTGAGTCCCTTAACAAAGTAAACGTTTACTTTCCTAGCCATAAGCGTTTTTTAATACACGTGATTCGATAAAAAAAGACTAGGCTAGCTGGCCTAATCTTCTTGAACTGCTTCAATTATGGCAAATCATTACCGGCTGCAAAATAAACGTCGTACCATTCTTGTTTCGTCAAAACGACATCTACTCCCGCAATACTTTCATTCAAGTGTACTGGATTCATCTAGCCTAGAATAACTTGCATTTGTGCTGGATGACGTAAGATCCAAGCTGTTGCAATGGCATTTTTAGTGACACCATACTTATCAGCCAAAGCTTGCAGCTGATCATCACGTTTGACAAACGGTGTTAAGCCCGCTTTATCGTAATAGCGCAAGGTGTAACTTGAAATCCCAGTTTTCTTAGCAACCGTTCCGATTGAGTACATCATAAATTCATCCCCGATTAAGTTTTCCAAATTTTCATCACTAAAAAACGACTACCCATTGCCTATCACAATGACTAGTCGTTGCTTGTTATTACACTAACACTTACGCTTCTGGTTGATCATCTTCAGCACTATCAGCGGTACTGGTTGCATCGCTAGCTGCACTGGTTTCATCATTATCAGCTTCAGCGGCACTGTCAACGTCAGCATCAGTTTCGCTGTCCGCACTCGTGTCAGTCCCAAAAGCTTCCGCACTATCGATCACGATATCATCATTAACATTATCGTCATCAGCTTCAACTTTAGCTAATTCGGAACGTAAGCTATCGGTTGCTTCATCCAAGCTTGACCCAAAGCTTGCGCCACCTTCATCTTTAGCCGCTTGATATTGATCGGCAAAGTCAGCCACTTTATCTTTGGCAAATTCGAATTGCTTGCCAGCTTCTTCTTTGAAATCTTCAGCCGCATCGTTAGCGTAAAAGGCATAATCAATCGCCCGATCTTTAAAATCGGCTAAGCCTTGTTGTGCTTTTGCTTTTAATTCAGCTTTCTTGTCATCGTCCATCTTCATGGAAACCCGCGCAATTGCGACCCCACCTAAAGCTAATCCAAATAAAAATGCTTTTTTTGACATACGCTAGTCCTCCTCGTCTTCGTTAGTCTTCTTGTTCCGGCGATCCCGGTAGACATCAAACGCAGCTTTACCAACCTTAGTGGCACTGGCAAACCGGTTCTTCTTTTCGTTGTTCTTACCAACCTTGGCAGTTAATTCCCGCGTGGCGGCATTTAAATCCGAAACACTTTGACCTAAATCACCCATCGCTTGGAACGCTGGATCAATTGAGGCAACCTTACCATTGACATCCTTAAGTAGTTCATTGGCATTCGCCATAATTTTTTCAGTTTCGTGTGATAAGGCATCCACGTCATTCGTGATGGAACTTAAACTTCGGTTAACTTCCCCCATCGTTTTCGTCATCCGGACTAAGAAAATCCCGATGAAACAAACTAATAGTAAAAATGCGATGGCGGCAATGATCCCCGCAATATGTGCAATCATCTTAAAATTCCTCCTTCAACTGCCTATAACATTAGAACAAGCATAGCATTGTCTAAAAAATACTGCAATGAAAAAAGTGCTTACATCCCACTGAGATGCCTATTAGGGTCCGTTCAGCTATTGGTTATCGGTAATTCTTCTGCTAAACTAGAATTCAGTAACTAAAACGAGGGTGAAATTATGGCTTTTCCATTTATTTTAGGTGTCACCACACCTAAACAAGTTTCCGTTTGGATGAAACTAGCCGCTAAAATTGATTGGCAACAGATGCTCATTAATTTCGGTGGTAAAATTCTTGAAATTATCTTTTTTTGTCTATTATTTTGGGTGATTGATCGTTTAGGCAAACGGCTATTAAAACACGTCTTCTTGACCAATGCTGATACGAGTGTGACTGCCTCCAATCGTATTTCAACGATTTTCACACTATCATTAAATATCTTCCATTATACCGTGATGTTTTTTGGCATCTACGCGGTCTTGTCCGTTTTAGGCGTACCGGTAGGCACTTTAATCGCCAGTGCTGGGATTTTTAGTGTTGCTTTAGGTTTAGGGGCCCAGGGCTTTGTGAGTGATATCGTGACCGGGTTCTTCATTTTACTTGAAGATCAAATCGATGTCGGCGACTATGTCAAAATCGATGAAGTTGAAGGTACCGTTTCGGCGATTGGCTTACGAACGACGCAAGTCACTAGTCCCGATGGCAGCCTAAACTTCATTCCCAATCGCAAGATTATGGTCATCAGTAATAAATCACGCAATGATATGCGGGTTTTGATCGACTTAGTGATTACGACCAGTACCCCAGTTGATAAACTAACAACTGCTGTCAAGCAAGCTAATCATGACTTAGTTCCCCAATATCCTGATATTATCGGAGATCCCGATATTCAAGGGGTTACGACCCAACCAGATGGCACCTTGGTCTTTCGCGTACAATTTTACGTCAAGAATGGGATGCAAGCGACGATTCAACGTGATTTTCTAGCCGACTACTTAACCGCTGCTAAGCAAGCCGGCATCAACTTACCGTCACCAACGTTAAACTTTCAATCAACTGCCAAATAACGCAGAAAAGCCAGTGTCGTCAAATTGACGGCACTGGCTTTTAGGTTTTTTATCATTATTTTTGTAAGGCATTCCGATGCGTTAAGAACCCCGTCATCGCATTAACCGCAGCCATAATTGCACTGGTATGCGGTACCATGTGTTCAGAATGCAAGGAATAAGGGCTATCCACCCCGAGCCAAAACATCGTCCCCGGAATTTGGTGAATCAAATAACCGAAGTCTTCACCGGTCATGGCTGGCCGAGTTTCAATAAATTTCACATCATCAGCAGCTTGCATGTAATCAATGAAGTCTGCAGTGATGACATCATTATTTTCAACCGGATAATACCCACCCTGATGCAAATCCAAGTCGATATTGCAATCATAGGCCAAAGCAATCCCTTCCACAATCGTCCGCACCCGGCGTTGAATGTGTAAGTTCATGTCTTGCGTTAACGCCCGAATCGTCCCGTCAATCTGAGCTTCCCCAGCAATCACGTTACCAATCGTGCCGGCCGTAAAGTGACCTAGCGTGACAACCCCACTTTGAATCGGATCCACATTACGGGATACGATTGTTTGTAGTTGTTGGACTAACGCTGAACCAGCAACGACCATATCATTGGCATTATGTGGAAAGGCCGCATGACCACTCTTACCGGTTAGATGCGCATGAATTTCACACGTGCCGGCAAACAAGGTTCCCATGCGACAACCGATCGCACCAGCAGGCAAATCTGGATTATCATGAAACGCAAAGATTTCATCTGGCATCCACTCATCCAGTGCACCACTTTCATAGAGGCGCATCCCACCCGAAGCATTTTCTTCGGCTGGTTGGAAGATAAAGACCATATCAGTTGCTGGTTGATTTTCAGCAAAATAACTTAAAATCCCCAATGCGACCGACATATGAATATCATGTCCACACGCATGCATTTTACCGGGATGTTTAGACGCAAATGGCAACCCGGTCGCTTCAGTGACCGGTAAGCCATCAATATCAGTCCGATAACCGATCCGATAATCATGCTTATGCCCACTAACCTTGACTAAAATCGCCGTTGGCACCGCGGCAACCTTTTTAACGGTCAAAAAGGTTTGCGGCATCTGACTGATCAAGTCTAATAAGTAAGCTTGCGTTTCATGTTCTTCTAAACCTAATTCAGGAATTTGATGTAAATGTTGATAAATTGGAATTAAATCCGCTTCTTGTAACGCCATCAACGAACCCTCCTGATTAGAGTTGACGTAAGGCTGACATTAATTCGGTCTTATCTTTAGTCTTTTCGTCAATATCTTTAAGCTTGCGTGCAGGAGTCCCGCCGACAACGGTGTAAGGTGCAACATCATCTAAGACCACTGCACCAGCACCAACAACGGCACCTTTACCCACATGCACGCCTTCAACGATCACTGCATTAGCACCAACTAACACGTCATCGTCAATCCGCACTGGATCAGCCGAAGGTGGTTCAACTACGCCAGCTAACACTGCACCAGCACCAATGTGGCAATTCTTACCAACTAAGGCCCGGCCACCAAGGACCGCACCCATATCGATCATCGAACCACTACCAATTTCAGCACCAATATTAATCACAGCACCCATCATGATAACAGCGTTGTCACCAATCAAAACTTGATCACGAATAAATGCACCAGGTTCAATCCGCGCATTGTATTGCTTCAAATCCGTCATAGGAACAGCCGAATTACGGGCATCATTTTCTAATTCTGAATCTTCAATCTTATCAGCATTTGCCTTTAAGAATGGTTCAACATCGGCCCAGTCACCGAATAAAACGCCAGCATTGCCGCTAAAGAACGTTTTGATTTCAGCTGGTACGTCTAATTGGTCAAGTTGACCTTTCACGTAAACCTTCACTGGGGTTTTTTTCTTCGCATTACCAATATAGTTAATAATTGATTGTGCATCTAATTTTGCCATAAGACACCCTCCACATAAGTTATTTAGCTTGTTAGCTATTGGAAAAATCCTTCTCAATCATATCATATTGTTTCCCAATTTCGTGCGTTAGGAAGTTAAAACTCTTCATAAACTCGCGCCTGGTAATGATTCCTTTGAAGATCCCGTCAGCATCAACGACTGGGACAAACGGATTGTCAATCATTAAATGTAACGTGGCTTCAACATCATCGACTTGTTGCACCGTCTTGATATTGGTCTCCATCACCTCGCTGACCCGACATTCCATTAAGATCTCAGTGTTTAATTGATCAAACCCCAACATTTTTTCAGTAATCAATGGTAAAGAAACCAAGCCTTCAAAATGGCCAGCATGATCGAGCACCGGAATTTTTGAATATTTAATCTTCGTGAGCACTAAAAACGCATGGTACAAATTGTTATCAGTTTGGACGTTAGCAACAATATCGGCCGGAATTAAATAATGGTCCGCATTGCGCAACAGTAAGTCTTCAACTGGTTTTATCAGCATCGCCCAAAATCCCCTCCTCGTTCAAACATCATTAACCCTATTCTACCTGAAAGCGGTGTTAATCGGGGTCGTTTTGCTCAAGGTTTGCGGATTCTTTAGTTTTCAAAGTGAAATTTCAATTCGGGAACGGGCTGCTGTTGCCGATCGTAATATTGCACATCGACGGTTTGACCATCCGTTTCAACAATCGCATACGTTCCACCGATGCGTGTAAATTCACCTCGGGGATAGCTGATACTTCCCGGATTTAAGATTAGTGTGCCGGCATGCCGTTCAACACCCAATTGATGGGTATGACCAAAGAAGGCTAATTGGGCCCCATGTTGTTGCGCATTTGCTAATAAATGGTCTAAAGACAAATTGACCCCAACCAGATGACCGTGTGTCATATAGACCTTAACACCAGCAACCGTTTTAACGACTTCATCTGGCAAGCGGTCATCAAAATCCATGTTACCTTGAACAACGGCCATATTTTTAAAGACGTCATCATCAACTTGAAGTTCTGAGTCACCACAATGGAAAAAGGCATCGACTTTACCTTGATAAGCAGCCAATAAATCGACTAAAATCTGTCGGTCACCATGACTGTCACTTACGACTAAACACTTCATTACGCTTCCCACCATTCTTCAAATTTTGGCATTAATTGCCGTAACGCTGCGCCTCGATGGCTAATTGAATTCTTCTGTTCATCCGTTAATTGTGCCAATGACTTTTGGAATTGATCTGACCAAAACAAGGGGTCATAACCAAACCCATTCTCACCCCGTGGGGCAATCAAAATGCGTCCGTTTAACTCACCATCGACCACTAACTTCTGACCATTTGGTTTTAATGCCACCAAAGTAGTATGGAATGTCGCCGTCCGCTTGGCTTCAGGGACACCCCCTAAGTTGGCCAATAGCTTCGCATTGTTCGCCGCATCATTATGGTCACCAGCATAGCGGGCCGATAAAACACCAGGATCACCATGTAACGCATCGACCATTAAGCCGGAATCATCCGCAATCGCTGGCAAGCCAGTTGCTTTGACGACTGTTTCGGCCTTAGTCGTCGCATTTTCTTCAAACGTGATGCCATTTTCAACAATATCTGGGATATCAGGAAAATCAGCCAACGTCTTAATCGTAATGTCATACGTTTCAAACATCTCGGCAAATTCCCGTGCCTTGCCTGGATTGTTCGTTGCAATAATTAATGTTTGTGGTTTTGTCATGCCAATTCACCGCCTAATGTAATATGAGTCGCTTCAAAAGCTGGTTGATCGAGCCAATCACGGGCAATCGTTGCAAACGCCGTGGCCGAGCCCGTCGTACTAAACTGATCTGGATAACGCTTTGTGGCACTCGTATTAGCAATATCCATATAATCCAACATAAATGAGACGCCATTGACCGTTTCAGCGCCGGAATCAATCAAGGTCACATTCGGCCCGACCACGTTTTGGATCAACGGCCGCAGCAACGGATAATGTGTACAACCGAGGACTAACGTATCGATTCCAGTTGTTTTCAATGGTTGTAAAGATTCGGCCACCACCCGTTTAGCAACGGTTGACCGATATTCATTGGACTCTACTAGCGGGACAAACTTTGGACAAGCGAGTGAAAAGACTTCAGCATCAGGATACTTCGCTAAAATAGCGTCACGATAAGCATTACTTTTAATCGTGCCTTCCGTGGCAATGACCCCGATACGATGATTTTTAGACGCCTTAATCGCCGCTCTTGAACCCGGTGAAATCACCCCAATCACTGGGATCTTCAACTTTTGACGTAAGTCTGGTAGTGCCGCTGCCGTCGCCGTATTACAAGCAATTACTAACATCTTAATGTCTTGTTTCAATAAATAGTTCGCCATTTGCCAACTAAAATCACGTACTTGCGCACTGGGTCGCGGTCCATATGGCAACCGTGCTTGGTCACCAATAAACGTCACTGTCTCGCGCGGGAGTTGCTTAATGGCTTGCTTGACCACCGTTAAGCCACCCACCCCAGAATCCATGAAACCAATTGCATGTTCATCTGACATATTTAACCGCTCCGTTCACTTAATTCTGAATCTTAATTATCGCCTTTTTTGAAACTGATTTCAAGCGACGGGAAATAGTAGAAAATTAGTTAAATTTTGGTTCAAATGGGAAAAAGTTCCGCAGTAGCGCCGAAACAAGGTATAATAATGAGTATTAAGCGGCAGTGACGCTGCGATTATACATTGGAAAGGAACTATCATGACGAACGCCTTTTATTCTCAATTTGCAGCTAATGCGGTCAAATCTTCCGTTTTAAGCGTTGAAATCTTACGCGATGCTTTACTACCTAACCTATTAGGTGATGATAGTAGTGGTATCCTCTACTGGGCCGGTAAAGACTTGGCTCGCCAATTCCCCGTCGCGAGTAATGCCGATCTAGTCACCTTCTTTGAACAAGCTGGCTGGGGACATCTCGAAGTTACGAGTGAAAGCAATGATTTGTTAACTTACGAACTAAACGGTGAACCAGTTGCGCGTCGAAATGCCGCGATCAAACAACCAGACTATATGTTGGAAACAGGCTTTTTAGCAGAACAAGCTGCACAACGCTTCAATTGTGTCAGTGAGGCTAAAATTACCGCGACGAAGCGCTTAAAAATCCAAATGGCTGTCACCGTTGACCATAAACAAGCGCTAACGAACCACGACCCTGAAACACCAATTGAAATCATACGACCACAAGTTGATGTGGATGATGAACCTGAACCTAATGCTTAAAAAAAGCGACCCCAATTGGGATCGCTTTTCGTTTACCTTAATCAGCTAAATATTGATCTAAGGTCTTTTTGATTTGTTCTTTTGAATGGTAGCCTACCAAAGTATCAACCACTTCACCGTCTTTTTTAACTAATAAAGTTGGGATACTCATAATGCCAAAACTGCTGGCAGTTTCAGGGTTGGCATCAACATCCATCTTATTAAACGTCACTTGGTCACCCATTTCACCGTCTAATTGTTCAACGACTGGTGATTGCATCCGACAAGGACCACACCATGTTGCCCAAAAATCAGTCAAGGTGACACCCTTGGCAGTATCGCTTTCAAACGTCTTATCAGTAGTTGCTACGACCATATTGATCGGCCTCCTTAATTTTTAAACCATTTACTAATAGTAAGTATATCAGGTTATTGCTAAAGCACAACTTTTTAGTTTGCCTACAATTTAATTCTACCGAACGCCACTGCTGTCGTAAACTGAAAAGCGCTATTTAAATTCAACTTCCGTTGCACCATTGCCACCATGGTTCGGTGCCGCAAAGTGGAACGACTTCACTTGCCGATTGGTCTTCAAGTAATCGGTAATGCCTTGTCGTAGCGCCCCAGTCCCTTTTCCGTGCACAATTGTAACGGATGGGTAGCCCGCTAATAACGCCGCATCAACGTAACGGTCCACTTGAGTCATGGCATCTTCATACCGCACGCCACGTAAATCTAGGTTTGGGGAAACATGACTGGCATTAGCACTTTGAACCGTTGCCCGCGCGCGCTTCGGCTCAGCTTCCGGTTGGGTGCGTTCCATATCAGCTTCGTCGATTTTCATCTTTAAAATGCCCAATTGCACTTCCCAAGCGTGGTTCCCCATCTTCTGGACCAAGACACCACGTTGTCCATAAGACTTCACTAAGACATCATCGCCTTCATGGAAGTCCTGCTTCGCTTTGGCTCGGCGCAAAACCCGGTTCTTTTTAAGCTTAGGTTGCTGTTCCAACGCGTTTAAGGCACCCTTGGCGTCAATTAATTCATTTTCTTTAACATTAGCCCCCGTTGCCAATTGTTTCTTGCGTAAGTCACTAATGATTGCATCAGCCTTCGTCTTACTCTTTTCAACAATCGCATTAGCTTGGACTTGCGCATCTTCAATTAATTGATCTTTCCGTTGTTGGTACGCATTGAATTCACTCTTCAATTGTTTATGCAGCTTTTCAGAATCATCTAACTCCGCTGTTAAATGCAATTGCGCATCTTCAACTTGTTTACGTTTAGCAACTAAGTCGGCAATCATTGCATTCAAATCTTGACTATCTGTATCTGTCAACGACCACGCTTGATCAACGATCGACTGTGGAATTCCCAAACGTTGGGCAATGTCTAAGGCATTACTCCGACCAGGGATGCCAACTAGCAACCGATACGTCGGCTTCAAAGTGGCTTCATCAAATTCCATGCTGGCATTAATCGTGTCTGGTCGATTAAAGCCGTACGCTTTAAGTTCTGGATAATGCGTCGTGGCCACCACTTGGGTGCCTTGCGCACCAATTGCATCTAAAATCGCAATCGCTAAGGCGGCCCCTTCTTGTGGGTCAGTCCCAGCACCCAATTCATCGACCAACACTAAACTATGGTCATCGATTTGTTTTAAGAAACTTTCGATGTTTTCCATATGTGACGAGAACGTACTCAAATTTTGTTCGATTGATTGTTCATCACCGATATCAGCAAAAATTTCATTATAAATACCAATACGACTACCTTCGTCAACCGGAATAAATAGCCCGGATTGCCCCATCAATTGCAGTAATCCCAGCGTTTTTAACGTGATGGTCTTCCCACCAGTGTTCGGCCCAGTAATCACAATCGCTTGATAATCAGTCCCCAGCGTAATATCGTTCGCGACGACTTTTTTAGGATCAATCAATGGATGCCGCGCTTGCCGTAAAAAGACTTCATTTTGCGTTGAAACGGCTGGCTCCGTGCCTTTCATGTCATGCGCATAACGGGCTTTGGCATTAACAAAATCAAAGTGCCCTAAGATCGCAGCATTTTGCAAAATCTCATCGCGATAAGGCGCAATTAGATTTGACAGTTCTTCTAAGATCCGTTGTTCTTCTTGTTTTTCAGCCACTTGATTTTGCCGTAACCGGTCATTCAAAGCCATGACAGCTTGTGGTTCAATAAATAACGTTTGCCCACTGGCACTTTGGTCATGCACGATACCACCAAAGCGGCCCCGATTTTCGGCTTTTACCGGAATAACATAGCGATCGTTACGAATCGTAATGATGGGATCACTTAAATACTTGGCTTCTCTACCACGGGTATAGCGCTCCATCCGTGACCGAATCTCGCCTTCCGTCTTGCTGATGTGGTTTCGAATGCTACTTAATTCTGGTGAAGCATCATCCGTAATGTGACCATCACCTTCAATGGCCGTTGTTAATTGTTTCGTAACAGCTGGCAAGGTCACTAACGTTTGCACTTCATCAAATAAATGGCGAATGTCATTTTCAGGTGCTTCTTCTAAAAGTTCTTCAAAGAACCGCGTAATCGCTCGGGTCGTCCGTAAGACCCGGCCGACTTGACCCAATTCGCTCCCATTTAAAGTCGCCCCAATTTCAAGCCGCTTCATATGCGGTGTAATATCTGCGAGGCGTGCAATTGGAATTCCACCCTTGAGCCGATACACTTCAGCACCGTCATTGGTTTCATCCAAGGCAAATTGGACCTTTTTAACATCGGCCATTGGTTGTAATTCTGCTAATTCTTTTTGACCAGCGGCTGACACTAAGTATGGTGCCAGTTGCTGTTTCACTTGTTGATATTCTAATGTCGTTAAGACTTTGGGATTCAAAGCTAAACCTCCCCTAATTGGCTGGAACTGCTAGTGCAAAAAAAATGATGCTTAAGCTTCAGCATCATTGGCTTGCATCTTTAAAAGTTCCGCTTGTTTATCCACTTGATCTGAAATCGCGTTAAACGCCAGCAATATTGCAATTTGTTCGCTGGTTAAGTTTGGCGATAATTTTTTTAATGCCGTAATTTGATCGTTCATCATTTTAGTCACAGTTTGCATGTGACGATCGGAGGCACTCCCGATAATGGTATAGTCGTGCCCATCGATTTCCGCTTTAAAGCGGCGTTTGCTGGCTGCCATGATCCGTTCAGCTCCTTTTCGATAACAGTTAATATTTTAGCATGTTGACAGGGTTTATGCGACTTTTGGGGACTAATTGCCTAAAAGCCATTAAAATCGATGCTTTGCTGCAAAAACAACACATTGAAAAAGTTCGGCGTTCAACTTAATGATAGTGCCCACTAAAAAAGTCATGGCAACTGATACCCTAATCATAATGACTAAAATATCAGTTTCGCCATGACCACTACTAACGACCTAAACCTAATGTCGTTACCCGTAAATTATTTGGCTAATTCACGATTCGTTGCTTGGGCAATCTTATTAACTAGCGTAATCCCACTAGCTTCATCGGTGTTATTATTCGTATAAATCGACATTAAATAACCCTGTTTACCCGTCTTTTCAACCACCCGACCAACACTATTAACCGCCCAATGACCGTTATCATCGGCATCCAGCCAACCATTCTTCAATTGATAACTAGCAGCACCTTTTGAAACACCCCAGGCTTGATCAGTTGCGATATTATTCATTAACTTCTGCGCATAAGCCCGCGACGCTTTTGACAAATAATGATTAGGTGTAAAAATAACTTTCAATAATTGCAATTGATCCGTCGCTATTGTCGTCGTTAGGCCCCAGTAAACTGGTGCCGCGTGACTATGCGTCATACCGAGACTTTGATACAGGCTTGTCAACGCTGCGCTCCCGCCAAGGCGATGGAACAACAAAAAATCAGCCGCATCATTATCGCTTTGTTCGATCATCTGGGTCGCTTCAGCTTCATCGTTAGCTGATAAACTTAAGACCCCTTGATCACGTTGATGCAGTAATTGCACTAAGATCCCAACTTTGACCGTACTAGCACCGACATAAGTCGTCGTGGCCGTTCGATTTGAATACTGATACGTGTGCTTGGTACTAGGGTCATAGACCGCCACTGCGACTTTAGACTTCGTGGCAGCAGTCGTTGTTTGCCACTGCCGTTCAAGTCTAGTCTTGAGTGGCACAACTTTAGGCTTAGTCACTTTTTTAGTCGGTTTAGTCGATACCGCTGTTTTAGTGACCTTGGGTTTTACCGTCTGACTAGCGTGGCTTAAGGTGTTATTCCACCACCATAAGCCCCCGCCACCAACGACACAAACAATGGCAACGCCGATAACCCAGCGCGCACCACGTCGTAAGCGACGTTGTCTTTTAAATCTCACGAACTACACCTCTTGACACCCGTTCCCCCAATTGAATCGTGTGATTCTTTACTAAGGCGCTTCCTTTTTCATTCTCTAATTAGCTTAGCATAAATAATAAATAATTTGTTATTTTTATTAGTTAATTTATTTAAACGGGCGCACAAAAAAAGCGTGATTAATCATTACTGATTAACCACGCTCATTCACAAGTTCAAAGCTTATTGCATCCCACCATCATCGGCTAGGAAAGTATTCAAAACTTGTTCAACCATATCCCATTCTTCATCGGATTCGATTAATTTCAATTCACCGTTGTCACCATCATCTGGATCAAAGATGTAGGCTTGGATGTCTACTTCTTCATCAGCTGGTGCATCGGCTGGATAAATTAAAATGTATGAATGACCGAAGTCTTCAGAATCGAACGTGAATAAAATGTTAAATAAGGTTTCGTTGCCGTCTTCATCAACTAAGGTGATAACGTCATCTTTACTGTTTTTGTTTTGACTCATGTCAGTTCCTCGCTATTCTTGTGTAAGTTTCCCATGGCGATCCAAGTAGTTTTGCAAGATCAAGCTTGCCGCTAACTTATCGATCACTTTTTTACGTTTCTTTCGGGACGTATTTGCTTCTTCAACTAACATCCGTTCGGCCTCAACCGTCGTCAGACGTTCATCTTCAAAGTCAATGGGTAAGTGGAACCGTTCCGTCAGCATCTCACCGTAACGTTGTGCGGCTTCTGCTCGTGGTCCCAAGGTATTGTTCATATTCTTAGGTAAACCTAGGACAAACCCGCCTGCATCGAGTTCTTTAATTAACTCGGCGACCCGGTCCAAACCAAAGACTTCCTCATCTTCATTGATCCGAATAATTTCAACACCTTGAGCGGTCCAACCAAAGGCGTCACTAATCGCAACACCGACTGTTCTGGAACCAACATCCAACCCCATTAACTTCATGCATTAACATCCTTATCTGCCTTCAAGTAAGACTTGACAAGCTCTTCGATAATTTCATCACGTTGGTGCTTACGAATTAAATTGCGAGCATCCTTTAAACGCGGGATATAAGCCGGATCACCAGATAGTAAGTAACCCACAATCTGGTTAATCGGGTTGTAGCCCTTTTCTTGTAACGCTTCATAGACGGTCGTCAAAGTGTCGTGCACATCCTTAACGTTATCATTATCGAAGTCAAAATACATGGTTTTGTCTAACGTACTCATAATAAAGCACCTCCCGCTAGTTTCCGCTTCTAGTCTATTCTACTAAATGCTTATATGAAGTACAATCAATCCATTCTGATGTAACACATTCGTAATAAAGCTAGCTGGGTCTTAATTACTGTTCACTCAACCAAGTATGGGCCGCTTTCAAAGCAGCTGGTAACCCGGCTGGCTTCTTCCCACCGGCTTGCGCTAAGGTTGGACGACCACCACCGCCACCACCAACTTGTGGGGCAATGGCTTTGATCAAGTCACCAGCTTTTAAGCCGACTTTGACTTTATCATCACTAACAGCAACCAATAAGTTTACTTTTTCGCCAACAACCGCACCTAAAACTAAGACATCTGAGTAAGCCTTAGTCTTCCAAGTATCGGCTAATTGCCGTAATTGATCCATCCCTGAAACTTGCACCGCTTGAGCAATTAACGTTGTCCCATTAATGTCATCAACTTGTTCAAAGACTGCGTCAGCTTGTTGATTAGCCAACTTGCTTTCTAAGCTAGCCGCTTTTTGTTGCGCCGCTTTTAAGTCAGCTTGTAATTGACTCACCCGTTCAGTTGTATCAGCCAATTTTGGTGCCTTGACTTGTGCCGCAATCGTCTTCAACCAAGTTTCTTCATTGGATAAGAGTTCAAAGGCTTCCTTCGATGTGACTGCTTCGATCCGCCGAACACCGGCACCGACCCCAGCTTCAGAAACAATCTTGAACAAGCCAAGTTCGCTACTGTTCTTAACGTGTGTCCCACCATCAAATTCAATCGAGTAATCTCCAATTGACACGACCCGCACGATTTTACCATACTTTTGCGTGAAGACCGCAATGGCACCCATCTTATGACCCGTTTCCTGGTCAGTTTGAATCGCACTAACGGGTAAGGCAGCCCAAATCTTATCGTTAACGATTTGTTCAACTTTAGCCAATTCTGCATCGGTCACTTGACCAAAGTGGGTAAAGTCAAACCGCAAGTAGCCAGGTTCCACTAATGAACCGGCTTGTTGGGTATGCTCGCCTAAAACGTCGCGTAACGCTTGGTCTAACAAGTGAGTCGCGGTATGATTCTTTTCAACTTTCGCATGGAATGCTAAGTCGACATTCAACGTATAAGTGGCATCTTTATGCATTGGCTTTAAGACTTCGACCGTATGCAGATGTTGCTTATTAGGGGCATTTTGGACGTCCGTTACTTTAGCCACAGTTTGACCATCAGCATCTAAAATCACCCCACGGTCAGCCACTTGACCACCCATTTCAGCGTAAAATGGCGTCTTGCTGAAGATCATTTCAGCAGTACCACTCGTCACTTCGTCGACTAATTGTTCATCAACGATAATGTCTTTCAAGTCGCCATGGACATCCGTTAATTCATCATAGCCCACGTAGTCACTTGGTGTTTTGATATCAATCAGCAAACTACGTTGTACACCCATTGATTTTGCACTACTCCGTGCATTCCGGGCCCGATCACGTTGCGCCTTCATTTCAACTTCAAAACCAGCTTCGTCGACATTTAAGCCTTCATCACCAGCATATTCTTTAGTCAACTCAAATGGGAAGCCGTACGTATCGTATAACTTGAAGGCGTCCACACCAGGCAACGTATCTTGACCAGCTTTTTTCGTATCAGCAATCAATTGGTTCAATAAGCTTAAGCCATCGTTCAAGGTTTCATTGAAGCGACTTTCTTCAGAGCTCACGATTTTTTCAATGTAATCCGCATTCTTCAACACATCTGGATAATGCGATTGCATGATTTCGCCCACAATTGGCACTAATTGGTCTAAGAAAGCTTCTTTCAAGCCTAACTTTTGACCATGTAAGATTGCCCGGCGAATCAACCGGCGAATCACATAGCCCCGGCCTTCATTTGAAGGTAAGGCGCCATCACTGATGGCAAACGTGATTGCCCGTGCATGGTCGGCGATTACTTTAAATGAGACATCATCTTGAGCATTGTCACCATAATGTTTGCCGTCACTAAGGGCTTCGGTCTTACGAATAATTGGCAAGAATAAATCAGTTTCAAAGTTAGTTGGCGCATCTTGGAAAATTGACACGACCCGTTCTAAGCCCATCCCCGTATCAATGTTTTTACGTGGTAATGGTTCATACGTGTCTTCGGGCGTATGGTTAAATTGTGAGAACACAATATTCCAAACTTCCAAATACCGTTCATTTTCGCCACCAGGATAGTTTTCAGGATCGTCATCAGCTAAATTGTTGAATGCTTCACCACGATCGTAAAAAATTTCCGAATCGGGACCAGAAGGCCCTTGACCGATATCCCAGAAGTTATCTTCAACTTTGACGATATGATCGGGCTTAACCCCAGTTTCTTCCCAGAACTTAGCAGCATCAGTATCTTTAGGATAAACCGTCATATAAAGCTTTTCTGGATCCCAACCAAACCACTTAGGTGACGTTAATAATTCCCAGGCCCAACTGATGGCTTCTTTTTTGAAATAATCACCAACCGAGAAGTTCCCAAGCATTTCAAATAACGTATGGTGCCGAGCAGTCCGACCGACATTTTCAATATCGTTGGTCCGAATACTCTTTTGTGAGCTTGTCATCCGTGGATTATCGGGTACAACTGACCCATCAAAATACTTCTTCATGGTGGCAACCCCAGAGTTGATCCATAACAACGTTGGATCATCATGTGGGACTAACGATGCACTTGGCACAATGGTATGACCTTTTTCATGGAAAAAGTCTAAATACATTTGCCGAATTTCACTACTGCTTAATTTCTTCATTTAAACTTGGCACCCTTTCTCGTTATTCCAATTTTTAGGCAAAAAAACACCGTTGCTAGTAAAGACGCTGTTAACGCGGTACCACTTTACTTGCAACGATGTGTTCGTTTACCTCTTGAGCTCATTAACGCTGAGACACGGACTGGTTAGCCAGTCATTGGTTATTCGGTAGCACTCGATTGACACCGCACTTTTTCCAGCAACCAAAGCGTTTCTAAACAGATATGTCCAATCGAATATGTCCTTACTCTGCAAAGTATAGAAAACTTGCGGCAGCTTGTCAACTAAGTGCCTAGGATTTCCGGTCTTTCCGGGCCTTACGTGCAGCAGCCCGTTGTTCAATCCGGCGATCCATCCGCGCTTTATCCGCAATCTTCGTCCGAATACGCCGTTTGTAACCTGGTTTGATCTTCTTTTTGGACTTTTTAACATAGCCAATCAACGTTGGATCAAGTTTGTCTTGATGGTGACCCCGGTTAGCCCGGCGGTTCCGGTCGTAAGAGTCAACGATTTCGCCATCGCGAATCGCCTTTGGCTTGAACTTAATCCCCATCGCTTCAACGGCACTGACTTTTTCTTCTTCCCCAGGACTGTAAAGGGTGATCGCCGTTCCTGGCATCCCATTACGGCCAGTCCGGCCAACCCGATGGATGAAGAATTCCAAGTCATTTGGAATGTCATCATTGATAACATGTGAGACGCCTTCAATATCAATCCCTCGTGCAGCTAAATCAGTGGCTACGACGAATTGATACTTCAAGTTTTGGACATCACGCATGACCCGTTTCCGTTCACGTGGTTGAATATCCCCATGAATCATGGCCACGGTTAGCCCTTGTTGTTTCAAGTAGCGGGCAATTTCTTGAACCCGTTCCTTCGTATTAGCGAAGACCAAGACCAAATAAGGTTCGCCAATCGTTAATAGCCGATAAATAATGCTATTGCGATCATGACTCTTGGTTGAGATCAACCAGTTATCAATGGTTGGACTAATCACTGATTCAACTGGGATTTCTTCCATCACGGGATTATTCATGTATTTCTTCAAAAATGGCGTTAACTTTTGTGGCATCGTTGCCGAGAAGACTAACATTTGTAACTCAGCTGGCATCCGTCCAGCGATTTGGTCAACCACATTTAAGAACCCTAAATCAAGCGTCATATCCGCTTCATCGACCACTAACTTCGTTGCCGTATGCACGTCTAGCGCTTGTGATCGAATCAAATCTAAGATTCGACCTGGCGTCCCAATAATTAATTGGGGTTGATGGCGATTTAACTTGTTAATTTGTTCTTGCTTATCAGTCCCACCAACGTATAACCCAATGTGTAATGCTTTGGGACTATGCTGGATCAACTGTTTCGCTGCTTTTTGAATTTGGTAAGCCAATTCACGACTTGGCGTTGTAATGACGACTTGTACACGGCGTTCATCAGCATTCAACTGATTAATAATCGGCAACAAGAACGTATGCGTCTTCCCACTCCCAGTTGCTGATTGGCCAATCACACTGCGACCAGCTGCAATCACGGGGATCAATTTTTCTTGAACAGCGGTTGGTTTGCGGAAGTTGATTTCGGTCAACGCCTGCATTAAGAATGGTTGTAACTTAAAATCATTAAAACTTGCGGTCATCTTTAAACCTCTTTCTGATAGTCACGGTCAACTTGGTCGAGCTCACGAACGACCGTTTCAATTTCGGCTTGGTCTTTGGCCTTGGCCCCACTAGCTAAGGGGTGGCCACCACCGCCATGTAACTTAGCCACACCATTGATCGATGGGCCTTTAGAACGTAGCCGAATTCGGTAGTCGCCTTCTTTTTGTTGGACGAAAATGGCCCACGATTGCACGGTATCAATGCGACCAGGTAGTGGTACGACCCCAGCGGTACTAGCATCACCAATTTCAAACGAGTCCATGATGTCATTCGTCAAAATAACATAAGCGGCACCAGAATCTAATTGTGTCAAATGTTCGTAAACATATGCCGATAACCGGGCAACGGGTAAGGTAATCGTATCTTCAATACGGTTAACCGCCGTTGCATCGGCGCCAGCTTCCATCAAAGCCGCCGCTGCACGCATGGTACTTGGCTTAGTCGCATCATATAAGAACCGCCCAGTATCGCCGACGATCCCGGCATACAATAACCGCGCGGCATTTGGCGTTAAGGTCAATTCATCCTTACTAGCGGCATAAAATTGGTAAACTAATTCACTCGTACTAGAAGCATCGACATCCACCCATTGTGGATCACCAAAAGCATCATCATTTGGATGATGATCGATTTTAACGAGTTGCTTACCAGTATTGTAGAACTCCCCATCGACCCGTGGTTGATTGGCCGTATCTAAGACCAACACTAAGGCATCTTGATAATCAGCTTCTGTGACGGTATCCATTTGGCCTAGCCAGTCAAAACCATGATATTGTTTTCCCGGAGCGAGGACCCGCTTGTCCGGAAAACTAGTCTTGATAATATCAGCTAACCCCAATTGGCTCCCAATCGCATCGGGATCAGGACGTTGGTGCCGATGAATAATAATTGTTTTTGCTTGTTTAATTAAAGTTAGAATTTCTGTTTGGACGGTCATAATAGTCCTTCCTGTGTGTTCAAGATTTGCTGATGGCTTAAAACTGCCATAGTACTTTAGTATACCGAACAATAGCGCCAGCGCCAAATTAATTCGTCGGTTAAGTTTCCCCCGGATATAACGGCAAGGTCAGATTTTCAAATGCTAACGGGGCCAAGCCGGTTAACGTAATCCCTAACAACCGAATCCCTGAATCAAAATGTTGATCGACGACTTCTTCAAAAATTTCTTCGGCATACTGTTCAAATGTCGCCGCATCATTTGGCAAGAACTCAGTAAACGTCTGGCGTTTGGTAATCGTTACAAAGTCGCCATAGCGTAATTTTAAGACCAACGTTTTGCCATGCCGTTGATGTGATTGCATCGTTTCACTGACCAGTTGCGCTAACTGTTTTAAATGCGCATTAACTTCAGTCGTGGTTTGTAGAAACGGCCCAAAGGTGCGTTCTTTACCGATCGACTTTCGTTCGCGCAAGTATTCGACTGGGCGGTCATCACTGCCCCGCACCCGCCGATACAAAATATAGCCTAATTTACCAAAATGCTGCATCAAATCCATTTCGGTTTGTTGATATAAGTCTTGCCCGGTCATAATGCCGAGGTCATGCATCTTCGGTACGGTCTTCTTCCCGACCCCACGAAACTTTTCAATCGGTTCTCGCCATAAAAAAGCTTCCGCATCTTGTGGCAACACAATCGTGACACCCGCTGGCTTGCGGTAATCAGAGGCCAACTTGGCGATAAACTTGTTATACGAGATACCAGTCGAACACGTCAATTGTGTCTTTTGCCAAATTTCTTGTTGCAGTTGGTGCGCCAATTGTACCGCACTATGGATATGGGGCTTATTGTCAGTGATATCTAAATAAGCTTCATCAAACGCAATCGGTTCAATCTTATCCGTATATTCATGAAAAATCTCATGAATCTGCGCTGAAACTTGCCGATATAACGGAAAGTCAGGCGTCTTAAACACAGCCTTCGGACAAAGCTCTAACGCCTTTTGGGCTGGCATCGCTGAATGTACCCCGTATTGACGCGCCACATAATTAGCCGTCGTGACGACCCCACGCCCGCCAGTTTGGCGGGGGTCATGGGCCACCACTAACGGTTGGGTTTTGTAGGCCGGATGTTCACGTTCTTCGATTGACGCATAAAAGGCATCCATATCAACGTGGATAATCTTTCGACTAGTATCAATGTTAATTGGCGCTTCAATAATCGATTGTGCCATCCTGGTCACCTACTTTCAAAATTCATGCTATTGATACATTATACACGAACATACGTTTTGCCGGCAACTTTAACGCATAAAAAATAAGCTTACATGGTAGATTGCAAATTTAATCCGAATTTTTGGACAAATTGGTCAGCATAACCTGATACGGTGTTTGCCAGTCGAGTATTTTAAGCGGTCGCTGGTTAATTTGGAGTAACGTCGTCGT
>NZ_BJDJ01000023.1 GCF_005405085.1 Lactiplantibacillus daowaiensis | reverse complement strand
GTAAAGAAAAGGAACCCCGTTCGCAAGTGAACGAAGTTCCACATAAACCCTCCATCAACACCCGTTGACAAAGAGCCGTTAAATACCTCAATTTTATGACCATTATCTGGGAAACTTAACATTGTCCGCTATACGTTGAACGCCAACGACAAAAATAGCTGACTTTAAGCCAAGTGTTGCACCGCATTACGAGCAGAAAAAGCGGCATAGCCGGCGGTGCTACCAGGTAAAGTTACCGCATACGTGTCGCCAACTAACATGCCCGCGGCATCGTTGCCGACTGCATATAGCCCTGGTACTGGATAACCATGATCATTCAACACACCATTATCCTCATCAACACGTAAACCACCTAGCGCACACGCCATGCCGACTCCTAATTCTACGGCATAAAATGGTCCTTGACGCACACTAGTTAAATACGCAGCGGCTTTGCCAAAATCAGTATCGGCACCAGCTTGAACTAATTGATTGTAATGCGCAATGGTTGTTGGGAGCTTGCCTAAGTGAAGCTTATTTGCCAAGCCTTCAATTGTTGCTGCTTGGGTTAAATACTTGGCACCACGCGTCGTGTCGTGGTCGATTTCAGCCTGCAACTGATCGAATCGTGCTGGTGAGACTGGCGAATTACCAACAACTTTATACAACCCAACGTTTGTCAAATGGTCAACAGCTGCTTGATCTAAAATCGAGAAGGTCCGTGCTTGGGTCAAAATCGCGCCGCCGGCATGGCACATATTATCGTTAACATCCTCATTAACGAAGCGTTCGCCACGTTCATTGACCCATAAAATCGCTTCTTGGGTAGCCGCCGCTGCTAATTGTGACGCCATGTGGACAAATGGCGGTTGTTGGCGGTCATAGATCGCCCCGCCACCATATTGAATGGCCCCGAGTTGATAATGCGCTGCGCCCGCTTGCCAAGCCAGTTGCATCCCGTCACCAGTCGATTTACCATCACTGACAGACAATAACCGGCTGGCAAATGGTGTCCGTTGTTGCACTAACGCCGGATTATCAACATAGCCTCCAGTCGCTAAAATCACATCAGTTGTGGTCACATCACGTGTTTGACCAGTGGCTTCATTCATGATGGTCACCCCAGTGATGTGCCCATTTTGCAGCAGCAACTGCTTGGCACTGACACTCATGGCAAATTCAGCCCCCATCGCTTGGGCCTTGGCAAACAAGACTTGGACGGCCGCATGACCGCCACCGGCAAAACTATGAATCGTCGGCCAACTCTTGCCTTGACCCCCAACTTGACTGAACTTAACCCCTAAGTCATGCAGCCAATCAATCGTTGCCCCACTATTATCGATCAACTTTTTCAAATGCGGGGCGCTAGCTTCATAGTGCGAATAGTCTAGTTCCGATTGCAGTAACTTAGTCCGGTCGATTTGAACACCTTGCTGCTTTTGTAAATAACTATCGACCCCCATGGCGCCTTCAACGTAATTCCCATCGCCGCCAATCGAGCGTCCTTTTTCAAGCACTAAGGTTGATCGTCCTTGTTCCCGGGCACTGACGGCGGCCACGAGACCGGCTAGGCCACCGCCAACGATAACCAGATCATATTGCGTTTGTTTTGGAAACATCTGCGTGACCCCCTTATTTCAATCCGACCGAAACCCCACCATCACTTAAGACCGTTTGACCAGTCATAAAGGTGGCCTCACTGGCAACAAAGACGAAGACTTTTGCGACTTCAGCAGCAGTTTCATACCGTTTCATTGGCACCGTTGGTAAGATTTTTTCTAGAAAACCACCATCATTTAACAGCGTCTTAGTCAATCCAGGTGCCACACAGTTAACCCGAATATTGTCCGCCGCATAATCCACCGCAGCCGCTTGGGTCATGCCCATAATGCCATTTTTAGCCGCATTATAAGCGCCCATGCCACCCGGGTTATAAATACTTCCAAGCGCACCCGTATTCACGATCGACCCGAAGCCTTGTTTTAAGAATAATTTGATTTCAGCGCGCATACATTGGAACGTGCCCCGTAAATCCAAATTGATCGTCTTATCAAAGTCATCATCGGTTAATTCCACAAATGGTTTGAGCGTACCGCCACCAGCATTATTCATCACATAGTCTAAACGCCCAAAGTCAGCCATCACTTGATCTAGGCCCGCTTGAATACTGTCATTATCCATGACATTCATCACTAAGCCAGTGATTTTACCGTCATAGTTAGCCGCTAACTTTTCAGCGACGGCCGTCACTTCGGGATTATAATCAGCCAACACCACGTTCGCACCTTGCTTCGCAAATTCCTCGCTAATCGCAAACCCAATGCCTTGTGCCGCCCCCGTCACCATCGCAACTTTATCTTTTAACATGAGCTAGACCTCCGCTTTCACTTGACTTAAACTTTTAACCGCTTCGGTGGCCGCAATCCAACCGGAGACAAAGGCAAAGCCATTCGCAATGCCTTCATAACTTGGATAGCCATCAGAATACAAGCCATTAACATTATTACCAACCACATACAAATCCTTGATTGGCGCGCCCGCTTTGGTGACGGGTGCACAATTCCGGTTCACATTAACGCCATCTAATGTACCTAAAATGGCACAATGTTCAACGATTGCATATACTGGACCATCTTCAACCCCAAACAACAATTCATCCGTGGGTTTTAAGAAAGTCGTATCATTTTGTTGCGCAACGGCTTGATTGTAACTTTGAATGCTGCGTTGTAACGCCGCTAATGGCAATTTCAGCTTAGTGGCTAACGCCGCCAGCGAATCGGCTTTAACAACTTCACCGGTTTGACTAGCCGCATCAAAATCAGCTTGAATATTGGAAAGTGGTCCTACCGTGGTTCGTGGTGTTTGCCCAACTTCACAAAACTGGCGTTCAAAAGTATCTTCTAATGACACTGTTTGGGTTCTAAAGTGATCCAACGTCTTTTGATCTAAAACCACGTAATATTTGCCCTGCACATTATGGGCGGCATTGGCCCACATCGCAAAATCATAAACCACATCTTCATTGACGAACCGGTTGGCAGTTTTGTCGAGCCAAAGTAACGGTAAGTTCGTCAGCGTTTCAACACTACTATCCCGGCGCATTGGGTTGATTTGCCGACTAGGCGCACAGCCATGGGCAAATAACACAGGCGCATGGGTCGTATCAGCGCCCAGCTTTTGGGCCAACTTGATGCCCGTCCCGTCAGCTTTACGTTCACCGAGATTTAGAAATTCTGCGGCATCGGCATATTTATCAGCCATTAATTGGGCATCCCCGCAATAACCGCCATCCGCAAAGATTACTTTAGTCGTTTCGATACGGGTCTGTGTACCAGCTTTATCGGCCACAATCACCGCTTTTAAGCCATCGTCATAGTCCAAATCAACCGCAGCCGTTTCTAGTAACACTTGATTACCCGCCGCAATAAATTGTGCCGGTAGTCGGTCCCAGTTCGTCATTTTTTCTTTGAAGTTATTAAACTTATGATAGACAAGTGGATCATTTAAATGGGCTTTTTGTTCACTAGGTTCGACGGTCACTGGCAATCCCATGGCTGCCAGCCGCTCAATGTTGGCACCCGATAGCTTTAAGAACCGGGCTAACAACTCACCGTTGACAAAATAATGATTGTAATCGGTGAACCCCTTAAAGGCCGCTTCATAGCCGTAAGTCACACCTTTAGCTTGTTGCTGTTTCGAGTTAACAGCAAAGACCCCGTGAGCGCCAAACTTACCGGCCCCGCCAACTTTGTCACCCCGTTCAACTAAGATAAATGGGACTTGTCGTTGATATAACTCAAACGCCGCTGAAATACCGGCTGAACCAGAGCCAACGACGACTACTGCTGTTGATAACGTTTTCATTTGCAAATTCACCCTTTCATGTCAATCAATCATTCGATACTTAAATTGTAGATTGGTTCACAATTAAAGGTCAACACATAAAAGTTACTAGCGATAACTTCAACTTATCGCGCGCATGACTAGTTTAACAAGTTCAGGATTAGCCGTGCGATTCATCGCAATTACCACCTTAAATGCCTGGCGGAGATGCGCGGGGGCATATCTGTAAATATTTTCACAATTAGCTGGAATTTCAAAATTTTCTGGCACCATCGTCAACCCACCACGGAAATTCACATTCAAGCATGCCGCCGCAAAACTATTCACACCCGCCACTTGCTGAAAATCCCAATCGGCTTGCCGATAAGCTTTGAGCATTGCCGCTTGAATATCCGAGATGCCCGTTGATTGCCAGTACTGTAAATAAAAGGTCGACTGTCGCGCCAACGTCTGTAAGTCGGCCGACTGAGTCGCTACTGCCGTTGCATTAAACAACAAATCAAAGTTGATTGTTTTTAACGGAACGGTCTTTAATTTCGCATTATTCAAAAAAGCCAATTCAAACCCAATTAGCAAGTCATAGTCGCCCTTGATCAGACGGCTAATACTGTGATTAAAGGCCTCTTCATCAAAATTAATGTGGGTCCGGGCAGGCAATTGATTCGCAAATTCAGCGGCATCCGCCGCTAATCCTTGTAAGAAGTGAATGCGCACAAGTTGCTCTGGATGCGTATCTGGATGTCGCCAGATCTCGTTATACGCATTCAGAATCTCAACTGCTCGTTGATAAAACTGTTCCCCCACCGGGGTTAACGAAAACTGGCCCGCAGCACGATTCAACAGCTTATGACCTAGCGCAGCTTCCAACTTACTGATGGCCGAACTTACGGCAGTTTCAGATACATAGTTGCGTTTTGCCGCTGAGCCAAACCCATGTGTCTGCACCACATCGACGAAATACTTAACTGGCATTAAATTATAATTCATTTCTCCACCCACTTTTATCGCGATTTATTTTGACTGCAACGCCATCAAATCGACTAACACTAGTTTATCAGAACTAAAAAGCACCCGTAACACCAGGCCTAACGCCATGCGTGTTGCGGGTACTATTATGATAACTTAACCGAGTGCATCTTGAACCAGTTTCTTTTGGAAATTCACTAACAGGCAGGCGACACCTAAAATCAAGGCTAAGACCCCACTGACAGAAAAAGCATTTAAGCCCATGCTCTTAACCGCGCTCGTTAATGGATTGATGATGAAGGGACTGACAACCCCACCAACTGAGTAAATGGCCACGTAGACCCCCAGCGCCATCGAAACACTATTTTTACCGACCGTAATCGAGATCAAGTATGGGAATTGCCCCATCGCAATACTCATCGCTGCACCGACAAAGAAACTGCCGACAAAGGCTAACATCAATGAATGACCAAAACCAACTAATAAGTAAGATAACCCATATAAGATAAAGGACATTGAAATTGAGGTATATTTAAACTTCTTACCGATAACCCCAACAATCAACCCACAAAGCATCCCACCGATCAAGGAAATTGTCGATGTTAATGCGGCTTGAGATGTGGCCCCAAGTTTTTCATCAACGACAAACAATGAGATATTATTGTTCAACACATTGTTAAGCAACATCGTAAAGAAGGCCCAAAACGCGCAGTAGAAGACATATTTATTTAATTGAATCTTCTCACCACTATTGCCATCATCTTGGTTCACTTGTTCTGGATGCAATGGCACTAATGCTAGCGTAACGACTAAGACTAACAATGTGAAAATATAGATCCAATAATTGTTGACCCAAGTATTGGTTGCCGCTAACTGGCCACCACCCATGATGAAAATGATGCCACCGATATTCGTGAAAGTAGTCGTTAGGCCCATCGTAGATTGCCGTTCTTTTTCGGGCAACATTTGTGAAATCAAGACTTGCGATAAGTTCGTACAAGCCCCCTGGCCTAAGCCAACTAAACAGGAACAAAATAGCAAGAACGCAAAACTATCATGATAAGCTAGTGGCAAAAAACCACCAATCACGACTAACACGATCGCACTTAATGTTAAGGTTTTAAGATTGATTTTGCTGGCGGTCAGCTTCCCAATGATTAAACCAGCCAACATCATAAATAAATTTGGTAATGATGTTAACATTTGAACGCTGGTATTGCCTAACGCAAATGTTTTGGCAATCGCTGCATAGGAAGGCGTAATGGCTAATGCGGCCATCCCCATTGAACTAACAGCTAATACCCCGATCCGGGTTTTTGAAATATATGACTTACTTGGCGTGTCCATGACGCAGAGCCCCCTTATAAATTATCGCGGTACTATTTATTGCACCGTCGCAGTTGTCGCTTTAATGTAATCCGCCGCACTCGTGCCGGCAATCCGACCGGACGTCCAGGTAAAACCAGATGCTAATCCTTCAAAAGCTGGATAACTGTGACCTTCATAATAGCCGCCGGCATTGGCACCACCGGTATAAAGACCAGGAATTGGTTTAAAGTTATCATCTAAGACCGCTAAATCTTCATCGACCCGTACACCACCAACGGTACCTAAGTAGGCTGCTTGACTGATAAAGGCATAAAACGGCCCTTTTTCAACTGAGTACGCTAATGATTTAGTTGATTTGCTGAATTCTTGATCATCTTTGGCGGCAATTGCTTGATTGTAAGTCGCAACTGTTTTGGCTAGTGCTGCTGGATTCAAGCCAGCTTTTTCAGCTAGTTCCGCCAACGTGGTACCTTTATAGGCGGTTTCACCTTGAATCGCTGCTTCAGCTAACTTAGTAAAGTCGCCACGACCCGTTGCGGCTCCAGGACCAGCTTGTGAGACTTCTTCAGAATTTTTATCCGCGGTAAATGTATCTAATGTCGCTTGGTCAACGATAAATAAGTACTTGCCACCTTGTGACCAAGCAGCATTGGCCCATTCCACCGTGTCGTAGACGACATCTTCATTAGCGAACCGTTCACCTTTCATGTTGACCCAAAGTTGTGGGGTTAATAATAATTGCGTTAAGGCATTCGATGAGAAACCCGCTAAATGTTGGTTAGAAGTCTTTTGGGTGACTTTTGATTTGGCTAATTGCGCAGCATGAATCAACGCATGGCTGTCAATATCCGTCGCACCAGCTTTGACCATTGCGTTCATCCCTTCACCGTTGTTTGGGACACCCAAGGTCCGTAAGTTAGGCGTATGCATGGTCTTAGCGACTTTTTTAGCATCACCACCATAGCCACCAGTCGCTACCACGACGGCTTTAGCATTGATGGTTAAATCGTCACCATCGGTCGTCATCGCAGTCGCACCAGCAACCTTGCCGTCTGCCATGATCAAGTCAGTCAACGTCGTGTTGAATTGGAACTTAACGCCAGCATCTTCCAGGGTTTGTTGAACCCGTTGATAACTTTCATCTTTATGTTGATACATGTGATAGGAGCCACCACGATAAGCATTGTCGCGATGGGCAAATTGCGTGGTGTTTTCAGTTGGGTTGAGTTTAATTTCCATCCCCATGCCTTCCAACCAAGCCAAGGTATCCGCAGAACTATTTACGATGCGGGATAATAACGTCCCGTTAGACAAGTAATGGTTATAACTGGCTAATTCCGCAATTGCTTCTTTGGTCGATAAATGTAAGCCTGCCGCTTGTTGTTCTTTGGAATTAATTGCGAAAAAGCCACTGGAAATTTTCGTATTCCCACCAATTTGTGATTGCTTTTCAATGACTAAAACGTTTAACCCTTTTTCAGCTGCAGCATAAGCGGCCGCCAAGCCAGTGCCACCAGTCCCAGCTACTAAAACATCAGTATTCATCGTTTGATTTGTCATCTTTGTTCACTCCTTAACTTGATTTGCAAAATCAGTATAATGCTAAAAATTGAACAAGTAGATAGTGTATAATATCTTTATAACTACGGAGAAGTATCTTTTCTGCAAATAGGAGGGGTTATTTTGGCTAAAAATTATGTCGTTGCGTCTGAGCTAGCGTTGAAAGAAACCGATTTCAACGAGACGAGTTTCAAAATCGGTTCCGAAAATGAAAACATTAGCACATGTTTTCACATTCGTTTCATTGAAAGTTTATCCGCTTGCGAATTGTCCTTAAATGGGAAGTACGTTTCACTCTCACCATTTGACGTCATCATGCTATCATCGCCACAACCCATGACGTTAAGTAATTTGGCCGCGCCGGCGCAATTGCGAGTCTTTTCGGAATGTTTGCATGCGCCAACTCCGCTTAATATGGTGGTTGTCGGTGATAACCCGATGGTCCACGACCTAATGAACGCTGGCGAACATGACCCGCATTACATCGTGTACCGCCACCTCAATGACCAAATCAAACATCGCTATTTTGATTTACTGGCCGAAATCGAACGGCAAGACTTAACCGATGTCTTCTTAAGTTACCAACGTGAAATGACGGCTGGCCTATTACTAACCGAGCTACTCCGTAACCACGAACAGACGATTTCGATTTCAGACTCAGATTTTCCAGGCACCGATATTCACCATGCTAGCGCGGATACGCAATCTGGGTTGATCTTTAACTACCTCGTTCGCCATAGTCAAGACGCCACATTACGCGGTACCGCAGCTCACTTTGGTTATGATAAGAACTACTTTTCACGCCTTTGTCGCAAGCTCTTTGATAAAAGCTTTACTGGTCAACTCGCGTTTATTCGAATCGAACTGGCTAAACGAATGCTTGCTCTATCGAATAAAACGATTGAAGAAATTGCCTTTGAATTAGGCTATAAAAATATGAGTAGCTTTTTTGCGGTCTTTAAACGGGCCCTCAATATGACGCCCAATGAATATCGGGCCAGTCACGGTTATCGCCGAACAACCAGTTAGCCTCATGCGCCTTCAATCAGTGCGCTAACTGGATTTTGGTTAGGATGTTTACCTTATCGTAAGGCTCTTTACTTAATCTTAATCAGCTTTAACAAGCCCCCATTTTCCCATTTCTGTAACAAGCCGGCTAACCAACCTTTTGATTGTCAAGCTTACGGCGCCTAGCTTTTATCAAATCACTCCCGGGTCGTCACAAATTACGGCGCCCCTTAACTAGTAAAAAGACTGCCATCTTTGCCACGGCTTCTTAACGCGCTTGATATTGGTTTGTAACATAGCCGCGCTAAACTCGTGCCAATCGATTAAGCAAACTCGAGTTAAGCTTAGCACCTGAAAAAGCATTTACAGAAATGGAGTTTATCAATTTGAAAAAATTCATGCGTACCATCTTAACAACCTCTGCCATTGCCACTGGATTAGTCTTTGTCGGTAGTGTTTCAGCCAACGCGGATACCACCACGGCACCCCACGGTGGGACCACTTATGCCGCTCGTCCCAGTCAACACTACGGCTACCACCGGTTAGCGACAACGACTGGCACAAGTACTGCTGCAACAAACACTGGGACCTCAACTAGTTCAAGTAGTACAACGGCTACCACCAGTTCAACGTCAACGTCTAGCTCATCAAGTTCTTCGACTTATACTGGGAGCAATTTGAAGAGTTACGTCTTGAGTCAAATGGCCTCACGGACTGGGGTTTCTGAATCAACTTGGAACACGATCATTACCCGCGAATCCAACTGGGAACCTTATGTTGTCAACAGTTCTAGTGGTGCTTATGGGTTATTCCAAAATATGCACATTAGTAGTGGTTCCGTCGAAGCCCAAGTCGACGCCGCTGTTAGTCTCTATGAAGCCCAAGGATTAAGTGCTTGGGGTTACTAGACTAATAGCTACCCCCGCCTAAAATAGCAAAACGCCGCGACCACGCTTAAGTTGGTCGCGGCGTTTTTTCGTTGACTTAAACAGACCGCTTTAGTTTGCGACAAAAAGAATTAATATTTTAATTGCCACATATTGATTTATCCCCTTAACTATTGTGCTGATTTTAAGCTTCACCCATACCCAATTCAGGATATAAGTATCACTAATGAAAAATTTATTGTTCAATTAGAAAACCGCCAGTTTTCACGTCTCAACACACACAATTGTCATAATAAATAGTTATAGTGTGATTCATAATTTTTTTAAAAACATAACCAGCCAACCCAACCTTTTCCAGATATAAGACATTGTCATAAAGCTAATATTGTTGTTATGTAGGCGTTTTGAGTGTGTTTAGCCTATTGAATTGTACATGTTAAGGGGCTACACTATCAGTGTAGAGAAATATTAAGAATGTATTACTTGTATATTTAATAAACGAGGCACGTTACATAAATAAAGGGGAATCGGGCTATGCGTACGAATCAGCACACCAACGTTATCACCGCACAAAAGGAACATTATAAAATGTATAAAAAAGGGCGCATTTGGCTTTTTGCTGGTGTCTTAGCCATTACCGCTTGGCAAGGTCGGATCGTGGCTCAAGCAGATACAACCACCGACACGGCAACCGCGGCCACGACCACTGCGACCACTAATACCACAACTGCCAAAACGGTCACTTTAAAAAGCACTAGCGATACAACCACAACACCAACTACTGCAGGAACAACAGCTGATCATGACAGTACTACCACGACAACTAATGATAATACCCCAGCGACGACTACCGATAAGATGACAACGACACAAGCTGCCACCACAGATAGCACTAATGAAAGCGATTCAAAAGAAACGACGACAACCACTGCCACTGACCAAACCGACACTAATGCCGATGTCACAACTAGCGATAGTCCCACAACTGACAGTAACACTAAAAACGTAACCACCGCCGCAACCGACCAGGCAACACAAAGTACCACGTCAACGACGGCTAATACAACGACAACTGACCAAGCCACTAAAGAAGTGACAGCCCCCACAACAGCAGGTACAACAACTGATTCAGCTACTAAAGAAACAGCAACTGACACCACCACGCCTACGACAACCGAAACAACAACGACCGTAACACCAGTGACGACGACAGCTGATAATGCGCCGGTCACTGACGCCGTATCATCTGATGTCAAAACGCAACAATCAACGCCAACGCTTAATCGAGCATTGCTCATGAAAGCTGCCGCCATTACCGCTAGCACTGACCTGGCCAGCGGGACCTGGGGCACCAGTGCTTGGCGGATCGATGCGGATGGGGTTTTACACTTTGGGGCTGGGACTTTTGCCGAAGGCACCCCAACTTGGCTCAACTATAAGACCCAAGTCAAGACCATTACTTTTGATGACAAGGTCACAGCAGCCGCCAATTCAACTGGCTTATTTGCTTCATTAAGTAATCTAACGACCATTACCAATCCTAATATGTTAGATACCAGCAACGTGACGGACATGACACAATTATTTAAAGATGATGCCAGCTTAACCGCTTTAGATTTAAGCAGTTGGCAGACAAGTAACGTCACCAGCCTCGCCTCAACTTTTTACAATGACGTTAACTTGACTAGCCTAAACGTTAGCGCTTGGGATACTAGTAACGTCACCACTTTACGGCTGACATTCGGTGAAGATGTTAGTTTAACCAGCCTGGACCTGGACAACTGGGACACGAGTAATGTCACCAATATGTATGGGACTTTTTCAACCGAGAATGGCCCAGTTAATCACCTTAGCGATTTAAAAATCGACAAGTGGCAAACTGGTAAGGTCACCACGATGTTTAATATGTTCGGTAACGCCGCTAGTCTCGTTAGTTTAGACTTGGATGGCTGGGATACGAGTAACGTTACCAATATGTATATGATGTTTTACAACAACTCAAGCTTGAAATCACTAAAAGCTGATAAATGGGACACTGGCAAGGTAACCGATATGTATTTAATGTTTTACGGTGACAGTAGTTTGACCGACCTTGATCCTAGCAATTGGGATACCCACAGTGTTACCCGACTCCAAGGCACTTTTTATGGTACCAGCATCGCCAAACTCGACTTGCACAAGTGGGATACCAGCAATGTCACCAACCTGGTGATGACTTTCTCCAATAATAAAGCGTTAACTGATATTAATGTTAAAGGCTGGAATGTTGAAAAGGTTACCAGTAGTTTATCCACTTTTAGCAGTGATCCTAAATTAACCAGTTTAGACTTAACCGGCTGGAACTTGCTTAATGCTGTTAATACCGAGAACATGTTTGCCTATAATGACAACTTAACTACTGTCATCATGCCCAATATGACTTTGCCAAAAGTCACAGATGCCAGCTACATGTTCGCCAATGATTCCAAACTAGCTTATGCCGATACGGCTAAATTTGATTTTAGTCACTTGACCAACGCCACCTCAATGTTTGATGGCGACAGTGCTTTGAATGGCATCGACACGACGAACTGGGATTTG
Source organism: Lactiplantibacillus daowaiensis (assembly GCF_005405085.1). Taxonomy (GTDB): domain Bacteria; phylum Bacillota; class Bacilli; order Lactobacillales; family Lactobacillaceae; genus Lactiplantibacillus; species Lactiplantibacillus daowaiensis. The sequence continues at coordinate 32,435 of NZ_BJDJ01000023.1, read as the reverse complement.
AGTCAAGTCACCGATGCGCCTTATATGTTTTACGATAATGGTCGTTTGACTAGCTTAGATACTAGCAATTGGCACCTTAATAGCTTAACTAATGCGAATAGCCTGTTTTATCATGATGGTAACTTAACTAGTTTAGGTGATACGACCAACTGGAACCTCAGCAAGTTGACTGATGGGACCTCAATGTTTGATACCACTAGTAGTTTGACCGAGTTAAATACCGTTAACTGGGGACTCGGTGCCATGACGCAGGCCAGTTATATGTTCTATGGCAACACCAGCCTGACAACTTTGGGCGATACGAATTGGGACCTCAATAACTTAGTCAATGCCTACGATATGTTCTTTGACGATCACAGTCTCACCGCGCTTAATACCACCAACTGGGGGCTAAGCAACCTCGTTACCGCAACACAGATGTTTTACAACAATGCGGCGTTAACCGAATTAGCCACGACGAACTGGGACGTCCGCAAGCTCCAAGACGCAACCAACTTATTCATGAATGATTCGGGTTTAACTGAATTGGACGTTTCTAAGTGGCAAACCGACAGTTTAACTAACGCCAACAGCCTATTTTATAACGATAGTGCCCTGACAACCTTGGATGTCTCGGGTTGGAATATGCGTCACGTGGTTAATACTGGTGGGATGTTCAATAAGATGAGTAGTCTGCTTAGTCTCGATCTATCTCAATGGCAAACTGATAGTCTCCAAACGGCTAATAGTATGTTCAACCGCAACTATGCCCTACAGTCCGTTAAGTTCGGGAGTGGTTGGAACACCACTCAAGTTGGAGCGATTCAAAACTTATTCGCCGACACTTACGCTTTAAGCGCCGTTGATTTATCAAACTTTGACATGCGTTATGTCACCCTAGCACCAATGTTTACGCGCGCGACTGGCTTACGTACATTGACCTTGGGCACTAATTCCGTCTTATCTAATGGCGACGTCAACGTTGATTTGCCTGATGTGCCAACTACGGATGGCTACTCTGGTCACTGGGTCAATACTGAGGGCCAAACGTTTACTTCCGCTGAACTCATGGCACTATACAATGGCACCAATACGGCAATCGCTGACACGTATATTTGGCAAATTGATCACACGACTTTAGCCGTTCATGATTCAACCGTCATCCAAACGCAAAAAGCAACTTGGACCGCAGCAGACAACTTTACCAGTGCCACTGATGTTGCTGGTAATGCCTTAACTAGTACAGATGTTGCCACGACCGGTGATGTTGATTTAGCCACCCCAGGTACTTACACTGTCACTTACACGACCGCCAGTGGGCAAACGGCGACGGCAACCATTACCGTGACGGCCAGTCAAGGATCGGTTAGTGCACAAGATATCACCATTACTAAAGGCGCAACTTGGCAAGCAGCTGATAATTTCCTTGGGGCCACGGATATCAACGGCCAAGCACTAACTTTAGCTGACATCGTGGTCACCGGAGCCGACCAAGTTGACACGAGTAAAGTCGGCCAACAATACGCCGTCACTTACAGTTACACTGATGCCAATGGCAATGTCTTTAGTCGAACCATTAACGTCACGATTGCGGATACCCAAGTCAACGTCAAAGCTCATGATACGACCTTGATCCAAGGTCAAACTTGGACAGCTACCGATAGTCTAGATGACGCCACTGATGCTGACGGTAATGTCGTTGCCTTAACTGATGTCACGGTAAGCGGGGCTGACCAAGTCGACACCAAGCGCCCCGGGCAATATCAAGTTAGCTACACCTATCAAGATCAATACGGCAATACCGCCACAGCAACTGTGCTGGTAACGGTCGTCGCCACTAAAACCACAATCAACCTTAAGGATCTGGCCGTTACCGCTGGTGGCACTTGGCTACCAGCTGACAGCTTCGTCAGTGGGACTGATGCCAATGGTCAAGCACTAACTTTAGCTGACTTAACCATCAGTGGTGCTGATAAAGTGAACTTGGCACAAGCTGGTCAATATCCGGTCACTTACAGTTACACGGACACTTACGGCAATGTCATTACTAAGACGGCAACCATTACCGTTAAAGCCGCTACCGTTACTGATCCTGATGATAATAACCAAGGCGAAACTGGTGGGTCAACAACTAATCCTGACACCAATAACAATGGTGGTGGGACAACAACGCCAACCACCCCGGATACCGACACTAATACGGACGGTAATACGACCACACCAGATACGGATACAACGACTAATGGGACGGGTGATACCATCAATCCCGGTACTGATTCGACTAACACTGGCAAGACGACTACTGCACCAACAACTGATTGGGATGGCAACACCATTAACACCACCAACCCAACTCAGAAGACCGGAACGAGCACTTGGGCTGGTGCCACCATCAAACCAACTGCAACTACCACTAAGTTAGCAGCAACACCGACAACTGAATCTCAGACGGCACATTTATCTACTGGCAAAATAAGCTTAACCACACCAGCAGCCGACCAGGCCAAGGTTGCATCGGCCTTACCACAAACTGATGAAACCGCGCCTAAGACAACTTCACTCTTAGGATTAGTGTTATTAGGGACTAGTGCCCTTATGGCCGCTTTCGGTAAACGCCGACGCGTTGAAAAATAAAGCACTATTCAAAAGCGCCATCGCAACAAAAAAGTTGTGATGGCGCTTTTAGTCTGTTGTTATAAAGCTCACCGTGATGGATTCTTTTTAATCCCCTCGGGATCAGTAAAATCAATCAAGCCAACATTATCATCGATTAAACCACCCTCACCCATCAACTGGATGGTATTTTGATGCGTGTTCAATCGTAATGTCATGGTTTGTTGTAAGTCGGCGACCGAATAATCTTTAACCGCGACCGGTCCTAAGTTAGAGTCAATGATCACGCCATAACCGTCAATCGGCGCATCAGCCGCGATAATATTAATGGTGAATTGGGTTTGCATATGATAAGCCGCATGCTGTGAATACTGGCCAACGCCATCTTCAAAGGTTAATAATAACCGTTTGTTAACCGTTAATTTGGGCGTTAATTTCGCCATCACGTCAGGTTCAATTGTTAACGTTAACTTTTTCATTAGAATGACCTCGCTTTTAAGTTAATTGTTTCGTATCAATCATTTGCCGAACTTAATTTTGCACCGTTAATAACGCCTCATGTGCGTCGGCTTTAAACTGGGCGACACCTTGGTCGCCAGTTAGGGTTGTGGTAGTTAACGCAACATTGCCGGTAATATCCAAAATGACCAACTGGTCCGACTGCAGCTTAGCCGTGTAATAATTACCTTCGAATCCTTCTGCTAATAGTTCTTGTATCCAATTTTGTAATCCTAATCGAATGGCGTCATTAAGTGGTAACTGGCGCTTGGTCGCAACCGCCTGTGCGGCAACTAAATCTTGTGGAATTTCATACATCATCAACAGCTCCTTAATGAGTCACATGATTGGCATTCAGCTTACGCAATAAGCGCACAAATGTGTCAAATTCAGTGGTGGAAAAGTTGACCGTTAATTGCTGATCAACTTGACTTAATGCGACATGTTCCGCCGCAAAGATGGCATCCAACTGCGGACACGGTACCAATTGCACTTGAACACTGCGTTTATCATTGGGCGCCGGACATTTTTGAACGAACCCTTTTTTCACTAGCCGCGTCACTAACCCTGACGTTGTGGCATAGCTGACTTGTAAATGCGTCACAATGGTATTCAAAGGGGCACGCTGATCCGGCTGCGTTGCCAAGAACTCAATGACATCGACTTGGGGCCCAGTCATTTCGTATGTTTTATAAAACTCATTTCGGGCCACTTCAAACTTAAGATGGGCCTGCTTGATCAAAAAGCCCAATTTAACTTGTTCATCGTGCATCGCATTTCACCACTCACTTCATTTATTTAGCATGCTAAATATAAATCAATCGATTGCTAAAGTCAAACCTAACGTTCGTCAACCTAACAATTAGGCCACTTAACTGGTCGCAATCATCTTGACCAAAATTCTAATCCATCAGCTTTAATCGCAGCTATCTGAAAATTTTTCAGATAATATTTATTTTTTAGTCCTGGTACCACTAATCCGTACTCGCTATACTAACGTCATGATTTAGCTAATCAAAACTTACTTTATAACTTGAATGTCTCTACACTAACCTGGGAGGTCCTTTTTATGAAACCAGTCAAAAAAGCCGTGATTTTAGCCGCGGGCCTCGGCACCCGTTTACTACCAACCACTAAAACGATGCCGCAAGCCTTATTGCCCATCGTTGATCAACCGGTTATCCAGTATTTGGTCGAAGAAGTTCGACAAGCTGGTATAACCGATATCTTAATTGTCATCAGCAAAACCGCTGACAGCATTGAAGATTACTATGATGCTAATTTTGAACTTGAAGACACCTTACTAGCTCGCCGCCAATTCCAACTGTTAAAGACGCTCAACGCCACTACCACGACAAACTTATACTTTGTGCGTCAATCCAAGCCACTTGGTAGTGGTGCGGCGCTACTGGCGGCGCAAAGTTTTGTGGGTGATGAACCTTGTCTCGTCTTAACCACCGATCATTTGATTCCCGGACAAGCGGCCTTAACCAAACCGCTATTGGTGCAATTTAATCAAGTACACGCCCCAATCGTTGCCATGACCGCAACCATGCCAACCACAACATTGACCAGCTTTGACAGACACAGTGATAACCTTGAACTGGGTCGCTATATTTTAACGCCAGAAATTTTTGCGATTTTAGCGCATCAAACTATGACGAAGGGAGGTGAATGCCAACTAATTGACGCCATCGCGACCTTGAATCAGACGCAACGCGTCTTTGTTTATAACTTTACCGGTCCTAACAACGCGATTAATGACAAGTTGAGTTACGTTGAAACCATCATTGCCTATGGTTTACAACACCCTGAAATTCAAGTAGCTTTGCGTCAATATATTCTGGATCTCGCGAACCAATTAACACCAGTCAAAAAAGCAGCGACGGTCCAAGTCACCTTTTCAAAACAACGTGTTAAACCTTAACCCCATAAAACATATCCAATTGCAGCTAAATCGCCCCTGAACGACACGTCGCGTTCAGGGGCGATTAGTTGTGGCTTAACGGTTAAAGTTAGCTTCAAAATTCAATAAGTCTTGTAAGAAATCACTGACTAATGCCAATTCATCGTCACTATACTTATCATATAGTGCTTGGCCAATCGCCGCGTTAAACGTCGCATGCATTTGATCATGCACCGTTGCAATTTGCGTGCCGCGCGGCGTTAAGCGATAATAAACTTTTTTATGCTCAGTCTTAGGTTGAAATGGCGTAATTAACGCTAACGTCGTTAACGTCTTCGCCGCGCGGGTCACCCCGCCACGGGTCACACTCAGAGCTGTGGCCAATTCAATGCCCGTTTGTGGTTGGGCTTGCAGTTGCGACAATATATGCAAGCCCACAATCGAGATTTTAGGCAACAGTGCCTGTAACTGTGGCGCCGTCAAATGCGCTAGCATCCAAGCTTGCTCTTGATTCACCGTGTTTTTTTGAATTCGTAATTGCCGTACTTGCTGGGCAATTTGTTGGGGCAGCTCTGCCGTCATCAGCCATCATCCTCTCAAATCAACTACTGCTATTATAGCGTAGCTTAGAACGTTTTGCCGAATTGTTCAGCCTGCGCTAAAGCGGTCTGCATAATCTCCGCGTGGCGTTCCGGATAACGATCGGCGCCTTCAATAAAGAGTTGGCTTTGATCAGTAACTCCATACAACTGCAACGTCTTGGTCAAATACGTCGCCCCAAAATCTTGTTGAAAATCCCCGTGTTCACCAGCATCATGATAAAGCCCCCCGGCCGCTTGAATGTGCAGCGCCTTTTTATGCGTTAGTAACCCAACTGGACCAGCTGGGGTATATTTAAAAGTTTGTCGTGCCACCGCTGTCACATCAATATATTGTTTTAATTCTGCTGGTAAAAAGTGATTGTACATTGGGTTCACAAAGACATACTTATCAGCACCGATAAATTCAGCTAACCATTGTTGATGTTGTGACAATTGGGCTTGTTCTGCGGATGTTAACTCACGATTGGCTTTAACTTTCAGCCATGCTGCAAACGTCGTATCGTTTAGTGGTGGCACTGGTGTTGTAAATAAATCACGGACAATAATTTCATCATCTGGATGGGCCGCTTGATAGCTCGCTTTAAACTGGTCAGCGACTTGTAAGGACTTACTTGGTACCGTGGTATGTGGATGGGCCATAATCATTAATAATTTTGTCATATTGAAACCGGCTTTCTTGTTTTTTGTTGACAAGCAACATAATAACGACGTTTTTGTTGCTTGTCAACAAAAAACACGCAACTAATGATGCTGTCTTTGATAGTTTAAACCTTTCATCCCTCGACTTAACGGTGACCATCAAAAAAAGACCACTACGATAATTTCGTAATGGCCCGGAGTCTGTGGCAACAACTAATCTGGGGGAGTCGTCGCTAAAAGCTAATTTAAGTCCGTTGGGGATTAGGTGATTGATAACTGATATCAGTATAACAGGAACCTGCTTAAACAGGGCCAAAAAGCACAATTTAAGCATCGAATGGTTATATTACAAACAATTGTCTTCGGCACCTATTTACACCTGTCATGACACTTAACTTTGATACAAATAGCCGGCTGCTTTCAGACTCGTTTTTATTGCCGCTAATTGCGTGGGCGTATCATAAGCAATCGTATGCGTATGTAACCCATCTGTCAGTTCCGACAATAAATGCCCTTGATGTTGTTGGACGCGTGCTAAAAATAGTTTCAAATCACCCAGCGTCCCAATTTCTAATTCACCGCGTAATTGCCCATACAGTGGGTGTTCAATGGCGACATCTTTAATCACCCCACCGGCTTGAATAATCCGCTGCATCTCATCAGCCGTATCGTTTGGAAAGTGGCGACACACTAAAACTGCGGTCGGACTCGTGCTATCTTCAACTTGATAGCCGCGCAAGGTCGCCACGATTTGAACACCATTAGCACGGAGCAGCGAAATATCGCCGACAATGGTTTGCCGGCTTACACCGAATTGTTTTGCAAACATGGTGGCACTGATAGGACTCGTACTCGTTGATAGTTGGGCCTTTAGTTGCGCCCGCCGTTCTGCACCGGTCATGTAATCAACTCCCTAATTTAATCATAGCTTTAGTTTAGCAGATATCTGGCTCAAGATTCATTAATTCTGATTGGTGGTGATCAATAACTTATGCTACACTAAGATTAATATCCAGGGGTGTCAAGACACTTAATCTAACTTAGGAAGGTCTAACCGATGCGACAACTTTCACTATTAACCGATTTATATGAATTTTCGATGGCTAACGGTTTTCAACAAGCTTTACCCACTACTTGGGGCCATTTTGATGTCTTTTTTCGCAATGTGCCCGATGATGGCAGCTTTGTGATCAGTGCCGGCTTACAGCAAGTGGTGACCGCACTACAACAATTTCACTTTACACCAGCCGATTTGGCTTATTTCAAAAGTCTAGCTTTGTGGGATGATGACTTTTTGACCTACTTGGCCAACTTTCACATGCAATGTCAACTAACAGCCATGCCTGAAGGGACCCCGGTCTTTCCACGTGAACCGTTCTTAACGATTACTGGGCCGCTAGCCCAAGCACAGTTATTAGAAACTTTAGTGTTGAATATCGTTAATCATCAATCGCTAATTGCGACTAAAGCCCGCCGAATGACGTACGCCGCAGCAGGCCGACCCATTATGGAATTCGGTGCGCGCCGGGCTCAAGGTCCCGATAGTGCGGTCTACGGTACTCGCGCGGCGGTTATTGGCGGTGCCCGCAGCACCTCAAACGTGCTAGCTGCTCAAAAATTCGATATTCCGGTCGCAGGCACGATGGCCCATAGTTGGATTCAAGCTTTCGATGATGAATTAACGGCCTTTCGGACTTGGGCGCACTATTATCCCGATAACAGTGCCCTACTAGTCGACACCTATGACGTTTTAGCCTCAGGTGTACCTAATGCCATTCGAGTCTTCAAAGAACTCCGAGCGGCTGGGCATGAACCCGTTGGGATTCGCATCGATTCTGGTGATGTGGCGGCCCTAACCACGCAAGCACGGGCAATGCTTGATGAAGCTGGTTTTCCAGCCGCTAAAATTACGATTTCAAATGCCTTAGACGAAACCATTATTACTGCTCTGCTAAACCAAGGTGCCCCAATCGACAACTTTGGTATTGGTGAAAAGCTGATTACTAGTGCCTCGGCACCCGTTTTAAGTGGGGTTTATAAACTAGCTGCCACTAAAACAGAGACGCAATGGCAACCCAAAATTAAAGTTAGCGCCAGCCGGGCCAAGTTGACAATGCCTGGGTTAAAGCAAGTTTATCGCCTTTATCGCCCCGGTAGTCAACTCGCTTTTGCTGATTTAATTGCTTTAGCCGATGAGGATATCACCCACCTAACCGAATTATCGGTCTATGACAGTAATCCCATCAAGTTTAAAACCCATCAACCCTTAACGAATTTTGTGGCCCAACCATTGTTACACCCAGTTTCGTTAACACCTACTGAAATCACGAGTGTCGCTGCCATTCGCGAATATAGTCAGCAGCAATTAACGGCTCTCCCGAAGCCAACGCAACGTTTGGTCAATCCCGATGACTATCCAGTCTACATGACTGCCGCTTTAGCGAACTTACAAACCGAATTAGCAGCTGTGAACGCCTAAAAAGTACGCCAACCCAGACTGAACTGGATTGGCGTACTTTTTTGCTTACGATTCATGTTGCGTTAAGACACCCTAATGTTGTTTACGTTTAAAGGCCCCCACTAAAATCGTTAACAGTAATGTCCCAATCATGGTCAAATAACGATCAGACTTTTGATTGGTTTGTGGTAATTCAGTTGCTGGTACAACTGCCTTATCTGGTTGAATTGGTGCTGGACCAGTTGTTTCTAGTTGCGAAGCCACTTGTGCGTCAGTACTAATTACTGGTTTCGCCTGCACGCGCTGCATTGACAGCGCTGCTGGGAGGACGGTTTTTGACACGCCAGTTACGACCGGTATTCTTGTGACTGCTGGCGTTACACTAGCTGTCGGTTGGGGCACTGCTGCATTGGCTATTCCTGGCGTATTTGGTGTCGATTGGACTGGCTTTGCCTGTACGACCGGTTTTGTAGCCAACTGATCAGGTGCTGGTTTGGCAGCTGGCTGTGCATTAGTCGTCAGTTGTTTGTTAGACGTCAATTGCTGATTTGGTATTGGCTTAGGCTTCATCATTGGCGATGCACTCGGTCGACTTTGACTAACTGCTAGATGGCTAAACGTTAAGCCCGTCGGTGTCATTGTTACTGTGGTGATTGTCCCCGTCCCATCCGACAGCCGGGCCACTGAACGCTCCGGGGTTAACGTGTATTGATCAACCATGTGTTGACCCACCAGTTCGATTACCTGTTGTTGGCCGGTGACTGGTTGATTCGTATAAACTGTCGTCGTGTGATCAGTCCACTGCTTGATCACTTTAACGACCCGGCCAGCCGCATCTTTTTCAGTCGTTGTCCGATTGCCGGTTGCATCAACAACTTGGCCTAACCGTTTAAGTTGTCCGGCAACAACCTGGACCGCATAGTTCGGATTACTTGCAGTGGCATTAACCGTATACGTACCAACTGCTTGTGGCGCCGGTAGCGTATAGGCCAACTTTAATGCAGCCAATGAATCAGTTGGCCGTAAACGGCCCTGCGTTAACGTCACTTGCATTGGCGCAAGTGCTTGATTAGTATATTGCGTTTGATCCGCAATTTTGATGGTTAATGGCCGTTTGGCAACCGTTAACTGGCCGGGTAATACTTGCGTTAATTGGATGTTTGAATCAGCAGCTAATTTTGCTTGCATCGCGGCAGTCAGTTGGATACGATAGTCGCCCCCAGCTTGGAGCGCTGACAACGCCACTGACTGTTGACTGGTATCTACGACTTCAAAATCACTGGGGGTTAATTGCCAAGTCCGATTGCCCCATTTAAAGACCGTCGTGAGCTTTGGTAGCTCACCATAAACGATTGCCATATCAGTTAGTTTCAAATTTGCTGCTACCGGTTGTATCAGTAAGTTTCCGGGCACCACCTTGACGGCATAATCATGACTACTTGCCGTCCCCATGATCGTATAATGACCCGCTGTTTCACCAGGTGTCCGACTAAATGCTAGTCCTAGTGACGCTTGCGAATCATTTTGGGTTAACGCCCCCGCTGAAAGCTGGCCGCTAAATTTAGGATCCGCAGCTCCGTATATTTTGCTTTGATCAGCCACCGTTACGGTAATCGGGCGCTTGGTAATCGTTAAGGTTCCCGGTATGATTGTAACCTGATAATTGGCCGACGCATCAATGCTTTGGTTACCAGCTAACTGATAGTGTCCAACGGTTTGGTCATGTGCTGCTAATTGCAGTCCGAGCATTGCGGCAGTATCACCAGCTGCCAAGTGACCAGCGGTTATCGTAAAACTCATTTGCGGATCAGCATCGCCATACACCTTTTGCTGGTCAGCAAGTTTGACCGTTAACTGCTGTGGCGTAATCGTTAAGGTCCCTGGCTTAACCGTCACCACATAGTTAGGATTCGTTGCCGGCGCAGCAGCCTTAATCACATATTGGCCAGCTTGTTCACCCGGCACCCGTGTAAGGGTAACCCCCAAATCATCAGCTGTTAAGACGGTTCCAGTAGTGACCGTTTGGGATAACTTAGGATCGGTCGCACCATAAACTTTTGACAAATCCGTCGCTGTCACAGTTACCGGTCTTGGTATGATGGTCAATCGCCCAGCTTGCACCGTAACTTGATAATTGGTATTATCAGCGGCTGTTGCGTGGATGGCATACTGACCAACTTGCTGACCGGCATCGCGCTTAATCGTCAATCCAAGCGCATTGACCGCATCGTCACCTTGCAAGCTGGCAACAGGCGTCTGCACATCAAAGGCTTGGTCTGGATCACCGTAGACTTGGGTTTGATCAGCCAATTTCACGGTAATCGGGCGCTTAGTAATCGTCAATACCCCCGGTGTGACAGTAATTCTATAATTGGGATTGTCAACGATTCCTTGAATGGGATGTTGACCAACTGCCGTAGCTGTCATCGGATCAACTGTTAGCTTTAAATCGGCCTGGGTATCACCAGCAACTAAGTCAGTGACTGGTTCTAACGTCGGGAGCGGATCCGGCTCGCCGTACACTTTTTGCTGGTCAGCAAATTTAACAGTCAACGGCTTCTTAAGAATCGTCAAGCTGCCTTCCCTAATCGTAATCAGATAGTTTTTATTTTTTCCAACGCCGGTAATGGTATACCTACCTGCCGCCTCACCAGGTTCACGCGTTAACTGCACCTTTAAATCAGAAGAGCCATCACCATATTTCAAATCAGCCGGTGACACCATTGGCATTGGCATCATGTTACTGTCATCACCGTACATTTTAAATGCTTGGCCCAAGGTCACTGTAATTGGCCGCGGCTTAATCGTTAATTGACCCGCATTGATTTGAACCAAATAATCGGCGCCAGTTGCCGTCCCTGTGACTTGATAAATACCGACATCGTGACCACTAGCTGGCGTATATTGAATCGTCCCTAAAGCAGCTAGTGCATCCCCCGCTACCAACACGTCTTTAGCGGCAGTCGTTAATTGAAAGGACGGCTGTGCGTCGCCATAAACACTTTCAGCCGCCGCAATCGTGACCGTCACCGGTCGTTTAGCAATCGTAAATGTCGCTGGCGTCACCGTGACCTTGTAGTTTGGATTCGTTGCCACACCCGTAATTTGATACGTCCCAGCATGTTCCCCAGCTTCACGACTGAGGGTTACTCCTAAGTCCGCTGGGATATCCGCGTTAGCTAATCCTACTGGCGCGACAAAATCCAAGGTTGGATCAGCCACAGTACCGTACGTCTTCCCATGGGCTTGCGCGACGACGGTCACGGTTTTAGGTATCACCGTCAGCTTAGCCGTTGCAAACTTCGAAAAGTGATAATCGCCATTTTGTTGTAACGCCGTTTGCTTGTCGGCAGTGTAGCAGACCGTGTAATGCCCGTTCACTTGTAAGTCGTGACTAGTCACAACTTGTCCAGTCGCCGTATCTACGATTTCAAAATCAGTTGATTGTAGGTGATCGTCGGGTTCATTTAAATTGCCATTAAATGTTGGCGTATCCCCATAAGTGACTTTAGCGTCCTGCAAGTCAGCCACCACCGTTTTCGGCGTAATCGTTAACAGACTGGCAACAAATAGCCCCGCGTTGGGATTGTTAGGCATGAGTTGTTTCAAATAGGCGCGCCCTTGAGCTGACAAACCAATCGTATATTGGCCCACAACTTTTGGGGTCACAACTTGCTGATTAGCATCTAAATATTGAAAATTGCCACTTTGTTTTATCCCGTCAATTTGTGCCGCAGTTAATGTGCCAAAGTCAGGCCCGAAATTAACGTCTGGCGACAGCAGCGGTTCACCATAGACTTGCGATTGTGCTTCTAGGGTCACTAAACTAGCTGCAGCGGCTTGTTTTTTCGTTGTCAAGGTCGTTAAGGCCGTTTGCAATTGTTGCAACAAGTCAGTGGTTGTCTGTAACGCCGCGCCACCCGTCTGAGCTGCTTGGTACCTTGCTGCAGGAGTAGTGGCAGCCAGGGCCGTTGTAAAGTCCGCCCTGGCAGTGGCATTATTGGCCGAAAGCTTAGTATACATATCCTTAATCGCGGTTAGTGACGTCTGGGCAGCCGCCTTTTGATCAGCCGACAAGCCATCGATTTTAACAAAGTTATCAAATAAATCTTGGGCCGCTTGTTTATGCTCATCAGCAGCCGTTTGATTTGCTTGCGCTTGTTGTGCCAATGCCTTTAGGGTACTAGCGGTTGGGACTAAAAGACTTGTCACCACTTGGGGATGGTCGGCATCGGTACTATCACCAACTGCCGCCGGCGCGACTTCAGACCACTGATAAGCGGTCTGATCGATTGCCGTGCCAGTAGCCGTTTGTAAAGCTTGTTTATTTAGCGCAGCTGTAACTGATTGACCAGTACCGACCGTGACTTTGTTTGTGACGGTTTGACCAGCCGTGGTCTGACCGGTCACAATGTAATAATGTGCCAATGGTACTGCCATCGTCGTGGTTGATGTGTCATCAGTCGCTACTTTAGTTTGGTCAATTAACAACTCATTATGGGCCACTTGTTCACCAGTGGTCGGTGCCATTAAGATCACCTTTGTTGGCGTGTACCCCGGAAGTGTCACTAATGTTGCTTTGCCAGTAACAGCAATCACGGTTACTGCGGTAGCACCTTCAATTGGTTGCTTAGTCTGCGCATCGACTGGTGTCACAACCGTTTTGAAGGCCCTTCTGACCGGGACCGTCATCAGTTGTTGGCTATCATCAGTTACCGTATAGGTGTAATAAGTTGCGTCAGCCACATCTTGATTTGGCGTGCCCGCAATATTGTGTGCGACACCATGGTTACCAGTAGTAACTGGTGAATCAAAGTCGACTACATAATTATTCCCGGCCGAATCAGTTGGCAATACTGCCACCAAATTAGGATTAACTTCTCCTAATGCCACGGCGCGATCGGCTGCTGCTTGAGTTGAGAAAACTGAAATCGCATCCCCAATATTGGCGGTCACATTGACGTTTACTTGATTCAAGAGCGCGTTAGCCTCCGCCGAATCAACTAACTTAATTGCGACCGGGATCGTCTTTGGTGTATAGCTGAACTTATCGATTCTGGCGGCATAATTATTCCAATCACCACCAGTTGATGCGGCAATAGACAAGGCATACCCCGTATCAATATCGACAATTTGCTTAGTAAAAGTTGCATTACCAAACACCACTGTCAAAAGTTTCGTACTAGCATCATAATCCATGGTAAAGTCGTTCATCGGTTGTTTAGTACGATCATTCAATCCCGCGGTACTGGCAATTTGCCAATCATTTTCAGAAGCAACGGCTTGCAAATTTCCCGCCGCATCGGTCGTTCGCCACCCAATATAAGGTTGCTTGCTCGGATCGTGATAGTTGTCATTGTAATGCTCATCATAAACGAACCCGAACGCCTGCTTAAGGCCACCTAGTCCCAATTGACCACCGGAATGGCCATCCGTCGCAGTCGTCGGATCACCGGGTGCAAAAATCACGCCAACACTATCTGCGCCGCCGGCCGTTTGGCTACCGATTCCTAGTGCCCCGGTCATTGAAAAATTATGCTTAAAGTCAATTTCATGTTCAAAAGCAACATGGGCTGCTTGATGACCCGTAACAGCTTTTCCCCCACCATTTGCAGTATGATACGTATGCGCTTTAACCGTCAAATTGATGGCGCCGGCCTTATCAATCGGTTGTTTCACTTGATTAGCCTTGGGGTTGTCATCTTGATCATTCTCATCGAGATTTTCAATCGTTGCGTTAAAGTGACTATCAATCTGTGCCGCTGTCAAATTCACTTGCGTCGTATCCACCCCAATATTGACCGGTTTGTCTTGAGCCAAAACGGGATATTCAGGTGTTGGTGTCACGACTGGTGTTGCAGTCGGTTTGACCACAGGCACCGACGTTGATTCTTGGGGTGTACTTGCTACAGGTTGGGTTGCAGTTGAAGTTGCCACTGCTGATTGGGGACCAGTCGCCGGTTGCTTAACCGATTTAGGCGCTGTAGGGCGTGGCTGAGCCGGTTGAGATGTAACCGGTGGATTAGCCGGTATCGCAGTAGTTGACGCCGGCTTAACAGTTCCAGCAGTCACTGCATTGCTGGTGGCCGGTTGAGGTGTAGACTGTTTGACTACCGGTGGCGTTGATACTTGAGTCGGCGCCACTGGTTGTGCTGCTACTGTAGCGGCCTGGCCGGTCATCGTTTGTGTCGCATTCAACACGCCCAAGGTTGAAAAAGTCACCAATAGGCTGCCCCAAAGTCGTGTTTTAATTTTCCAACCTTTATGACTCTTGTACATAATCAATCTTTGCTTGGTATTTTGCTGCCAACGACTATCTCTCAAAATCTCAATCCCCTTTTCAAGATTTACTATCCAAGCCACACTGCTTTATAACTGAGCTTGGTATTTTTTATGCACTGAACACTGATTAACAATCATTTAACCCCACCAACGTTTCATGATTCGTATTAGTTGGCTCTACTCGAAGCATACGCAATCTAACTCACAGATGCCACTAAATGATGTTACAAATAAAGTGTTACTTAACTAACTAAAATATTAATATTCAGCAGGCATTAAACTTGCTGGACAACTAAAAATAGCTACCTTATGAAAAGTTGACTTTCATAAGGTAGCTATTTGATTGCTTGGTCATTATCGTCTCAGCGTAAGTCCGCCGTTAATGACGCTTGTATCTAATTGGCATGGTCAACAGTGCCAGCAGTAATGCCCCAAGCACCGTTAAAAAGTGACTTGCTTTTTGATTAGTCTGTGGCAATCGTGTCGCGGTTGTCTGATGCGCTGTTTTAGTCAGCGGCGCAGTTAAATGCGTTGAACGCGCTGGCAATTTAACCGTTTGAGCTGGCGTTGACGCTGACAACGATACAGCCTTATCATCATCAGTTGTCACATCACTAGTCAAGTGAACCATCCCCGCCTGCTTGGCAGCAACAATGGTCGTCACTGGCCGTCCAGTATCCACATCAGTCGCGGCCGTCACCAGTTTTACTGGTCTCGGTTTAGTTGCTGGGGCGGTCGTCGGCACATCATCACTAGGTGTCACATGCGGTTGGTCAGCATGCAATGGATCCGTCCCATTGACCAGCTCAGTTGCACTAGGGACACCATCACCATCTGGATCAACTTGATAATGCACTAAGCTAGGTGCATCCGGATCAGTGACCGTTACCACTGTCGCGGCTCCGTTGCCGTCTGGTAAAACGGCAGTCGTCCCAGTTATCGTTTGCTGGTCCACAATCTGCTTGCCAGCCAATTCAGTCACAGTTTGTTGTTTCGTCGTTGGATCATTTGTATAAATCGTGGTCGTCTTATCAATCCACTGTTTAGTAACTTTGACCACATCACCAGCGGTATCTTTTTCAGTAATCGTCACATCACCAGCCGCATCAACATCGTGACCCCAAATTTTCAGTTGTCCTGGAACCACGTCAACTTCATAATTCGGATTTTCAGCGATCCCATTAATCGCGTAAGTGCCAACTGCTTGGGTCGCTGGTAAAGCAAGCTCAAGTCGTAAGGCAGCTAGTTGATCACCAGGTAACAACGTGCCAGCGGTCAATTGTACTGGCGTCGTTGGCGTCGCCGTCCCGGCAAATTTCGATTGATCAGCCACTTAGACCGTTACTCGGCGCCGGGCCACATTTAAACGGCCCAGTTTAAAACTCGTAAATCGGAAGTTGGGATTGGTCTTTAACATTGCTGCTTTGGCGGTCGGTGTTAAACGAATCGTATAGTCGCCACCCGCTTGTAACATGTTTACTGGCACGACCTGTTCATGTTGATCTACAACTTCAAAATCAGTTTGACTTAACGCAGGTTGCTTAACACCGTTACTGAATTTCTCATTGAATATCGGGGTCTCACCATAAGTCGTCGCCACGTTATTGATCGTCAGACTCGCGGCCGCCGGGGTAATGGTTAATTGACTAGGCAAAATAACCACCACATAATTTTGACTGGCCGCCGTCCCATCTATCGCATAAGTGCCCACGTTTTCGCCTTTGGTTCGGGTCAATGTCAGGCCTAAAGCAGCTGGTTGATCTTGATATTGTAACCCCGTTGGCGTGGCAATCGTTAAAACCGGATCACTCGTCCCATAAGTCTTAGTTTGCGGCATTGTCGTTACCGTAATCGACCGCTTGGTAATCATTAACGAGCCCGAGTTAATCGTCACCACATAATTTAGCGACTGAGCCTGCCCACTAATAGTGTAAGTGCCAGCATTTTCACCGACAGTTCGCGTTAAAGTGACCCCTAGACTGGCTTCGGTATCTGATCCAACTAGCTCAGTTGTAGTCACAAGGCTTAGAACCGGGTCAGTATCACCATAAGTTTTAGTTTGGCTTGCCGCTGTTACTGTAATTGGTCGTGGTGCGATGATGAAGGCCGCTGGGTTAACATTAACCAGATAATTTTTGCTTGCGGCCGTCCCCGTAATCGCATACGTCCCAACACTGTCACCTGCCACCCGCTTGAGTGTGATGGCTAAGTCGGTGGCCGTATCGTTGCCAACCAACATATTTGGTTGAATTGTCACAGTTAAGGCTGGGTCTGCATTACCGTAAATCTTGGCTTGATCATCAGCGGTCACCGTGATTGGTCGTGGCGTAATTTTAAACGTGCCCTTTTCAACCGTCACCGTATAGTTCGACTTATCAGTAGCAGCGCCGCTAATCTCATAGTCACCAACATTCTCGCCGGCAACTCGAGTTAACGTCACCCCTAAAGCGTCCTCGGTATCATTGTTTTTTAAAACTGAACTAGGATCTATCAATTGTAACGCTGGATCGGTATTGCCATAGACTTTGCTTGCAGTGGCAGCAGTTACCGTCACTGGGCGTTTGGTAATGCTTAGTGTCCCATTAAGGATCGTCACCGCATAATTGGTATTATCAGCAGCTGTCCCGGTGATGACATAATCACCCACGTTTTCACCAGCCACCCGGGTTAACGTCACCCCTAGGGCCTGGACATCATCATGATTGACGAGCACAGTCGCTGCATCTTTAAGCGTCAAACTCGGATCAACCTCACCATAAACTTTGGTCAAGTCAGCTGCCGTGATTGTCACTGGCCGTTTGGTAATGTTGAGCTCTCCTGAATTAATGGTAATAGCATAGTTAGGATTAGCATCAGCCGTATCAACGCTAATGGCATAAGTGCCAACACTTTCACCGGCAGTCCGGCTCAAAGTCACCTTTAAGTCGTCATTGTTGACCGCATTGTCCACCGTATAAGTTAACACCGGATCCTTTTCACCATAGACTTTTGTGACTGTATCTGGTGTAACAATAACCGCGCGTTGACCAATGACTAAGTCACCAGGCGTCACTGTGACATCATAGTCTTGACTGTCACTTTGTCCCGTAATCTGGTAAGTCCCAACAGTTTCGCCAGTCACGCGCGTTAACGTCACACCTAGAACGGCTTCATCTGTATCACCATTAACCAATGTGTCCGCCGGAATCGTTACCGTTAAGGCTGGATCGGCATTGCCATAAATCTTTGTCTGTGGTGTCGCCGCGACGGTGACCTGACGTTTGATGATTGTTAAGGTATTGGCTACCACGGTGACCTGATAATTTTTGCTGGCTGATTTTCCTGTAATCGCATAACTGCCGACATGTTCGCCACTAACCCGCGTTAGTGTGACTGCCAAATCAGCGGCCGTATCATGATTGACCAAATCAGCGGTTGGATCATCAATTGTTAAGACTGGATCTTTAGTCCCATAAACTTTCGTTTGGTTGGCAACGTTGACCGTGATGTCACGTTGTTTAACCGTCAACTGACCATTATTAATGGTCACGACATAGTTTGGATCGGTAACTTGGCCCGTAATCGTATACGTGCCAACATCTTCGCCAGCAGTCCGACTAAACGTCAATCCTAAGTCAGCCACGGTCTCGCCAGTTACTAAACCGGTCACCGATGATGTTTTGAATGCGTCATCGGTGTCACCGTATATTTTAGTTTGATCAGCCACAGTTACGGTTACTGCTTTAGGGACAATCTTTAACGTTCCAGGGGTTACCGTCACCGCGTAGTTTTGACTATCGGCAGTCCCGGTAATCGTATAACTGCCAACCGCTTCACCGGCAGTGCGGGTTAAAGTTACCCCTAAAGCTGCTGCCGAATCACCATTTTTCAAGTTAGCCGTTGGATCTTGCAAAGTTAAAACCGGTTCTGTATCGCCGTACGTCTTTTGTAATGAATTAGCAACGACGGTTACCGCGCGTTTGGCAATACTTAGGGTTCCAGCTTCAACTGTCACATCATAATTACCGCTCCCCACATCAGTCGTACCAGTCACCTGATAAGTCCCAACCGCAGAGGCGGCATCCGCATCAGTGGTATAAGTCACAACCCCTAAATCCGCTAACGAATCACCATTAACTAACACATCTTTGGCATCATCAGTTAAGGCAAAGCTTGGGTTAACATCACCATACGTCTTCTGAGTATCAGCTACTTTTACAGTCACTGGTAACTTAGCAATCGTAAAGACACCTGGTGTGACAGTGACGGTATAGTTCTGACTATTGCCAGTCCCCGTAATCGCATATGTCCCTGCAGCTTCACCCGCTGCACGCGTTAACGTCACCCCTAACGCACTTATTTGGTCACCATTAACTAGTCCCTTAGTCGAATCACTTGTTAAATCTAGTATTGGTTCGCCTTTATCGCCGTAAGTTTTCCCATGATTTTGGGCAGTTACGGTGATAGCACGTGGTATTACGGTCATTTTAGCGGTACCAAAAGTTGTAAAGGTATAATTAGTATCCTTCTTTAAAGCAGCCTTTGCCGCTGTGGTGTATTGCACCGTATAGTCACCGTTAACTTGTAATTGATTGGCAGTAACGACTTTCTTAGTCGCATTGTCGATGATTTCAAAGTCAGATGGCATGACACTATCTTCGGTTTCACCGAGATCACCACTAACGGTTGGCGTATTACCATACGTCACCGTTGTCGGCTGAATCGTTGGGGTAACCGACTTCGGCGTAATTGTGAGTACGGTCGCCACAAACAGGCCCACATTGTCATTTCCTGGGACTAAGGTCTTTAAATAAGCCCGTCCCGCGTCTGTTAAACCAACCGTATAATTACCGACAGCTTTTGGCGTCGTGGGCGTATTGGTGGTGTCATTTTGATTAACATATTGGAAGTAACCCGCCTGATTCAAACCAGCTATTTGCGCCGCTGTTAAGTCACCAAAGCCAGTCCCAAACGTAACGACTGGAAATTGAACGGCCGTGCCATAAGTTTGGGTCCACGCTTGCAAAGTTGCCAAGCTATCTTGTGCTTCTTGATTAGTCGTATCCAATTTGGTTAAGTCAGCTTTAAAAGTCACTAGTAAATTTTGAGCCTTTTGCAAAGCTGCATAGCCTGTTTGACCATCATTAAAAATCGTCGTCGCATCAGTTTCATTTTCAGCAGCTTCAAAAGCCGTTTTGGCAACCCCGTTACTATTAGACACATCCGTATAAATCTTCGTAATCGCATCCAATGACGTTTGAGCGGCCGCTTTTTGTGCCGCGGTCAGGCCCCCTAAGCCAATAAATTGATCAAACATTGTTTGCGCACTAGCCTTATAATTATCAGCTTCGGTCTGGTTATTAACCGCTTGTTGCGCCCAATATTGTAAGGTTGCCGTTGTCGGCACTAAAATACTGTTCGTCGTTTGTGGTTGCGCTGCATCAGTGCTATCAGTTGCCCCGGCATTACCAACTGGGGACCAATAGTAATCAGTATTGTCAATCGCCGTTTTTCCACCACTGGCAACCGGTTGACCACTAGCGGTAACTAATGATTGTTTATTTAAATTATCCGCGATTGCTTGCCCGGTTCCCACCGTATTTGTCGTGACGACAGTTTGACCATCAACCGTCGTCCCGGTACTGGTATAGTAATGGGCAATTGCATCCGACGTCGTATCAGTAACCGTCGTGCCATCTTGGTTAGCTGCCGTTTGGTCAATTAGCAAATTGTCATAAGCAATTTTGGCCCCGTCAACTGGCGCCGCTAACGTGACTTTAGTTGGTGTATAGCCTGGAATCTGAATCAAGGTCGGTTCGCCTGCCACCGTCACAACAGTCACCGGTTGTAAACCCGCGATTGGTTGTTGGGTTTGTGAGTCAACTGGCGTAACTTGCGCAGTAAACGCCAAGCGAACTGGTACCGTCATTTGTTGACTATCACCATCCGTAACGGTATAGGTGTAATAAGCCGCATCCGCAATTGCCTTATTTTGGTCACCGCCAATGTAATGTACGGTCCCATTATTGTTAGCAATAACTTGGGCCCCATCGACCACGTAAACATTACCGGCAGAATCAGTTGGTAATACCGAAACCAGGTTAGGATCAACTTCACCTAAGGCAACCGCACGATCCGCGGCAGCTTGCGTTGAGAAAACTGAAATCGTATCCCCAATGTTGGCAACGGCCGTGGCGTTAGTTTGATCTAGCAAAGCACCACTATCCGCAGCATCGACCAGATTAATAGTCAATGGAATCGTCTTTGGCGTGTAACTGAATTTATCGATACGAGCAGAATAATCGTTCCAACTGCCACCAGTAGAAGCCGCTACCGAAATAGAATACCCAGTGCTGACATCAGTAATCTTCCGACTCAACGTGATTGATCCTAAGACTACCGTCAACGTTTGCGTACTAGCATCATAATCCATCGTAAAATCATTCAATGGATTAACGCTACGATTATTTAAACCTGCCTGACTGGCAGCTTTCCAATCGGTACTAGCAGCTGACTGTAAGTTTCCGGACGCATTTGTCGTCCGCCAGCCAATATATGGCGATCTCGAAGGATCATTATAATTTGAATTGTAATATTCATCATAAACAAAGCCAAATGCATTGGCTAAACCACCAATGCCTAATAGGCCCCCAGAACCACCTTCCGTGGCTTTAGCAGGATCACCAGGCGCAAAGATAAAGCCGACACTATCAGCACCACCAGACGTTTTACTCCCAATACCTAGCGCCCCAGACATCGAGAAGTTATGACTAAAGTCGATTTCATGTTCAAAAGAGACATGTGCAGCTTGATGGCCAGTAACGGTCGTTGAACTAGTCGCTGAGGTGTAATATTGATGCGGATCATTGCTAGTTAACGCAATCGTCCCATCCGCACCAATCGTTTGTTTCACCGTATTATCAGTTGGATCATCATCTTGATCACTGTTGCCCCGATTTTCCACTGTCGCCGTAAAATGGTCTGCAATCTGATCGGCCGTTAAATTCACTTGGGTCGTATCGGCCCCGACATCAACTGACTGACCTTGCGCCAAAACCGGATACTTGGCCGTGGTACTATCACTAGTGGTGGCGTCCGTGGTCACACTTTCAGTTTCCGGTACCACCGCCCGTGATTGAACTTTACTAGTCGTTGACGCAGTAGGCGCAGCTGCGACATTAGCAGCACCCGTCGTCGAGTTAGCGACACTACTATTAGCGGTACTACTTGTTGCTGATGGCGTGGCGGTGTTTGAACCGACTGTACTGGCCGGTGTGCTTGACGTTGGCGTACTAGATTTTGGTGTATTAGCAGCTGCTGAAGACGCTGGTGTGGTAGTCGTTGGTGCCGCAGACTTTGCTGTACTCGTAGTCGCTGAAGCGGTTGACGCGGGTACAGCTGTTTTAGTGCTGGTCGATGTTGCCGTGGCTGTTACTGCAGCTGAACTAGTTGCTGCTTCCCCAGTCAATTCGCTGACGGTACCCACCATGGCTAACGTTGAAAATGTCAGTAATAAACTACCCCAAATCCGTGTTTTGACTTTCCAACCAGTATGTCCTTTGTATAAAATGAAGTTCTTTTTAATCCCTTGATTGAACACCTTTTGTTTCAAATTTTAGATCCCCTTTTTGTTGCTGCCAATCCCATTCTCTGAATGCTCATCTAAATCAACAATTACTGCTACCACGCTAATCGTCCCCACGAATGCCATTTAGACTTATTCTGAGCTATTTATGTAAAACTTATTTGCATACCTTGCAATCAACTTGAATAACTATTAGTATTTACTGACCAAAAATCACTATTTCAGCACATAAATAACTTTTTAATGATTATTACATCTATTTTTATTAATGATTGAATAAACCAAACTATTAAAAATCACTTAATTGCTTTCTAAAATCGACACCAATTCATTCAACCGCTGCATCGAAAACACCTTTAATTATCTAACGTTCAAAGCAATTAACTCACTCACAATTTGTAAAACCACTTAGCACCCAATTATAAAAACAGTAACTCACCTCAACTTCAATTGAGTAACCAACCTTCCCTATAATTTCGCTTACATAACAATTTAATTATAGAAGCAGCAATTAGTTTATTCAAGTGGACTATTCCAATCAACCTAATCTTTTTATAAAAAAAAGGAAACAACTGGTTGTTGATTCCTCAAGTCGACAGCTATTTCAACTTATTGGTCGGCCACTCGTTTCCGATCGCCAGCATACGTCATCAGTCCTAATAACAAGATACTTGCAACTTGTAACCAGAATCCTTGACGTTCTTTAACTTGTCTCAAATTAGTCGTTGGTAAACGCCCATCAGCTACTGATACAGTTGTTAGTTGCGATGTCGCTGCCATTTTTGATACCATCAGTCGCATCCCTGCTGTATCAGCTATCGGTATTCGTACGCCATCACTAATATCATCAACTGGGGCCTTATAAATAGCGCTTTCATTTTCATGATACTTATTATCACGCACTTTGCCCATTCTAGTGACATTAACTTCAGTGATCGTTTCATTGGCTAAAACCGTACCTGTACTCCCCAGAACAACGATTGTCGCAGTTAGGCTTATAATTATCCACTTTTTACCGTTTTTATACTGATTATCGTTATCCTTATTTTTCATTAGCATCATCAGAATCCCCCTATTTCACTTATGAATATCAATCAACTACTATAGTATACATTAGGATTTTTCAATAATTCAACTCGCACTCAACTTATCACAAAAATCGTCAACCCAGCATCCTCAATCTAATCAAGTTGCGGCTAATTAAAAAAAATTAACTTTTTTTAAGTGATAATTCTTTAAAACAAATCCTAACAATTATTTAATACACCGGTTTTTGAACAAATCCTAGTATTATCAGAATTCTGATTTTACGATTTTCCATCCTAAACAGTATGCTAAGGCCATCAAATTTAGGAGGTCTCCATCATGACTACAACAGTCCAACCCTTATTTACTAATACCATCACCATCGACACCACCCCAGAGATCGTGCAAGCCCAACTTGCCCGCGTCGAACAATTGCCGCAATGGAATCCAGACATTAGTGAAATCACGCCAAACGATGATCAAAGTTGGACGCTCATCCGTACTAAAGAAGCCCTGAATCATCAAGAAACTTTCACCTTAGCTAAAACAGCCGACAGTGTTACCTATACGAGTACTGGCGGACGTTTGGCTTATCAGTTGGTCTTTACACTAGAGCCAACTGGTACCGGCACTACAGTCCATGAAGCCTTGTATCCAAAGACTGATTTACTCGGTTTAACTTTAGTAGCCCCAATCGCAAAAGTGGCATTTTATCATAATTTAGAATTAATGCGCGATTTGCTTTTAAACTGAGCCTAACTAAAAATGCCGTCCTAGTTGTGTATGCAACCGGGACGGCATTTCAAAATCTAGTTATCAACTGCTGCAAGTAAGGCCTTTAAATCAGCTTGTTCATTCAAGGTCATCACTAATTGACGACTTGGTTTCACATAAGTCATTGCTTTAAACACTTTGACTGGCTTTGTATCAATCATCATCTCAAGTTCATTTAACTTGGTAAAAACATTGATTTTGGGATTCGCATCAAACATCCCCGCAAAATCTGGCAGTAAATCGCCTAATGGAAATTGTGTCGTGTAATTACCACTATTGAAATAAGTATGTAGACAATACATCAAAATCGCCCGTTCATACATCGATAACGCCGCCAACTGCTTTTCAAACGCTGCATCCATTTTTTAATTACCATCCTAATTTTTTGCTATTGCAACTATCATAACACAGACCCAAAGTCACTGGCGACGCAAAAACGACACTGCTAAGTGTCGCTTAACAGTGTCGTTTTAACCCATAACGACTTAATGCCAATCATAATCAGTTGGATCTTGGAGCCCCCGACCAGTTGCTTGATCTAACATCAACCGTTGCTCAAAGTGGGCAACATTGCGTTTGGTTGCTTTGACCATATCTGGGTTAACTGAAACATAATCAATGCCACTTTGAATCAAGAAATTGGTAAATTCTGGATATTCTGATGGCGCTTGCCCGCAAATCGAAACGGTCTTGCCATCTTTATGTGCGGCTTTGATCAGGTGCCGAATCGCTCGTTTAACCGCTAAGTCACGTTCATCAAAAAGACTAGCAACTTGATCATTATTGCGATCACAACCTAAAATCAACATCGCCAAATCGTTTGAACCGATCGAATACCCATCAACAAACTGATTGAATTGATCCGCCAAAATAATATTGGATGGAATTTCAGCCATCATGTAAACTTTGAAGTCCGCATTCCGAACTAGTCCTTCCTCACGCATAATCGTGGTAACTTTTTGAGCTTCAGCCACGGTCCGGACAAACGGAATCATGACATTCAAGTTCTTCAAGCCAAATTCATTGCGAACTTTCTTTACCGCGGCTAATTCCAACTTAAACGCATTGATATACTTTGGGTCATAATAACGAGAAGCCCCACGCCAGCCTAACAAGTCGGCTGATTCATGTGGTTCATATTTTTCGCCGCCTTTAAGCTTGCGATATTCACTCGACTTAAAGTCAGATAGCCGTAAAACTACCGGCCGTGGTGCCATCGCCCGCGCAACTTTAGCGATGCCATCCGCCAACATATCAACAACTTTTTCAGGATGCCCCGTTTCAATTAAATACAGTGGGTGTTCATGAATATACGTCGTCCAAAGGAACTCTTCACGCATGAGACCAATCCCATCGGCCGGCAAGGTCGCATACTTTTCGGCCAACTCAGGATCACCTAAGTTCATCATGACTCCAGTCGCCGTTGGCGCAAAACTTTCAGCGGCAACAACTTGGCCGGTAGCTTGAGTTGACGTCGTGGCTGGTTTAAGCAGACTAGCTACTTTGCCTTGATAAACGACCCCATTTTTAGCATCGACGGTGACCACGTCACCGGTCTTCAAAACATCGGTCGCAGCCACGTGCCGACTTTCAGTCCCAACGATACATGGAATCTGCATTTCCCGCGAGACGATGGCCGCATGACAAGTCATCCCACCATTGTTCGTCACAATGGCCGCGGCTTTCTTCATGGCCGGGACCCAATCAGGGGACGTCATCAAAGTAACCAGAATTTCACCTTGCTTAAATTGATCAATATCTTTCGGATCATCAATCACATGGACGACGCCGCTTGCTAAACCGGGACTAGCTGGCAAGCCACGCACAACCACTTTCACATCGCTTGCCGCCACGACATCAGTATCATCATGTGACTCAGCTTTAGCCTTATTACGTTGTGACCAAACCGTTTCCGGCCGTGCTTGCACGATCCACAACCGATTCGTATTGGTGTCGAGCGCATATTCCATATCCATGTAACAGCCATAATGCTTTTCAATCGCTTGCGCATACCCGGCCAGTTCAATCACTTGGCTGTCGGTCAGTACTTGCTTATCTTGTAACTCCGGCGGCACCGGTTGTTCTTTTGTCCCACCGTTAGGGACCCGCATGAGTTCAACGGGTTGTTTCACCACATTGCGCTCCACAATCTTCATCGTCGCTTTATCGATGACAAAGTGATTAGGTGTTACTTTGCCCAACACAATGTATTCACCTAATCCCCGAATACCATCGATCACGATTTTAGAATCATCACCATTGGCAACGTTAACCGAGAACATGATCCCGGAAGCCTTTGAAAAGACCATCATTTGAACAGCCGCGGATAAGGCGACTTTCTCGTATGGGAATTGTTGCTTATGCCGGTAATATGTCGCCCGGTCCGTGAACAATGATGAATAACATTGCTGAACCCGGTTGACGACATCTGCGGCGCCTTTAATGTTGAGATAAGATTCTTGTTGCCCCGCAAATGACGCATTTGGTAAATCTTCGGCGGTCGCTGACGACCGAATCGCCACAAACGGATCAGCCTGCCCAACTTTATCAGCCAAGGCAACATAAGCCTTTTGAATATCATTAGCCAAATCGGTTGGCATCGTGGCCCCCACGATCAAGTTTCGAATATGCGCACAAGTCGTGTGCAGTTCATCTGAATCTTCGTAGTCTTTAATGCCTTGCAATAAAGTGGTCACTTGTTCATTCAATCCCGTTGCTTGCATAAAATATCGATACGCATAGGCGGTCGTGGCAAAACCGTATGGCACTGGAACGTCCATTGAAGACGTCATCTCACCTAACGACGATGACTTGCCACCGACCAAATTAACATCTTGCCGTTTAATTTCGTTAAACCATAAAACATTTGCTGTATCGCGACTACTCATGATATTGCCCCCTTGAAACTTAACCTCTAAAATCAGTCAAATAAGTCCAAAAGTATCAAAATGTTTCCTGTTTTCAGCCCCATTGTAGTTCAACTATGCACAAAGTGTAAGGGCTTTCGATAACTTTTTTCTTAAACATTCAAAATTGGTATTATATAAGCTTATTGTTTAACAAAATGGCCATAATTCATCGACCTACAAAGCGACTTTCAAGATAGGTCATTCGCGACAATAATGATACTATGTGATATTTTTAATTTAGTTTACCAACAAATACGCAATCATCTCAATCATCTTATAATGCGCTTTCATTAGTCGCGCTGCCATGCTATCATATGGTCAATTGAGCTCGTCAACAATTAGCAAATCCAGTTGCTTGTATTCAGTTAAATATGACCTAATTGCTTAAAATATAACCAAGGTAGTGACCGCTGATGAGAAATCACAATCCGCCCTTTTACGATAACTAATCACTATACTGTCAATGTTTTTTAAGGGGGGCTTAACAATGGCAACAACTTTACCAAAGGCCGTAAAAGTTTCGATGGGGGCCAATTTACTACAAATTGAATTCGACAATGGTCAAACCAGATACATGCGTACCCATTATATGGATCATTATGTTTCTGGCTGGTCACCTAGCAAAGGTAAGGGGAAACGGCTGAACTTATTGATCACGCCGGCCTGGGAATGGTTAGGTTCAAATGCCCGGATTGAATCAGATGGTACCGTTGTGTTGTTTGAAAAGGACACGTACACACCGGCAGAACTTTGGGAAAATAGTAAAGAACGTATTGATCTTGTATCAGGCGTCAATTAATTACATCTAGTAGTCACTACAGTTGTCTAATATCAAAAAACACCAAGTCTGAGTGACTTGGTGTTTTTGATATATTACTTTACTTCGTTACGGCATGATTTTCATCCAACATGTATTGGAATTCAATCGTCCCTGTTAATAAATCAGCTTTAAACAAGCCTTGCGTCCCGTTATTTTCATCCGACATCACGAC
The DNA here is from genome assembly GCF_005405085.1 of Lactiplantibacillus daowaiensis. Taxonomy (GTDB): domain Bacteria; phylum Bacillota; class Bacilli; order Lactobacillales; family Lactobacillaceae; genus Lactiplantibacillus; species Lactiplantibacillus daowaiensis. Next base: position 4,193 of record NZ_BJDJ01000023.1, on the reverse strand, counting down.
AAAGTATGTGGCGCCTTCATCAACAACGTGTTGAAAACTAACGTATTCGCCCTTAAATCCATTCTTACGGAACAAACCAATGATCCGGATCATTTCGCGTTGTGTGACTTCGTTTGCTGCTGCTTCACTCATGTATTCAAATACCCCTATCAATTCTCTTAGATGTTCTCTTTAATCAACTAACTTATACCAAGACTACGGGGGCCGCTTTGCCGCACGCATAATCTTCTAACACTTTACAGGCTGTTGTCCAATTAGTGCCCACTATCTGACTTCAACTCAGCTAACTTTTCTTCAATCAAGTCATTAGCGATACCAAACGCCTTCAAACGTCGTTTGGCCAAAGTTAATTGGGACTTATATCGTGATGGCTCTGCCTTAGCTTCAAAGGTCTTCACGACTTCACGAATCTTATGCAAGGTTGACTCAATTTGCCGTTTGGCTTCTAATAACTCAGCTTCATCATACATGAAAAGTCCCTCCTAATTTTCAGAAAGTTAACGAACTAAATTGAAAGCGTCGGTGGCATTTAGCAGCCACTAGCGGCCGTTTATTGTCATAACCATCCTAAATTATCGTAACTTAGCCGGTTTTAGCGCCATAAAAAAGCGCCCCCCACTTAAGCGGGCGCTTCTTCTAAAAAATCAGTAAATAATCAGCTGATTATTTGCCTAACTTTTCTTTGCCTAAGACGTTTAATTTTTCATCAAAGTCATAAACAACTGGTTCACCAGTAGCCATTTCAAGATCCATGATGTCATCATCAGAGATTTGTTCGATGTACTTCGAAAGGGCACGTAATGAGTTACCATGGGCTGCGATGATGACGTTCTTGCCGTCTAATAACTTAGGCGCAATTTCGTCTTCCCAGAAAGGCATAACGCGTTCCAAGGTAACCTTCAAGTTTTCGCCACCAGGGACGATGTTAGGGTCTAAATCAGCGTAACGACGATCGTTAACAGCTGAACCTTCATCATCGGCACTCAATAATGGAGGCAATACGTCATATGAACGACGCCAGATATGAACTTGGTCGTCACCATACTTTTCAGCGGTTTCCTTCTTGTTTAAGCCTTGTAAGGCACCGTAATGACGTTCGTTTAAACGCCATGATTTGGTTTCAGGAATCCAAAGTTGGTCAGATTCTTCAAGCACATAGTGCAATGTCTTGATGGCACGAGTCAAAACTGAAGTGAAGGCATAGTCGAATTGTAAGCCAGCTTCTTTAACTTTCTTACCAGCAGCCTTAGCTTCTTCAACACCCTTTTCACTTAAATCAACGTCAACCCAACCAGTAAATTGGTTAGATAAGTTCCATTCACTTTGACCGTGACGGATCAATACTAATTTTGCCATAGCAGTTAATGACCTCTTTCTAAAATTATTTACTCCACTTATTTTACACTGAAACCATGAAAAATCAAAATATTATCAGGGTTTATTTTCGGAATCATGATGGGAAGTTAAACTTTTTTTCAAATGCAATTTTGGTTTTAAGCCGTGAACCGGTTTCACACCGATAATATCCAAAATAAAGTTAAAAATCGGGACCCCAACGATCAGTCCCCAGACCCCAAATAGCCGTTCACTCACCAGCAACACGACAAACGTATAAAAGACTGGAATTTCAGTCCGGCTCGCCATGAACTTGGGATTTAAAACATACGCTTCCAAGGTATGCACAATGATAATCATCACAACCATATAAAGCACATACTTCAAGCCACCAACCGAATAGGCAATCAAGCTCAATGGAATCAGTGAGATAATGACCCCCGCGACTGGGATTAAACTCAGCAAGAAGATCATCAAGCCTAAACTAATCAACTGTGGCATGTGCAAGCATGCCATAAAAACTAACGTAATCGCGGTATTAACTAACGCAATTAAAAACTGCGCTTCCAGCACAACGCCAAAACTATTAACGAATTTCTTGGCAAAAAAGTAAACATCTTGGAAGAACCAACCAAAAGTACTCGTCAAAAAGCGCTTAGAAAATCCTTGCATCTGCCGATCTTCCACAGTGAAGAAGAAACTTAAAACGAGTGACAAGAAAAACGTCACCCCCATATTACCAATATTGGTAATATACTTAAAAATCACCGACACGCCAGTTTTAACTTGTTTCAGAATATCGGATTCTTGGAAATACGACGTGACCCAGCGCAAGACTTCATTCGTATCATTGCTAGGATTCTGATAAAACTCATAGACCGATTGAAAGGTCAAAAACGTCTGCTTGATGAGTTGTGGTAAATATGTTGTCACGGCAAAATACAACCCCAACACCACTAACGCATACACTACAATCACAATCAGACTACTCGGTACCGGCACTCGTTTTTGGACCCACCGCACCAAGCGTGTCACTAAAAATGTAAAGATAAACGTCAACAAAATGATGCTCATCATACTGGACGCAAAATACAATATCACGACGATCAACGCCAAGACGCCCGCTCGACGTAACCGCACATTATGGACAAACTGTGACCACCAATCCAAACCATCCACGCTCCCTTTTAGCCGTTCTCTTTTATTGTAACGGAAAACGTTTTAAAAGCCCATGCACCTGTGGTCAAAAAAATAAGATTGGCAAATTCCAACCTTATTTTCAATGCAATCAACTATTTAATTGTCCATTATGAAAAATGCATCTTCAGACTTTCTAATCCCAGTGCTTGATGGATAATCTCAGACGCCCCACCTAATAAGGCTGCCGACTGCACATTCTTCGTCGCAATAATCGGGACTTGCCGACTCGGTGAAGACATCTTCGCCGTCATATTGCGAATATCCGTTAAAAGTTGTGGCAAAATTTCTAAAACGCTAGTATTTAGTACCACCACATCCGGTGCAAACGCCGTTGAAACATTCGCAATTACCTTGGATAGATAATAAACAAAGTCATCAAAAGCTGCGGTCACAGCTGGATCATGGTTAATATAGTCATGTTTAACGCTAGTTAAGTCTAGCCGATCGACATGTTTAATGGCCTTTAACTTGGCCCACAGTGTCTTTTCAGAGGCATAGGCATTCGCGGTTTCCATATGATTCTCAATCTTGCGATCTTCTAACAGCGCTGCACCAACTTCACCAGCTTCGCCTTCATGCCCAGAGTATAGCCGGGAGTCAGCGACGATTCCAGCATGAATCTCATCACGGACCACGACTGAAACCACGTTGTTAAAAATTTCATTGTCGTGAAAGTCCCGTTCAAACACGGCCGTCAAATTAGACTTCTTTTCCAGCATAACTGGGATGCGCAGTTTATCACGTAAATACTTTGCCAAATCAAAGTGTGCTAAACATTTAATTGGCGTCTTTAAAATTTTGTTTTCATAGATGATGCCGTCCAAGGCAATTGCGACCCCCATCAAGCCATGCACGGTCCCATAGTCATCAACGTTACGTAATTGATCTTCAATCAAATCAATCACATCCGTTAACGTCATATCGGTCGTTTTAAAGCTTTGGAAGTGCAAAATTTTGCCATTGAGTCGTGAATACATTAGTTTAACGGCGTCAGTCGATAAATCGATACTGGCAACAAACCCATAATTTACGTTTAATTCTGCCATGACAGGTTTGCGACCACCATTTTTCGTGCTGACCCCACACCCAATTTCCTTGATGAATTGAGCCCGTAACAATTGATTATAAATATCCGACACAGTAACTTTGTTCAAGCTTAAGTTACGAGAAATTTGACTACGACTAATCGGACCTTCATTAATAACTTGCTGCAGTACTTGTTTTTCGTTCGTACTACGCATCACATGTTTGTTAATAATCATACTCAATTTCGGTGCGCGCTAAGCTGATTAACTACCTTAAATTGCCATTAGGCTTGTTAGCGGTTACAAGTCCTGCTGGCGCTGCCATGCAGCCAATCAGACTTACGTTCACCTTAACCCCCTAGTCTGTTAATATTCTAAAGCATCCAACTGAAATAGTACACAAAATAGTCATATTTATACCTGTTTTGACATCAACTTTGTAAAAAAATGCCCTCATCATTGATACAAATTTGACTGCCCCCATTTTGTTCCGCTACGTGTTAAGAACCAAATTATTCGTTCTTACTCATATATTTATAACAGCTTTTATAAAAAAAGGCTCTATGATATTTGGTGTTGATGGATAAAATCCATCGACGCCTTTTTTGTAAAACAAACTAAAAAGGGCATACT
>NZ_BJDJ01000022.1 GCF_005405085.1 Lactiplantibacillus daowaiensis | reverse complement strand
CTCGCTCATGTTTATCTGGCTACGGTCTACATTGCCTCAATTTGCATCTTACTTAAGTAGTTTTAAGACGGACCCTAATCTATTTGAGATTAGATCTAAACAAAGTACCAATATCCAACGTGTTATCTATTTTCATTTTTTTGAAAATCATTATGTCATCACACATGCATTCACTAAAAATCACAGAAGACCCCAACTAATGAAATAAAACACGCGATTACCATTAGGACCGAATATTTCAAGAGAGGACCAAGCCATGAGCAAGATCAATGATTACATCGAACAACGACAATTAAATAATCCAGAATTTAAGATTGCCTTTCAGCAAGAAAAAGCTAATCTAGAAGCTGCCTTAGCTATTAGTGACCTTCGTCATAGTTTGCATTTAAGTCAACGTGCGTTTGCCCAGTTGGTCGACAAACCACAATCTACCATATCACGTATCGAACATGGTAATATGAACGTTTCCACTAAAGTGCTCAGTGAAATTGCCACCGCAACACATAAACAACTTAAAATTGAATTCGTTTAATGTTAAAAAAAGCTGACCCAGTTGAGTCAGCTTTTTGTCTTTTTCCTAATGATATGAGTTAATCCCAGCAACGAATCCCATCACAACATCATGCATAATCGGTACCATCATAGCCGCTAACCAAACAATCCCCCAAGCGACTGCCTTTTTTGATAAGGCTTGATTAATCGTTTGCCACTTCGTCGTGATCATTAACCCAATAAAGCCGACAACTTCAACCCCGGCTAACCAGTCACTAACTTGGTTGACCGTAATATTCAATGCCGTTAAAAGCAACAATAACCCAATCCCAATACTTAAACCAATTGTCACGATTTTACCCACTGGGCTAAACCGTTGATCACTTTTCAAATGATTCATCAATGCGACATCCCCTTTAATCAATTCATCTAAACTAATGCCAAATAAGTCGCTAATCGCGACCACGTTCGCAAAACTTGGTAACGCAGTCCCGTTCTCCCATTTAGAAATTGATTGTCGCGAAATATGTAATTCCACGGCTAACTTAGCTTGTGATAATTGACGGGCTTGGCGTTGTTCACGTAGGCGTTCTCCAATCTCCATCTGCATCCCCTCCTGATAGTTTTAGCATACGAATAAGCTGTCAACTAAGCAAGCGCTTGACCCGCACTTATTGGTTGCGGCCTTAGTATGACTGGCTTTCAAGCCACTAATAAGCCATCATAAAAAACATGATTGTCGCAATCAAATTATTCAACATATGCAAGGCCATGTTATAACGGATGTCATTAAAGGCCACATAAGTCAGTGCAAACGCCACGCCCATCATGAGATAAGGGATGGCGCCGATACTGAGTAATGAGGTATGCATACACCCAAAAATCAACGCCGAAATAATGACGCCAACGGCACCAGTTTGCCAGCTGCTAATCGTTGGTAACAGCCAGCGAAAGAATAAGCCACGAAATATCAACTCTTCACAAATCGGTGCGCCGATGACGGTCATTATCGTCATGCCAACCGGTGCTACCCGCATTAGTCGTTCTACCATTGCTTGATTGGTTGAAGTCGGTGTTGGGATTGCTTGACCAACGGCGACAATCAAGATCATCACAACCATAAACAAAATTGACCGGGTCGGTGCAGTGAAGTACCGCTTAATCGGCGGCTGCTTTTGATACGACCGCCACATCCACCAAGCAGCTCCAGCTAACGCTAGGATCCCCACTAAGGTGATCACGACTTGTACGATTACTGTTGGATGTTTGATGAATGCTAACAAAATCATCGGTACTTCTGCCACACTATACACAAGGAAAAAGCCAATTAACACTAGCACCCCTGGCCAGCGTTTTAAGATGCGTTTTAGTCTTGCCATTTTTTCCACCCCATTTGAAATGATTGTACTATAGCAACTTATGATTTGATTTCAAAATGAAACATTTTCTGAAACAGCATATCTAATTCAGCTTCTGAAGCATCAATATTAAAATCGGTCTGCCAATTATAAAAGCTAAATGCATTATTTACTAATGTATATGAGACTAGTTCTTTTGGTAAGCCGACATCGTAAGTGCACAGTTGGAAAGCTTCTACATAATAATTATAGAAATACTGACGATAGACCCATTGAAACGCAATATCATTATTTTGACGTTCAATTATACTTGGTAACGGATCAATAACGACTCTAGGAAAAACTGAGAAAGGTGTTTTGATCAATTGTTTTACAGGAACTTGCGCACTAGGAATCGTTAGATTAGTGAGTAAATCATATAACAAGTCATTCTTATCTTGATAATGCTTATAAAAAGTGACGCGATTAATCAACGATTCTCGACATAATTGCTTAACGGTTATTTTCGAAAACGATAGTTGTGCTAGCAGTGTCGTTAATGTTTGCCTTAAAGTTCGTCTCGTTTTTTGCACGCGTAAATCAAGTTCGTTCAATATTAACCCTCCTTTGCTTAAAGTAAACACATTGCCATGACTGTATGATTAAGTCAACAAACCTTGTGAAATGATGAATAACGCTTCTTAATCTTATGCTAGCATGAAGACGGTTTCAATAAGAGATTAAACTCATATTTTATAAAGGGGCGTTACAAATGATGACAGATAAATTTACAGATGTTTTAGTTATTGGCGGCGGTGGTGCTGGGATTGCTGCTGCACTATCAGCTGATGAACATGGTGCTCAAGTTACCTTAATTGAAAAAGAGTCCGTACTTGGCGGATCAACTGGCATGTCTGGTGGTGGGATTTCTGCTACTAATACCCGTTTTCAACGCGAAGCTGGCATTACGGATTCAAAGGACAGTTGGCTGGCTCTATGGCATGCACGACAAGCCACCTCAAATCCTCATAGTGCCTATCCTGACTATAATTTTGTTAACTACTTTATGGATGAAGCCGTGAAAACAACTGAATGGTTAGTCGATTATGCCGGCCACCATTATCCGGCTATCACTGGTTTCGGCTTAGACCCGGTCCGTCGGATTCACTTTGCGGGTGAAGCAGGTAGCCTAGGTGGCCCTATCCTAATTCAAAATTTAACGCAAGCATTAAAACAACACCACATTCAGGTCCTATTAAATACATCGGCAGTTTCACTTAAAAAACAAACGACGCATTCGATCACTGGTGTCAAGGCAACCTCTCCCGACGGTTCTTTTGTCATTCACGCTAAAGCAGTTATCTTAGCTACCGGTGGCTTTGCTAAGAATAAAGCGATGTTAGCTGAGTACATTCCAAATGGTGACACCCTTTATCAACATAGCTATTCTGGTCCTGGCAATCAAGGTGATGGGATTCAAATGGCAATCAAAGCTGGAGCGGTGCCTTACGATGAACCATGGATCATTGGAGAAGGCATTACAACTAATGTGCCTAAAACCTATCAACTCACCATGGATTGGTCAAAGCTTTACGTTAACGCCCATGGAAAACGATTTATGAATGAACAAAATCACTATGCCGTTGTGACCAACCTGGTCATGCAGCAACCACAACCATGGTTAGTGTTAGATTCTACTACGGCTAATCAAGCGATTATTTCAAAACTAAAATCAGGACTTTCAACTAATGAAGTCGTTCAAGGCGCAACAATCAATGAACTTGCTACCGCTATGAACGTTCCGGTTGAATCACTATCAACAACTATTACAACTTATAATGCAGGCGCCGACTCAGGTAAAGACTCGTTTGGAAAAGCTCAAGAATTCGTCAAAAAAATTCAGCAAGCGCCCTTTTACGCCGTCAAGATTTATCCAATTATCATGGGGACTTTCGGTGGTGTCAAAATAAATCAAAATTTCCAAGTATTAACTAATAGTGGGCAACCATTTGACAATTTATTTGCTACTGGTGAAACGGCTAATAAAGCGATTTATAACCAAGTTTATATGTCAGGAAGCTCGGTCCAATTTGCCTTGACCAGCGGCCGACTTTCAGGACAGTTCGCCGCGCAACACCTTTTGTAAGCTATCCTTTTCCTCTGATATACTTAGTTTAACTACTATAAAATGGAGGAACTGATCATGCCATCACCTTACGATCGCGAAAATCTCATTATTAACGTTTTAAACGAATTCGCCGAGAAGTTACACCTTGCCAATAGTGACTTGGTGTTATTAAGTTATGAATTCACTGCTGACGAAAGCGAACAACTCATCGCCTTTTTAATCAAAACGTCAGTCCAAAAACAACCAGTTACCCAAGCTGAACTAGCCGCCAAGATTGCGACCATCAAGCCAGATGCAGACGGAGTGGACTTTATCAGTGCGGCTTTGATTAACGCCTTTCACGCTGAAGGCCGCTTTCCACAATTGCAATTAGCTTAAATTTACCTAAAAGCGCCCTTAACTTACCCAAACGGGCAGTTAAGGGCGCCTTGAACGTGCTAAGATAGATGATACGTTAAATTTAAGAACCAATACAATGGGTGGGTGAATTTTTGAAAAACAAGTTATTATCAGGCACTTTTTGGATGTCATTTGGCAGTATCTTTTCACGGGTTTTAGGGGTCGTCTACTTGATTCCGTGGCTAATGATGCTCGGTTCACAGCAACATCAAATGACCGCCCAAGCCATGTTCAATGCTGCGTATACGCCATACGCCCTGTTCTTATCATTAGGGACTTCCGGCTTTCCAACCGCAATTTCACGCAAAATCGCTGGGTATAATGCCCAAAACCGCTACTTGGATAGTCAACGGCTCTTTAAAGCGGGACTATTATTTATGAGTATTTCTGGGATTATTTGTGGCAGTCTCTTATTTGGGTTTGCCCCCTTAATTGCCAAGGGCTCGCCAGTCACGGCTTACCGATCAACCACTTTAGTGATTCGGTTCTTAACCCCTGCCCTGTTTATTTTGCCAGTCATGAGTATTATTCGCGGCTACTTTCAAGGTAACCAAGATATGAAGCCCTTTGGTGTCTCGCAATTGATTGAACAATTCGTCCGTGTCGTCGGCATTTTAGTCGCCACCTACGTGAGCTATTGTCTTTTGAGTCAGTCACTAACGGTTGCCATCGGTCTCAGTACATTTGCGACGTTCTTTGGCGCGATCGCTAGTTTGGCCTATCTCGGGCATTACTATCATCAACATCAACCACAATACCAAGCGCAATTACAACAAAGTGCCCCCGCCAGCAAGCTGAATCTCAAAGCTGACTTTATGACGATTATTAAAGAAGCGATTCCATTTGTCTTTGTCGGTGCTGGCATTACGTTATCGCAATTGATCGACCAGTTCACGTTTAAACAAATCATGCTACATGTGACCACTGAATCGGCCACCGCCGTCCAAAATTTATTTACGCTATTTTCGGCTAACCCTAACAAGATTACAACAGTAATTATTTCATTAGCATTAGCCGTTTCAGAAACAACCTTACCAATCTTAGCTAGTGTCCAAGGCGATCGCACGAAGGTCACCAAAGTCATTGTGACTAACTTTAAAATGTTATTCGGCTTAATTGCACCGATGATTATTATCTTGGCCTTGCTAGCGCCACAAATTAACACGGTCTTCTTTGGCTTTGATCATCAAGGTGGGTTGTTGATGCGTTGGGCTATTATCGTTAGCTTACCGCTCGCAATTTTCACTGACATCTTTACGTTGATTCAATCGTTAGGCCAACATCGCCGGGCTGTGACGCTTTTAATCGTCGGCTTAGCCATCAAGTTAGTCGTTCAAGTGCCACTAGTCGCTTGGTACCACGCTAACGGTGCGCTACTGGCAACATTTATCGCCTTCACTAGTATCAGTTTAGCTGGGATGGCGTACTTGCTTAAAGCTTGCGACATTAAGTTGAAGTTCCGCCACTCCGATGTAACAACTATGTTCACCGCGATTGCACAATTCCTAGTCGTGGCAGTCTTGGTCTACGGACTAGGCGACCACCTATTTCCAGTTAGTAACCGGGTGTTAGCCTTTATCTTCGCTGCCATCGAGGGCACAATGATGCTTGCTACTTTCGGTCTCTTCGGTTCATTTTACAGTATTCCCAGCATGGCTTTAAACTTAAAAATTGGCCGTCAATATAAGCAATATAAACATTTTCGTTAATCATTTTGACGCAATTGGATACTAACTCGCGTTAAAAATAAGTCTTCAAACACTTGCTAACTAATTTAAGACTATTATTTGAATAACAGCACAAAAATCCGTCACGCAAAAAATGTGACGGATTTTTATATGCTCATTTGAATGGTATGCTCATTTTAGCTGTAGGTCAGCTGTAATGGAAGTTGCCGTGAAAGTAGTGTTAGTTCGGCGTGATTTTTGCCGGACTTACACTACCGACAGCTTTGAAGATTGGTGGGCTTTACCGAGCTTCAAAGTGAGATTCGAGACCGCTTCTCAGGCTCGAATCGGTCGACATGGCAACTGGAATTACAGCTGACCGGAAGCGACAAACAACCCACAAGCGCTATTTTCATAACACTAATATCGACGCGGCTTTAAACCCCTAACGTCAATCGAGCCGCTCGCGACATGCGGGCAATCGACCAGGCGGGTTCCCACACTAGATTGATTTCAACTTCATTGACCCCTGGTAATGCCTTTAAAGCATCGGTAATCCCGTTAGCCAAAACATCCGTCAACGGACATCCCATCATGGTCAGTGTCATCGTCACTAGACAGTGGCCTTGGTCATCGTTGGTCACATCATAAATCAAGCCTAAGCTGACAATATCGACCCCCAGTTCTGGATCAATGACAGTCTTCAACGCATCCAACCCAGTTTGTTTAAAATCTGTTGCCATCCTGTTCTCCTAACCGATGGATCCTTCCATCTCAAAACTAATCAACCGATTTAATTCCACCGCATATTCCATTGGTAGTTGCTTGGTAAATGGTTCAACGAAACCCATGATTATCATTTCAGTGGCTTTTTGTTCTGAAATCCCACGACTCATCAAATAGTATAATTGGGCTTCAGAGACTTTTGACACCTTAGCTTCATGCTCCATCGACACATTACCGTTTAGAATTTCATTATACGGAATCGTATCACTCGATGATTGATCGTCCATAATGATCGTGTCACATTCCACATGGGCAAACGAGCCGTCAGAATGGCGGCCAAAGCGCACGGTTCCGCGGTAGTCAACGGCCCCACCATCTTTGGCAATCGACTTGGAGACGATTGACGACGTCGTATTCTTGGCATTGTGAATCATCCGCACCCCATTATCTTGGTCCACATTATGACCCGCGACCGCAATCGACAGCATCGTCCCGTGCGCCCCTTGGCCATTCAGGTAAACCGATGGATACTTCATCGTAATCTTTGACCCCAGGTTACCATCGACCCATTCCATGGTGGCATTTTCGAGTGCTTGGGCCCGCTTGGTTTCCAAGCTGTACACATTATTCGACCAGTTTTGAATCGTGGTATACCGACAAGTCGCATTCGCCAAGACGTTAACTTCAACAACCGCCGCATGCAAACTATCCGAATCATAATTCGGCGCAGTACAGCCTTCGACATAATTGACGCTAGCCCCTTCATCAACAATGATCAAGGTCCGTTCAAACTGCCCGGTATTTTCTGCATTGATCCGGAAGTACGCTTGAATGGGGGTCGTCACTTTAACACCTTTTGGCGCGTAAATAAACGAGCCCCCCGACCAAACTGCTGCATTCAAAGCCGCGTATTTATTGGCTTCTGGCCGTACTAACTTACCAAACCACTTTTTAAACAACTCTGGATACTTTTGTAACGCTGTATCAGTATCGGTAAAAATAATCCCCGTCTTGTCAAAGGTCTCACGCATCCGGTGATAGACGACTTCTGATTCATATTGGGCACTGGAACCTGCTAGATATTTGCGTTCAGCTTCTGGCACCCCCAGCCGGTCAAAGGTTTCTTTGATTTTTGGCGGCACGTCTTTCCAATCACGATACTTTTTATCCGTCGCTTTTTGGAAATATTTCATATGCGCCATATCCAGCCCCGATAAATCCGGGCCGAACTTCGGCATCGGTAACTTTTGATAAATAGCATAGGCTTTCAAGCGATAATCTAACATCCATTGTGGTTCATGCTTGGCCGCTGAAATTTCGCGAACAATCGCTTCCGTCAAGCCTTCGCCCGTTGAATAAACCGGGGTCACATCATCGTGGAACCCATATTCATAATTTTGGTTATCACTAACCACTTGTTCAACTTTTTGACTCATTTGTGGGTCCTCCAATCTGTGCTAAACATTGTTCGGCCGCATGCCAAGCTAACATGGCACAACGAATCCGCGTTGGAAATTCCGCAACCGTGCCTAACACTGCTGCATCACCTAACTGTTTTTTGGCGGTTGCGGTGATCGTCTCACCCATGATCAACTGTGAAAAGTCATGTAGCAACTGTTGAGCTTGGGCTGGTGTTTGATGAATTAACACATCGGTCATCACACTCGCTGAGGCCTGAGAAATCGTACAGCCCGTTCCGCTAAACGCAATCTGTTCGATCTGATTTCGTTGCACAGCTAGTTGAACTTGAATCACATCACCGCAAGTGGGATTATTCAACGTCACCCCTGGTACATCAGCTAATTGGCCATGATGATGGGGATGTTGCGCATGGTCTAAAATCAACGTTTTGTATAAATCATTTAACTTTAATAAGCTCATCCTTGGAAGAACTCCTTTACTTCCGTCAGGGCTGCCAACAAACGGTCGACTTCAGCGGTCGTATTATAAAACATCACGCTGGCCCGCACGGTAGCACTGACTTGTAAATATTGCATCAACGGTTGCGCACAATGATGCCCTGCCCGGACTTCGACCCCGGCCATATCTAAACCAGTCGCCACGTCATGGGGATGGACGCCATTCAAATTAAACGCCACCACTGGCCCATGTAACGCGGGATCAAGTGGCCCATAAATGCTGACACCGTTAAGCGCCGTTAATCCGGTTAATAAGTGCTTGGTTAACTGTTGTTCTTGGGCTTGAATCGCTGGCCAACCAACTTGTTGCAAATAAGTGATGGCCGCACCTAAACCGATCACGCCACTAATATTAGGGGTGCCGGCTTCAAAACGTTGCGGAATCGCGGCAAACGTTGTCGTTTGCCAATCGACGTTATCGATCATTTCGCCCCCAAATTGGGCGGGCGTCAATTGCGCTAATAATGAATACTTCCCGTACAGTATCCCAATCCCAGTGGGGCCTAGCATTTTATGACCTGAAAAGGCATAAAAGTCCGCATCTAGCGCTTGTACATCAACCGGCTGATGGGCAACAGCTTGGGCACCATCAACGACGATAATCGCCCCATGTTGATGGGCGAGCGCCGCTAATTGTTGCACCGGGTTAGTGACACCTAAAACATTAGACGTTTGGACCACCGCAACTAGTTTAGTTTTATCGGTAATCAAACGTTTAGCGTCAGCTAAGTCCAATTGACCATCACTCGTCAATTGAATGTAGCGTAACTTGGCCTGCTTACGATGGGCCAATTGTTGCCACGGCACTAAATTACTGTGATGCTCCATGACCGTTAAGACGATTTCGTCACCAGCATGGATATTTTGATTGCCATACGTTTGGACAACCCAGTTTAAACTTTCCGTCGTCGAGCGGGTGAAGAAGACCTCTTCGCGCTTTTTAGCGTGGATAAACGCTGCCACTTGATCGCGAACTGCTTCATATTGATCGGTCGCCTGGGCCGCTAATGTATAGACGCCACGATGGACATTGGCATTACTTGTGGTGTAGTAATGCGTTATCGCATCGATCACGGCTTGGGGCTTTTGCGATGTCGCCGCACTATCGAGATACGTCAACGGTTCCCCGTTAACTTCGGTGGTTAAAATCGGGAAATCAGCCCGATATGGATTAGTTGGTTTGCCCATCAGTCAAGCGCCTCTCAATCACATCATTTAATTCATGTCGGAGTCGTTGCGACCGTAATTCGGTAATCACACCGGCTAAGAAGCCGCGAATCACCAAGCGTTCGGCAACTGGTTTGGGAATGCCCCGACTTAATAAGTAATACATCTGTTGTTCATCGACCCGGCCCACACTCGCTGCATGACCGGCTTCCACATCATTTTCATCAATTAATAAGATTGGATCAGCATCACCACGCGCCTTTGATGATAGCATCAATAACCGGTTTTCTTGGTCCGCTTTGGCACCGTGAGCGCCTTTGATAATGTGGCCGATGCCATTAAAGATCAACGTCGCTTCATCTAAAATAATCCCCCGCTGCACGATGTTCGCAACGGTCTGTTTACCATAGTTAGTGACGCGCGTATCCAATGCTTGGGTCTGAGCTTGGTTTGCAATCGCAATGGTTTTGACCATCGCTTCAGAGCCACGACCTTTTAATTCTGAATCAAAATCGGCAATCACGTTGCCAGCATTCATTTCGGCAAACTCCCAGTCAAGCTTGGCATCTGCGGCCAGATAGCCCCGCCGGTTCAAATACGCCGTCGTCTTGGCTGACATCGTATCGATCCCGGCAAAGTTGACTTGGCTATTGGCTTCGGCAATAACTTCGACTAACATATGCGCGGCATTGGCTTGCTCACCCACCGAAGCTAGTCGTTGAATCACATTGACTTGGCTCCCTGCCGCGGCAATCAACAAGTTGTGACTAAAGTAGTTTTGCGTCGTCCGATTATCAACCACTTGTAAAATCTCAATCGGCGCTTTGAGTTGGACATTTTTAGGCACGTACAAGAAGAACCCATTCGTCATCATGGCCGTATTCAAGGCCGTTAACTTGTCATCACCAACTTTAAGCGCTTTTTGCATCAAGTAGGTTTGTACCAAGTCCCCGTGATGAGCAATCGCTGACCGTAAATCCGATAAAATAACGCCTTGTTGCAACGCGTCCATGGGTAATGTCAATTGAATCGTACTATCGCCAACCGCATAGAACTGTTGCGTCGCAGCGGTTTTAGCCAACACCCCCGTGACTGGTTCACTACGCATTAACTGTGGCACCGTGAAGTCAAATAATGGCCAATCACGATAATTGATCTTTTCAAATTTTGGTAGCGGGAGCGTGGTGTACGCTTGCAACGCTTGTTGCCTAAGTTGTTGCAACCACGCTGGTTCTTGTTGCGCTTGGGCGTAACTTTGAATCCCCGCTAATAACGTTTTAGCATCCAAATTAGGCACCCCCATTACTCAACATCGTCATCCGTCAACGGCACATCTAGACCAAGTTCATCACGTAAGCCAGCATACCCTTCAGCTTCCAACGTGTGGGCTAATTGGGCATCCCCGGTTTTGACGATCCGGCCATCCATCATCACATGCACAAAGTCAGGCACGATATAGTTCAATAATCGTTGATAGTGGGTAATCATCAGGGTGCCAAAATCGGGACCCTTCATTGAGTTAACGCCTTTAGCGACGACTTGTAAGGCATCGATATCTAAGCCAGAATCAATTTCGTCTAAGATGGCAAACTTAGGTTGAATCATCAATAATTGCAAAATTTCATTACGTTTCTTTTCGCCACCAGAGAAGCCTTCGTTCAAGTAACGTTCCGCCATCGCATCTGACATGTTCAAAACGGCCAGTTTATCATCCAGCCGTGCTAAAAAGTCGGTCACCGCAATCGGGTCATCTTTAGACCGGCGAGCATTGATTGCCGCCCGTAAGAATTCAATGTTGGTCACACCTTTGATTTCAGCTGGATATTGCATCGCCAAGAACAAGCCAGCACGCGCCCGTTCATCAACGGTCCGTTGTACTAAATCGTCACCATCTAATAAGATTTGACCGCTAACAATATGGTAGGCTGGATTGCCCATAATCGTTTCGGATAAGGTTGATTTACCCGTCCCATTGGGGCCCATGATGGCATGGGTCTCACCAGTCTTCAAAGTTAAATTAACCCCTTTTAAGATCAGGCGTTCTTGTTCATTTTCTGTAACTGATACTTTTAAATCTTTAATGGTTAACGTTGACATTTGGTCTTCCTCATTTCTCACTAACTTGTCATCTAGGTAAGTCGAACAACGACCCGCCGTGTTTCTGAAACACGCTTGCGTCCTTAGTATACGTTATGAAACGCGTTTCAGGGCAATTGGTTGTAAACAAATTATTGTCCGAGCACCCCACTTTTTTCGTCGTTGCACTACGATCAATTTCAGACACAAAAAGGTGACGGTTGCCGTTTTACTTTCAACCATCACCACTTGATTATTCAAGACCACTAACAATGGCCGTAATTTTTTGATCGGTAAAAAACTGATGAATATCGTCGACTTCTTGTTCGGTTAAAAGCGGCGTCTCCTTCATCGTGTAATTGCGCTTTAAATACTCATATTTTTGACTGCCATATTGATGGAACGGCAAAATATGAATCTCGTTGATGCCGACTTCATGCACGTAATCGGCAATTTGCTGTAAATTTTCTGGCTTCGTCGTGTAACCAGGAATCAGCGGCACCCGGGGCGTTACTTGCGCGGTTTGGGTGGCCAAGGCGGCCTCAAAGCTGGCTTTGACTTGACCGACATCGTCACCAATTACCCGTTTGGCTAAGATTGGGTTCATGATCTTTAAATCGAACATTACATAATCAGTATACGGTAAGACCTTCTTAATCGCTTTTAGCGGCATTGCGCCCGTGGTTTCAATCGCGGTGTTGATGCCGAGCGCTTTGACTTCGCGTAACAAATTGGCCGCAAAGTCAGACTGTACTAAACATTCACCACCAGATAACGTGACCCCACCACCAGAAGTCCGGTAAAAGACCTCGTCTTTTTCAATTTCATCAAGGACCTCATCAATCGTGACCCAATGACTGATGGTTTCAGTCTTGCCATTCTTCGTCCAAGTCAGCGGGCGGACCGCACCTTGTGATTCAGGGTTACTGCACCATGGGCACCGTAACGGGCACCCTTGAAAAAACACGATCGTGCGAATGCCGGGACCATCATGAATCGAATAACGTTGAATATTAAAAATTAAGCCTTTATCAGCTGGCATTCGTCATTCCTCCTATAAGACATGTTCAGCACGCCGGATAATATCATCTTGAATGCGCTTGTTCAGATCAACGAAGAAGGCACTGTAACCAGCCACTCGAACCACCAACCCCGCATAGTTTTCTGGGTGTTGTTGCGCATCGATCAACGTCTCACGCGATTGCACGTTAAATTGCACGTGGCGAATCTTCAACTGGGTAAAAGCCATCAAGAAATCAGCAAATTTGCGAATCCCATTTGCCCCTTTTAACGTGTTCGGTGAGAACTTCACGTTTAATAAACTACCGTTGACCGCTAACGTATTATCGATTTTGCTGACCGATTTTAAGACTGCCGTAGGGCCTAAGTGGTCGCGGCCGACCATTGGTGATAACCCACCATCAGCTAATTGATCATGGGCTTTGCGGCCATCGGGAGTCGCCCCAACATCTTCACCTAATGGGATATGGGCCGAAACCGTATAAGCGCCCGCATTAAATTCACCACCGCGAATATTCTTGTATTTACCTAATTCAAGCGCATAATGACGGAAAATTTTGGCACATTCCATATCCAGTTCCGCATTATCATTGCCGTATTTATCAAAATCATGAATCAGATGTTGCCGTAAAGCCTCCCCATTATCACCGGCAAAATTGTTAGCCAAATGATCCATGAGCGTTTTAAACGTCATTTCATGATTTTCAAAAACAAGTTGTTTTACGGCATACAACGCATCTGCCAAGTTGGGTTCCCCAATCCCTTGCACCCCGGAAAAATTATACCGGGCACCACCTTCAGTGACATCTTGACCATTATCGATACAATCAGCCACTAATGCGGATAAGAATGGAATCGGTGCAAACTCCCGATGACCCAGGTCAACGATATCTGAACCCGCAGTAACGATTTTGACATAATCATCGATTTTATCTAAAATACGCTGCCGTAGACTGGCATAAGTCACGGTGACATCATCACGCAACTCATACATTGCGAGTTCCATGATGCGCATTAAGTTAAAGAGCGCAATGTCGTGCAGCCCATAAGTCTTCCCTGGAATCGTCGTTTCCACACAACCAACGACCGCATAGTCACGGGCATCATCGAGTGATACGCCATTACTTAAAAAGCCCGGGACACAGACTTCATCGTTGAACAGCATCGGAATCCCGGTTCCTAACCGAATCGTTTCACACGTTTTATTTAAAAAGCGGCGTGGAATTTGTTCATTGATACGGACCGATAAGTTCGGTTGTGGCAGTTGAATGTCCTGATAGAGGTCCAACATCTTATTGGAAAGTTCGTTCACTGAATACTGACCGTACTTGTCTAAACCACCTAACGCAACCGTATAACCCGTTGGAAAGCCGGCAAAACATTTGGCACTTTCAGCACTCCGCAATAACACCACATCGTCAGTCTTTAAGTAAAAGTCGCCTAAAACTTCCCACATAAAATCAGCCGGCACCCCATCGGCTTTAGATGCTTGATAGAACGGATACAAATACTGATCCATCCGGCCAAGTGACAATGATGAAGCATTTGATTCATATTGACCCACGATACTGGTCATCCATAAGAGTTGTAAGGCTTCATAAAATGTTTGGGGCTTTTCAGTCGTTAGCCGATGATTCATCGCGGCCATTTCAGTTAATTCTAGCCGCCGATACGTTGGTAACGTTTCATCTTCAGCCATTGTTTGGGCCAAAGCAGCATACCGGTCAAAATGGCGTTGCATCGCTTTAAAGACAATTAAAGCCGCCGCATAAAAATCATTGTCAGATGCCGCTGTTTGCTTGGCCGTTAACTTGGTCACATAGGCACCGACCCCCTGCTGCAAAATGGCCGGGAAGTCCATAATAATGTGGCCCTGCCCTTTATCCGTTTGATTCAGCTTAATGACCAAATCATCTTCTGCCGCTTTGACTTCCGGCGTGATTTTAGCATTGATAAAGTCTTTCATCGACTTACCAGACCAATAAGGTAACAACTTCTCCCGATAGTATTGGCGATCCGTAGCGGTAAATTCAAATTGATCTTGGGGACGGCTACCAATCGTATCAATTTCTTGCATGATCCAATAGGGGTCCATTTCCGGTGACAAAATCCCACTCCGCGGCCGAACGGTTCGATTCCCACAAAGCAGTTCTTCTGGTCGAATACTGATTTGAACATGATCCATAATATAAGCGGTCGCTTTCGCCCGCCGAATAATCGTTGGCTGCCCGACAGTTTGTTGATAACTGGCCGTATAAAGTTTGGCCCGTTCTAAAGAAATCTGTCGTTTTTGTTTGAATAAGTTCTGTTTCATCACGTCTAGTTTTGACGTTGGTCGCGCCGTTTCAAAGGCTGGCCGGGTCGTCGTGGTCATTGTCATCTGTAAAACCCCTCTCGTTAATCTCAAGTTCATTATATAATGTTCAAAGCTTAAATCAATGAAAAGCTTGGAAATCCAAGTAATTGATTGTTTATCGCACAGATGTGCCAAGCTTTTAATTGAATAACGTTGAATTAGCGCTATACTTAACCTAATTAATGAATAAGCGAGGTTGGCTTAATGAAAGCTACTGAGATCCAAGCCCGGCGCAACGCGATTTTGACGTTACTCAAAACTGAACATACCATGACGGTGCAACAACTCGTCCGCCAGTGCCACGTTTCAGATGAAACGATTCGCAAAGACTTACGGGTCTTGAGCCAACAAGGGCTGGTGACCAAAGAATTTGGCAAGGCCTCTTTAGTCACAGCTAGCCCACTGCCCCCCGTTGGCCAACGAACCGACCGCTTCGCTGCCGAAAAGCAGGCCTTGGCACAACGAGCGTTGCAGCTATTGCCCGTCGATCCAGTCACCATTGCGTTGGATCAAGGGAGTACGGTGGCGGCCTTGGCCCATGAACTCAATCAAATGGATAATAAAATTATTGTCACGAGCTCACTCCTGTCGCTCTTAGCGTTACGCAATACGCATAATGAACTTTATAGTACCGGTGGCAAGTACAGTCCCAGCGACATGTCATTTCAAGGCAATAGCCCGCGCGACTTATATCAACAAATCCACGTCGATTTTTGTTTTCTTGGGTCTAGTGGCATTCAGGGACGCCAAGGACTTTGTTCATCTAGTTTTGCCGATGCTGAAATGAAACGCGAAATGATTAACAATAGCGCCATTAAAGTCGCCCTTGTGGATGCATCTAAATTCACGCAGACCTCACTCGTCCAAGTCATGCCTTGGACCGCAATCGATTATGTGATCACCAATATGAATCCCCAGGCGCCGGAATTATTGGCAATTGCGGCCCAGACTAAAGTATTAACAATTTAATTAAAAAGCTTGAAATCAATTTATCTCAATTTGATTTCAAGCTTTTTAATTGCCTTCAGACGGCCTACTTTGGGCATTTTGATGCCAAAATGCACGTTTGTGCTTATCAATAGCAAACGATTACACATCCAAAGTAACGTAATCGCTTACAAAATAAGAATTTCCAGTATTTTTAGTTGGAATGCCAAGTTTTAAAAGATTGTTTTGTGGAATTAGGCCTGGTTAAAATGAATTCATAAATTAATTCAACATTTCACATGGGGGCTTAACAGATGACCAAAATTATTGATACACAACTTGTTGATTTGCAGCTTGACGTGCCAACTAAGGCTGCCGCAATCGCGGCCTTAGGCAAACGTCTGGCCGATGATGACCGTTTAAATGACTATGATGCCTACATTCAAAACGTCACCCAACGCGAAACCTTAACCACAACTGGCATCGGCTTTGGTATCGCCATTCCACATGGGAAAACCGATGCTGTTAAAACCGTTTCTGTGGCTTTCGGTAAACTCGCCCAACCGATCGACTGGGAGTCGCTGGATGGCGAACCCGTAACGATGATCTTTCAACTGGCCGTACCTGAAAGTAGTAAAGGTGACGAACACCTGCGACTAATTTCAGCACTGTCACGCAACCTCATTCACGCTGAGTTTCGTGAGCAGCTCCTGCAAGCTGGCTCAGCACAGGCTGTTATTGATTTAATTGGACAATCACTAAACGCAACTTTGGAGGGATAACTTATGAAAATTGTTGGTGTAACTGCGTGCCCATCAGGTGTCGCACATACTTATATGGCTGCTGAAAGTTTACAAGTCGCCGCTAAAGATTTAGGTGCGGAATGTCACGTTGAGACGCAAGGCCAAATCGGCATTGAAAACACATTAGATGCTGCAACGATCCAAGCTGCCGATGTCGTAATCCTAACCAATGACATTGGCATTAAGAACGAAGAACGCTTCCGGGGCAAACCGGTCTTACGGGTTGGTTCCGGTGATTTGATTAAAAAGTCGGCCATTATTGTCAAGAAACTAGCCGCTAAGTTCGATGGTGGAGGTGTGACGGCATGAGCGAATTTGCAACACTCATGAAAGATACCCGGAAACATTTAATGACTGGGGTTTCTTACATGATTCCATTCGTCGTTGCTGGTGGGGTTTTATTGGCCTTAAGCGTGCTATTTTCCGGCCATTCTGCCGTGCCATCAACTGGTAGCTTAGCTGGATTGGCGAAGATTGGGAGTGCTGGTCTAAGCTTAATGGTGCCAATTCTGTCCGGCTACATCGCTTTTTCAATGGCTGATCGCCCTGGTTTAGCACCTGGTATTATTAGTGGCCTACTGGCAACTCAAATCGGGGCTGGCTTTATTGGTGGGATTATCTCTGGACTGGTTGCTGGTATCGTCGTGTTCTACTTAAAGAAAATTAAAGTGACCAAGAGTTTGCAATCAGTCATGCCAATTTTCGTGATTCCTTTAGTTGGCACTTTAATTGTCGGTGCCCTGATGGTTTGGGTCATTGGCGAACCGATTGCGCTTTTTATGAAATTTTTAAGCACTTGGCTCAGCAGTATGGGAACTGGCAACGTTGTTATTTTAGGCCTGATTCTGGGTGCCATGATTGGCTTTGACATGGGTGGTCCAGTTAACAAAGTGGCCTTTAGTTTTGGTGCCGCAATGGTTGGCACTATCGATAAAGCAACTGGCTTACCAAGTCACGCCGCAATGTTGATTATGGCTGGTATTGGGGTTGCCATTTGTATCCCACCACTCAGTATGGGCTTAGCAACCTTGATTGCCCCGAAGAAATTCAGTGCCGAAGAACGTGATTCTGGCAAAGCCGCCATTATCATGGGGGCCGTTGGCATTACTGAAGGTGCCATTCCTTTTGCCGCTTCCGATCCCTTACGCGTTATCCCAAGTAATGTTATTGGCGCTGCCATTGGTTCTTGCATGGCAATGTTTTTAGGCGCCGGTAATCCTGCCCCTTGGGGTGGTTGGATCGTCGCCTTTGTGGCCCAAAAGCCATTGATTTATATGCTCTCATCATTCGTTGGGATTCTCGTTACGACAACTTTAGTGGTACTGTTAAAGAAACCTGTTGAAACCGATAAGATTGAAACCACATCCGCTGAAGATGATGATTTTGATATCGATAATCTGGAAATCATGAAATAATGCCACATTATCAAAAAACGTCGCCAACCAAACCAGCCTTAAGTGCTGATTCGATTGGCGACGTTTTTGTCGTATTTATCGTTTTGTCCGTGCTAACAACCTAAAGTGCCTTTAATAAACCTGAACGCCATGTTGATAAACTTGCTTGTCGGCTTGTTGGACCGCTTTAACATCGGCTAATGGATTATCATCCAAAACTAAGAAATCCGCATACTTATCAGCTTCCAACGTGCCATAGTCATCAGCAACTTGCATTAAGGTGGCTGAATTAAGATTCGTCTGCAGGGCTTCAAATGGGGTTGCCCCTTGTTCAACCATTAATTGTAATTCAACGGGTGTCATGGTGAAGTCATTAAATGGCGTCCCCGCATCGGTCCCTAAGGTGATTTTCACCCCGCGTTGCCAAGCATGCATGATATTGGCATATAAATCATCCAACGCATCCGCAGCCTTTTTAATTTCCCAATCTGGAATTTTACCATCGCCATATTCTGGAATCGCCCAATCCGCGACAAAAGTTGGGGTTAAATAGGTGCCTTGTTTCAACATCAAATCAATTTCTTTATCATTGACATAAAACCCATGTTCAATCGAATCAACGCCAGCTTTAATCGCATTGTAAATCCCCGGATTACCTTCCGCATGCGCCGCAATAATTAACCCTTTATGGTGGGTTTCATCAACGGCAACTTGCATTTCAGGAACAGTTAATTGTGGATCATCCATAAAGTCCCCCGGTGTCATAACGCCACCAGTTGCCATCATCTTAACGGCCTTAGTTCCTTTCTTTAAGCCAGTCCGCACAGCTTTGCGCATTTCATCGGGCGAATCAACTAAATGACCAAAGTTCGGAAAGTCCCCATGACCACCTGTCATCGAATATGGTCGTCCTGAAGGTAAGATATGTGGGACTTTAGTTAACACCCCTTTAGCCCGTAACGCTTCTAACGTAATATCAATATCAAAAGAGCTCCCACATTCACGAATATATGTAACACCTGATTGCAATAAGTCATGTAAATTATGTACTGCACGAACAGTGGCGGTGACGACATCAGCACCCGTCCCACCATCACCAGCGTTGGGATCCATCGTAATATGCGTATGCGCGTTAATTAACCCTGGCATCACATATTTGCCACCCAAATCAACTTGGTGATCAGTTTTAGGCGCTTGCCCCGTACCGACTTGTTGTAATTTTCCCGTTTCATCGGTGACAAACCAAGCATCACCTTGCACTTGATCATGTTTCCCATCGAACAGTTGAAAATTACTGAAAGTTGTTTGACTCATCGAATCACTCCAATTATTAGAATATGATTAGATTAGTTCAAATCAGTACTTTCGTCAATTCTCCTAATGAATTGTTTATTTTCTTAAGCTATTACCCCCTGGTTAGGTGGTTTGAACTGACCTTTTAGTTAATTAATTAAAATTGACTAAGAAACAAATGAGAGATAGACTAGCAATTGACCTTTTAAAAATTAAATATTTGGAGTGATTAGATGGCTTATATTATTGCTTTTTTCACGGTCATGGTTTTCATGTTACTTGGTGAATGGGTCTCGTCATTGACGCATGCTTACATTCCCTCGGTCTTCATTACCGCCATTCTCTTTATGGTTGGCTTTTGGACCGTGTTACCGAAGAACATCGCCTTGCAAGCTTCCTATGGGACACAGTTCAGCTCGATTTGTGTGACCCTGCTACTTGTTCATCTAGGGACCCTCATGAGTCTCAAAGAACTCCTAGCCCAGTGGAAAGCAGTTTGTATTGCACTACTTGGGGTCTTAGGCACGCTAGCCCTGACCTTGTCAGTCGGCACCATGATCTTCAACTGGCAAACAGTTGTTGCAGCGGTTCCACCATTGACCGGTGGCTTAGTTTCTGCCTTATTGATGACTAGCGGGTTAAAAGCCCAAGGCGTCACAACCTTGGTGGCGCTACCCGTATCAATGTTTGTGATTCACTCAGTGGTTGGGTATCCGTTGACCGCTGTTTTACTTAAAAAAGAAGGTCGCCGACTTAAACACGAGTTCAACACAAATGGCGCCAAAGTCACCACGACTAAAGCTGCCACGACAGCAGCACCAGCAACACAATATCCTTTACATATGCCTGAAAAGTTTCAAACGCCCGCTTTTATTATGGCGCGGGTCGCCTTAATCGGCTTACTTAGTAATTGGGTCGCCAGTCTAATGAATGGTGCCATTAATGCCAACGTGATTTGCTTGATCTTCGGGGTCATTGCCCATCAAGTTGGTTTCTTGGAAGATAATGCCTTAACCAAAGCCGGTGTCTTTCATTGGTTGATGTACGGGCTACTCGCTTACGTCTTCTCACAATTGAGTGTCACAACGCCTAGTCTGATGGGCACAATCATCGTTCAAATCATCGTTTTGATTGCGCTTGGGTTGATTGGGATGTTCTTAGCCTCATGGTTACTTGCAAAACCATTTGGGATGACTTGGTACATGGCTTATTCTTGTTCCTTAACCGCACTCTTCGGTTTTCCTGCCGACTTCATTTTGACTAACGAAGTAGCCTCACAAGTCGCTGACAACGACGGTCAAAAACAATACTTACTCGATCACATGATGCCGAAGATGTTAGTTGGGGGCTTTGCCACCGTTTCGGTCGCATCCGTGATTATCGCGTCCATTTTCTTGAAATTAATTTAACTTAATCTACTATTTATCAAGCACCTGGCACATATCGCCAGATGCTTTTTTGCACAAAAAAAGCCGCCACCCTGACGTGACGACCTTTGAATCAATTTACTTTACCACAATATCGTAGTGGTTGCCGTATGTGCCCCGGTCATGAACTTTACCCATCCCGAGTGGTGTTTTGATCTTCGTTCCAAACTTTTTGTTGTTGGCCAAGATCAAGTAACCATCCTTGTCATAACCGTTCAACGTATAAGTCCCATCAGAGGTAAAACGACCCATCCCATAGATGTTAGAACCGTTTGGCGAATAATATGTATAAACCCGATTGTGCCAGTTAACTCGGCCTTGCATTTTAAAAACTGACTTAGTCATGACGGCGTTTTTAGACACATTAGCTTTAAATAATTGTTTCGAAGACTTCTTAGTGGTGCTCGTTGTCGTCGCAGCAGCAGCCGTATCAGTATGATTCAAATCTGTAATCAGTGAAGACAGGCCAAACGTTAAAACAGTTGCGGCAGCAATGATCAGAATTAGATGTCTCAGTTTTTTCATCGGTTGTTTTCCCCTTTATTTAAAATCCAATTAACATTCCGTTTAACTAATTGACATTAGTATAACCAGCTGGCGTTGCGACTTTGTAACATGAATGTTACAAAGCCATTACGAATTGTATAGACCGCTTAAAGTTGGTTTATTTCGACAAAAAAACGCTAGCCGTCGGTTTAAGAACCGTGCTAGCGCAACGTTTGTACATGACTATTAAGTTAACTAACAGGTTAACTTAACTAACGCAAATACCGATTGACATGGTTTTGAATCACGTGACGACGTGCACCAGTCAATAAGAAGATCGTGATACAACCAAAAATCAAAACCAAAAGCCCCATGCTTTCCCATTCAAACAAGTCTGGACGCGCCATGGTTTCAGTCCCCGACGCCATCATACTCAAACTATCTGTCAACGTATGAATCGCAATCGGGACTAAAAAGCTCCCCGTATATAAATAACTCGTTGCTAAAAAGCCACCTAAAGATGCCGCAAAGACCATTTGCTCCAGTGTCGCTGAGACTGCTTGACCGGCGATAATATTCGAGACATGCCACAAGCCAAACAATAAGCTGCTTAGCCCCACTGCCCAATCGATTTGATACCGATGATGTTTAAAATAGCCTAATAATAACGCTAAAATACCAAAGCGATACAACCATTCTTCCGCAATCCCCGGTTCAAGACCACTTAAGAACATCTTCACGGTCGGCGAGCGTAAACTGAATTGATACTTGGTAAATAACGTCGCCAAGTTCGTCCCGGCGCCAAACGCATTCCAAATCACAAAAGCTATGGCTAATACCGCAATCAGCGTTAAGACCGGCCAACTAGCCTCACGATTTAACCGCCATGTTGGCCAACGGTAACCCCATGCTTGCATGACAACGCCTAACATCAAGACGAAGGCCACTGCGCCAAGGACGCCACTATCGCCAACCATTTTAAAACTCGCTGGCATTGTCAATGTTGGCATGATGATGAACATCGAATGGGCCGCCACCACGCCACTAAAGACAACTGAGATCAATAATAAAATACGCCCGATTAGATTTTGAATTGGTCCTAATAACACGTAACCCACCGGAATCCACATAATGATTAAATACGCAAACGCCATGGCCACGACACCTTGTTCATTAAGTCCGAAATAAGTCACCATCATTAACGCCACATTGGCTAATAGTAATGGCAGGAACGTCATTTGAATAATTACTTGAAAGTAGTGATTGAAGCGTCGAAACCGCGGCCATTCATCCGCCGCCATTTTGCGTTCATAAACGGGTAAAATTGCCCCTAAGCCCCATAGCAACAGGATTGGTCCCAAGAGACTACTCCCTTCACCAATCAACAATAATCGCACTAATATTGCCCCAAACAAAATGGCCAACTGAACGAGGTACCATCGTCGCAACTGTTGGTCAACATAAGTCTGCATACCAAAAATCCCCCAATCTGGTGATAGGTTAATCATACCAGATTGCGGGATTCGGTGGTGCGGATTGTTTAAGTTAGCTTGCGCAGTGCTCGGTTAATCACCGTCACGCGCACACTTTAATATAAATCTTGTACTCGACCTTGCGTCGCTTCATGAGCCAAGTATTCGTCATACGTTGTGTCGCCACGATCAACCACACCTTTAGCACTGACTTCAACGATATGGTTGGCAATCGTTTGAATGAATTCGTGGTCATGCGACGTGAAAATCATCGCCCCTTTGAAATCAATCAAGCTATCGTTTAAAGCCGTAATTGATTCCAAATCCAAGTGGTTCGTTGGGTCATCTAGCAACAAGACGTTGGCTTTACTCAACATCATCTTCGATAACATCCCACGAACTTTTTCGCCCCCGGATAAGACATTGATCTTACGTTGAACATCTTCACCAGAGAACAACATCTTCCCTAAGAAGCCTCGTAAGAAGGTATTGTCACTTTCTTCTTTAGGCGCATATTGGCGTAACCAATCGATAATCGTTAAGCTATCATCGGTAAATTCATCGTTGATATCTCTTGGCAAATACGTCCGTGACGTGGTTTGACCCCAAGTTACTGTACCAGAATCTGGTGCCAAAGCCCCAGCAATAATTTGCATCAACGTGGTGGTTGCCAAGTCACTACGGCTAATTAACGCCGTCTTTTCATTAGGACGTAACGTGAAGCTGATATTATCTAAAATCTTCACGCCATCGATCGTCTTGGATACATTTTCTACCCGAACCAAATCATTCCCGATTTCACGTTCTGGCGTAAACTTAATGAATGGGTATTTCCGTGAAGATGGCTTGATATCATCCAACGTGATTTTTTCCAATTGTTTCTTACGTGAAGTTGCTTGCTTAGACTTCGAGGCATTGGCACTAAACCGCGCCACGAATTCTTGTAATTCTTTGATCTGTTCGGTCTTTTTGGCATTCGCATTTGCTTGCAACTTAGCCGCTAATTGACTCGATTCCATCCAGAAGTCGTAGTTCCCAACAAATAACGTGATCTTACCAAAATCCACGTCACACATATGGGTACAGACTTGATTCAAGAAATGCCGGTCATGGGAAACCACAATGACGGTCTTATCATAGTCAGCTAAGAAGTTTTCTAACCAGCTGATCGATTGGACATCCAACCCGTTGGTCGGTTCATCCAATAACAAGACATCCGGATTGCCAAATAAGGCTTGGCCTAATAAGACTTTAACTTTTTGTGGTTCCGTTAATTCGCTCATCTTTTGATGTTGCATCGATTCATCGATACCCAAAGCTTGTAACATTTGGTCCGCTTCAGATTCAGCGTTCCAACCGTCCATTTCTGCGAATTCGCCTTCTAATTCAGCCGCCCGAATCCCATCTTCATCACTAAAGTCTGGTTTAGCATATAACGCATCTTTTTCTTGCATAATGCTATACAACTTTTGATGACCTTGAATCACCGTTGCCAAAACTTCTTCATCTTCAAAGGCAAAGTGGTTTTGGTTCAAGCTAGACATCCGTTCGTTTGGCCCCATCGACACATTCCCGGTCGTCGGTTGGAGTTTACCTTCCAAAATCTTTAAAAACGTTGATTTACCAGCCCCATTAGCGCCAATCACACCGTAACAGTTACCCGGCGTAAATTTCAAGTTAACGTCGTCATAAAGCTTGCGCGTTGAGAACTGCATACTGACATTACTTACAGTTAGCATTTAAATCCCTCATCTTTCCACTAAAAAAGCCAACTGACCCACTCGGTCGGTTGACCATCCGATTTTTCATCCTAGATGCAGTTTAGCATGCTTGAATCCCTTTTGGCAACTAAAGCACGGTTAATTTTCTGAAAAGACTAAAGCGCTTTTCAAGTTAGGCAAAATTTGCCGTTCCAAATACGTCAGTACCCCGTTTTGATCATTACTAGCCGTTAACGCATTGGCCGCCGCTTGAATCGTAAGCGGCGCATTCGCCATGGCGACACCAGTCCGAACTTGATGCAACATCGTTAAATCATTATCCCCGGCACCAAAAGCCACCATCTCGTGCGCCATGATTCCTAACCGCTTGCCTAATATATGTAAAGCCTTGCCCTTATCACGACCTGGTTGCAGTAAGTCGATCCGACCAGCACCGTTGATGACTGGCATCGCCACGCCGGCTAACTTTGGCGTTAATTCATAAGCCAATTGCGCCGTCATCGTTGGCGCACAGGCCACTTCAATCTTAACGACCGCCTCACGAATCAAACTTAAATCATGGACGGTCCGTACGTTACCGTAATAATGTTGTATGCGGGCAACAAAACTTGGCGTTGCTGTTTTTGACAAGTACACCACTTGCGACCCACAAACCGCAAGCTGTACTTCTGGATAAGCAGCCAACACTTTAAAAAGTTGGTTAACCGCTGGCCGCTTAAAGGTCGTCGCTAACACTTGGGTGCTTGGTTGCATGAGTTCCGCACCGTTACCGCCAATCAGCCACAAATTCGGATACGCCCGAAAATGCGTTGCCATTTCGGTAGCCTGCCGACCACTCGCCATTACGAGTTGAACCCCTAAGCCTTGCAATTGATTATAAAGTTGCGTAAATCGACGTTGATCATAGGTCCCTTGGCTATTCAAGAAGGTCCCATCCAAATCAGTTGCGATTAATTTCACTGTCATGGCCATCATCCATTCGTATAAAATTATGTAAGCGTTTTCTTCAGCTACTAGCTTACCGGTAAATGGGATTGAGTGCAAGCGGTTGCTTAAAAATAATTGGGCCTAAAACAGCGAGTCATCTCAAAAACGACCAAACGACCAGTGCTGGTAAAGCTTGGCCCAGCACTGGTCGTTTGGTCGTTGAGATTACGATTGTCTTAATTGGTACTGGTAACTGTATCAAACTAGGATTAGTGACAAACTTTTTTTAAAACGCGCCGCCACCGGAGCCACCACCAAAACCGCCAGAGCTGCCACCAGAAAAGCCCCCGGAATTGCCGCCAGCTGAACTGGCACCGCTCGATGCACTTAAGGCACCAGATAAACTATCCCCAATCACACCGGACAGATCAAACGTCCCCCCATCACCATAAAAGATTGGGTAATAAATCAACATGCCGTCAGCTAAAGCTGCCGAACCAAAGTCAACTTGTAACTTAGCCGCCACGCGTTGCGCCAGCCCAAATGCCGTCGCATACGGCAAGATTTGTTCCCATAAAATCAAATCGCCGATTTCAGCGGTATTAAAATGACCGATATCTTTCAACATTTGCCGAAAACCGGTAATTTCACCGACTAGAACTAAACCGGCATCTGTATTAATAATAAGTCGTTTACGTTGCATGATTGCCACGATCCAAAACCCGAGGGTGATTAGGCTTGTGACCACGCCACTAGCCAAGGCCATCACTGGGCTAATCAACCCGCCGGCCACCGTGACGATGGCACTAAATACTGTGATCAACACTGCAAAAACCAACCACCGACTGCGCAACGTATAGTTGGCCAAATCTTGATAAGTTGCGACTTGGCGGTCAACTTCATGTTGCCAAGTTTCAAACCATTGATTGAGACGACCTTTTTTATCACGCTTACCAAACTGTTTAAGTTGTTTGAACGTTAGCGTGTCGGTCGTCGTGACTTGGTCAAAACAAGTCGCTAAAAATGAATTCGTCAGTGGCTTTAATTTCGTTAAGACCACATCTGGGTGACGTTTACCAGGAACGGTTTCCAGCTTGATTTCTTTGGCGGCCGCTGCCCGTAAGATTTCAGCCGACAAGGCCTGCGTATCTGGCAAGCGCGTTCGCCATAGCGACTGCGCCACTGCTGGCGCCACCGTTGGTACCTCAAAGTAATGCTTAATTGGCAACGGGCGTTGATGAGGATTCGCTGGATGCCGCCGTAACCACCAATAAATGACCAGCAAAGTCCCGACTAATAACGCCACGGTAACCCCATAAATCACACGTTTAGTTCGCGCATATTGCTGGCGTTTGGCATTCGCTTGCTTGGCTAATGCCGCTTCTTGTTTTTGGACAGCCGCTTTCCGCTTTTTAGTGCTCGTACGTTGATTGGTCGCTGTTACACTAGTCGGAAATAACAAGTGACTTTCCACAAACTGATTCGCTGGATTAGACGCAACGGTCATCACGACCTTACCCGCTTGGCGATCGACTTTGGTTTGACCACTCAATGGCCCGTGCGTCCAGGCTTGCAATGCCTTAATGTGTTTCGCTGGTAATTGAATCGTCAAGCGCACATCATCGAGATCAACATCCCAACCGGTCCCAATCAGTTTCCAATTCAATTCAGCCGTGTCCGCATAATTCGTGACGACCCCACGTAAGTCATATCGATACGTCACTTGCAGGCGATCGATATCACTAACCGCCCGATAGAGTTTAATTCGAAAACGGTCTTG
Organism: Lactiplantibacillus daowaiensis; assembly: GCF_005405085.1. Taxonomy (GTDB): domain Bacteria; phylum Bacillota; class Bacilli; order Lactobacillales; family Lactobacillaceae; genus Lactiplantibacillus; species Lactiplantibacillus daowaiensis. The sequence continues at coordinate 18,763 of NZ_BJDJ01000022.1, read as the reverse complement.
ATTTTGCGTCAATTGATACGTATTATTTGCACCACTAGTCGCTGCCGTCGCCGTTTTAACTGCGCCCTGATTAATCCGACTCGTCACTTGTTTAACGGTCGCCCCTTGCAAGCCCCGCAAATCTTGCACATTAAACACCCCGTGATAGTCTTCATCAAACTCATACGTCATCGTCTGCGTCACAACGGCGTTGCCATCTTTTTGGATCGTGACGTGCATCCGATAATGATCGATACTGTAATCAGCCTGGGCCGTCACTGGTTGGCTCACAACGACCACCAACCAGCCACCAATGATGCTCAGCATAAGTAGCCAATACCATTTTATTTTTTGCATCTGATTCCCCCCACTTTCCCGAGTTGTTATTGTCAGTGTAGCATATCTTGCCCCTGAAACCAGTAGTTACAACAAGACCCTTTCAATGTGCAAACACCCTTGATTGTTGTAGCATAGAAACTGTAATTAGAACAATGACTGTTCAACTTGAAAGGAGTCTTCTTCGTGGTAACTAACACCCTGCCAACCCATATTAAAGTTCGGGGCGCACATGTTAATAATTTAAAAAATATGGATGTCGATATTCCATTAAACAAATTCGTCGCCATCACTGGCCGTAGTGGATCCGGTAAGTCCTCCCTTGCCATGGGCGTCTTATATGCGGAAGGGGCGCGGCGATACTTAAACGCGCTCTCAACGTTTACACGCCGGCGCATCAACCAAGTCGGTAAAGCCGCCGTCGATGACGTCCAGTACTTACCTTCAGCGTTAGCATTGCGGCAGCGACCACAAGTGCCGGGCGTCCGCTCAACTGTGGGGACGATGTCAGAAAGTTTAAACATCTTACGCCTCGTCTTTTCACGGCTCGGATCACCCGTGTGTCCAAATGGGCATCGACTCACACCAACATTAGCCATTGCCGAAAATATGGGCCACTTGACTTGTCCCGTTTGTGGCAGTCATTTTACGGCCTATGGCGCTGAAGACTTTGCCTTTAATTCTAACGGGGCTTGTCCGACCTGTGGCGGCTTAGGTGAGGTGCGCCAAATCGACCCTAGTCTGCTCATCGCCGACCCCACACAAACGATTCAAGAAGGCGCAGTTGCATCATGGCACCTACCTGGTCGTAACTTTATGCCAATCGTGGCTAACGCCATTGGCATTCCGGTTGACATCCCGTATCAAGATTTAAGTGCCGCTGATCAGGAAAAAGTCTTGCACGGTCCTAAACAAACGGTCGCGATCAATATTCCTAGTGCTAAAGGCAAAATTTTCCATATGGATAACGCCGTTTACGAGAATGCCTTTGCGGCAGTTGAAGACAGTATGGCCACGACGAAAAACGAGCGGGCCATCAAACGCTTGAATCGCTTTTATACTTTTGATACTTGCCCAGATTGTCACGGCTCACGTTTTAATCCTAAATTACTGACACAATTATTGCATGACCAAAACATTGCGACGGTCAGTGCCATGACTGTCGCTGACTTGCACCAATTCGCTAATACTATCGTTGATTGGCTCCCAACTGACATGCATGACCTCGGACAATCATTGATCGACGAACTGCTATTAAGTTTAAAGCCCATGGAAGATCTGGGGCTTGACTACTTAACCTTAAATCGTCCCGGCGCCACCTTATCCACTGGTGAACTACAACGGATTCAGTTGGGCCGAACTTTACGTAGTGCCACCACTGGTGTCTTGTACGTCTTAGATGAACCTTCTGTCGGGTTGCATCCAGCTAATGTCCATGGCTTGATCAAAGCCTTTCGGGCACTCGTTGCCCAAGGTAATTCTGTGGTCGTGGTCGATCATGACACCAGTATTATCGCCGCCGCTGATGACGTCATCGAGATTGGCCCTAGTGCCGGCAAAGGTGGCGGTCGTATCGTGGACCAAGGGACGGTCGACCATATTCGCCAGCAACCAACGTCACTGATCGCCCCATTTCTAAACGGGACCGCGACGTTGCGCGAACGCCCCGTTTTAGCGGCTAACGATCTCTGGCAAAAAGGCAGCTTAGATATTGAAGTCGCCCATCGCTTCAATATTCAAGATATCACGGCTCATATCCCTAAAAACCGGCTGACGACCATTACCGGGATGAGTGGCGCTGGTAAGACCACGTTGATTTTGGATAGTTTGATCCCAGCCTTGAACGCGACCGCCAAAAAGCAGCCACTACCGTCACATGTTAAAAGCTTTCATAATAATCATATTCGCCACGTCGTCGAGGTTGACTCCGTACCAGTTGGCAAAAACGTCCGGTCAACCGTCGCGACTTACACGACCATTTTAGATAACTTGCGTCGTTTATTTGCCGCTACACCAGCTGCCAAAGCTAAGGGTTGGACTGCCAGTCAGTTTTCTTACAACGTCGCTGCTGGGGCTTGTCCAATGTGTGGCGGGACCGGTCAAATTTCACTAGACGTCCAATATTTACCAGATATTACTGAAGTCTGTCCGCAATGCCACGGCCAACGCTACAATCGTGACGTCTTAACCGTAACTTGGCACAATAAGACTATCGCCGAAATTTTGGCCCTGTCTGTTGATGAAGCGTTGTCGTTCTTTAAAGGCGAAACTAGCATTGAGAACACCTTGCGAATTCTCCAAGCAATGGGCTTAGGTTACTTGTTGTTAGGTGAAAGCACCCCAGCACTGTCTGGTGGTGAGGCCCAGCGGTTAAAGCTGACATCACGCATCGGTAAACGTCAGACTGGCACCCTGTTCGTCTTTGATGAACCTTCCGTTGGCCTACATCCACTCGATATTCAACAGTTGGTTAAAGTTTTCGATCAGTTGATCCAACAAGGCGCAACCGTTATCGCCATTGAACACGACCTCGATGTGATCGCCAACGCTGATTACATCATTGATATGGGCCCGGCTGGTGGTATCAACGGTGGCCATATCGTCGCCACTGGGACACCTACTGAAGTTAGTGAAAATCCAGCTAGTGTTACTGGTCAATATTTACAGCAACATCTAGCTTTGTTTGCTTAAGCCTTAATTCAAGAAAATCTGACTAAAACAAACCCGCCGTAACGTGAAATTTTGACATTTCATGTTACGGCGGGCTTTTAATTTACGATTGAAGCTAACGTTACGCTGGTCGCTTACCAAAACCGGCAAGAACCACCAATCTAGTCAACCTGTTGCTGACCTAATCGGGGCAAGGCTAAGAAAATCAACAAGCCAATTAAGAACAGAATGCTTAATGAAGCTGCCCCAATCGTCGACTTGCCCGTCATTTGTGTGACGACCCCCACTAATACGGGACCCATGACGGCCGAGAATTTGCCTAAAATATTGTAAAAGCCGAAAAATTCACTCCCGGTTTGTTTAGGAATCAAACGCCCAAAATAGGACCGGCTCAAGGCTTGAATGCCACCTTGGCTCGTCCCAACTAAGACCGCCAGAATCCAAAAATCAATCGTTGAATTTAAACGTAAGGCATACAAACAAATCCCTAAATAAATCACAATCCCGATTAAAATCCCCGTCCGGGTTGACGTCTTATTTGCCAGCCAACCATACAATAATGAAAATGGAAAGGCCACAAGTTGAACGACCAACAGCACGATCATCAAGGTCGTGGTTGTAATGCCCATGTCCATTCCAATCGACGTTGCCATCGTAAAGATCGTATCAACACCATCAATATAAAAGAAGTAAGCCACTAAAAACCAGGCCGCGGCACGATATTTGCGGATATGTTTCAACGTTTGCCAAACCCGTTTAAAACTGTCGGTCACTGGATGGGCCGTTGGTTTTAACGCATATACTTGATGAACATTCTTTAAAATCGGAATATAAAAAATAATCCACCAGGCCGCGGCCAACACAAAGCTCCACCGGGCCACACCATAACTGGATAACTGGCCAAAGCCACTCGTTAATTGTAAGACTAAGAAAAGGATAAACGCTAACACGCCCCCTAGATAGCCAAAACCATACCCATATGACGACAATCGATCCATCTGCTTATCAGGCGCCACATCAGTCAAAAAACTATCGTAAAACAAATTACCACCGGAGTACCCGATAATCGATAAGATATAAATTCCGAGTAACCAGCGCCAGGCCGTGGTTGGCGCTAAGCTTAGCCCAAGCGTCATGATCATACCGACAATTGAAAACAGATTCAACAGCCGCTTTTTAGCTTGTGGATAATCTGCTAACGCCCCTAAAACGGGCGCTAAGATTGAGACTAATAACGTCCCGATACTATTGGCATAGCCCCAATAAGCGGTCGCATTGGCTGGGGTCACCCCATTACCTTGCGCGATTGCCTTAAAGTAAACCGGCAAGACCGCCGTGGTCACAATAATGCCGTAGCCGGAGTTGGCCCAATCATAAAAGATCCAGCTCCACTGCTGCTTGTTAAACTTCATCAACTGCCTCCTTAAACACGCCATCTAAACAATGTCCCGCTAACGGCTCTGGAAACGATAGACCTAATAAGCGCGCAAAGGTTGGGGCCTCATCGACCAAGTTGGCCCGTTCGATTCGGGCACCGGGCTTGATTGCGGGGCCATTGAAAACTAACGTCGTTTGATAATCTGGTTTAGTTGGATCATAGCCGTGAACCCCATGATACCGGTCAGGTTGACCAAGCGTATCGGGATGCACCGGTTCAACGACTAATGGCCGCCGACTTTCATCAGTAAAGTAATAGCCAGCTTTAGCTTCAACCATCAACGCACATGCTGGGTCAGCCCCCCGTTTAGCCGCAGCTTCACCCGTAATCACGGTTTCAACCCCGTCAACTTGGGCAATCAAGGCTTGCAATTCAGCTAACTCATCAAAGCCACGGGTATAAATGTAAGTTGCGCCATCGGCCGTTTTGGCCATGACCGTCCAATCATCTTCAAACGTTTGATCTGGGCGTGGCGTCAACCAGCCTTTTTGCGCAAATAACGTGTTTAAGTGAATCATATGGTCAACGTTGATTTGATAATGGTCGCCTAAGATGACGAAATTCGTATCCGCAAAGGTTCCCGCAACTTTGGTTGCCTGAATCAACTGCCCGACGTGCTGATCTAGTCGTTTCAAGCCTGCCATCGCTTCTTTAGACCGTACCCCGTACCGATGACGCATACTATCCATATCGACTAAATGAATCATGGTTAAGTTAGGCTTTTGATTGGTCAACGTATCCACCGCACAAGCGGTAATAAATTCATCTAATTGTGGCTGATGGATCCCGTTACGCAAGTGACCATATTTGTGGTTCATTTTGAGTAAGAATAATGGCGAACTAGCCTTTAATGACACCATAACTTGGTTCGTCCAAATTCGGTTGGGGAAAATTTCCGCCAAATTATATGTAATCTTACTGCCCGCCGTAACCGGCCATAAAAAGGCCGCCGTGGTTAACTTTTGTTGGCGTGCTAGGTCGTATAACGTTGGCACTTTGACATCTTTTTGATACCAAAACCAGTCTGGTGACCGGCGTTTAGGTTGTAACTTCGTATTATTCACAATGCCATGTACCTTGGGATATTGTCCCGTAATAATCGTGGTATGTGACGGATACGTTAAAGTCGGATAAATCCCGGTTACCGACTTGACCCAGGCCCCACCAGTCATCAATTGATTTAAGACTGGCAACGAACGTTGATGCTCCCGTAAATCCCGGAACCCTAAGGCATCTAATGAAATGATGACTAAGTGTTGATTGGTCGCCATTTGGAATCACTCCTTCTTTTTTGCTTCATTAAAATAACATAAACTACATGGCTTAAATTATACCGCAGAATTTAAGCAAAATGTCGGGTTGCTATCAAAAAAGTGACTAACTGCTCACTAAAAAAGTAAAAAAGGGTTGGGACAAAAGTCTTCAATTGTTGACGACCAACAGATTAACGTGTTTCCGGGATATCATCGTTTAATGACACTTATTATTTAAACAACACGACTAAGAAGCCGTCACTAACAATAGCGGCAGCTCCTTAGTCGTGTTTGAATGATCAGCTTACTTTAATTGCTTATTCTGATGCCAATAACCCTTGAGTCTGTAGCCAATGTAACGCTAATGGCACCCATTGAGCTGCTTGCTGATTCAGATACTTCGCCTTATTAGGTTTGGCCGTTACATGATTGGCTAACGATAGACCGTGAATCCCCGTCCCAAATAAATGATATTCTGTTGGCACTTTCAACCGCATCAAGGCTTGCACATAAAGCATCGAGTTCATGGCTGGCACCAACTCATCGGTCACTGTCTGCCAAACGAAACTTGGTTTAGTGGCAGCGGTGGCCGTCGCTTGGGCTGCCCACAAGTCTTCATCCGTGGTGATGCGTTGTCGATAATCCGCGGTGGTTGGAAAACCAGCTGTTAAGTCAATCACCGGATAGCCCAAGATCGTCGCGGCGTGTTGGCCGGCATATTGGTCCAAATGATACCGCGTCCGTAATGCCGGATTGGTCGCCACACTGTTAAACGTCGCCACCACGTGTCCCCCAGCCGAAAAACCAGCTAAAATGATCCGCTGCGCATCGATATGATGCGTTGCCGCTTGATCATTGATCCAAGCAAGCGTTTGGCCGACTTGTTGTAACGCCGTTGGATAAACGGCTTCCGTCGGTGTCATTAACTGATAATCTAAAACGACTGCATGCATCCCAGCAGCCGCAAAACGTAACGCAATCGGTTCGGCTTCACGATCGGAATGGTACGTAAAACCGCCCCCAGGACAGATCACAATTACTGGATAATTAACTGCCGTTTCAAAATCGGCAATTTGGTCTAACCAATATGCCGTTAGTTTAAACGGCCGGCCCCCCGCCGTTAATGTTTGCTGTTCCACTTGCATTTGACTACCCCCATTTTTATTCAATCAACGCTCTTTGTGTTTACGCTTACATTATAATCAGGGCGCGTCATGCCTGTCAATTTTATTCGAATAAATTTTGAAATTTATTCGCTCTTTTATCCCCTAAAACGCTCACATTTGCTATAATATAAGTATCATAACTATCACGAAGGTGACAAACATGGCAAAAAATACGTTTGAAACAATCTATGAAACCTTGAAGCAACGCATTCTGGCCGGCACTTATAGTATCAAGATGCGCTTACCAATTGAAGACGATCTCATTACTGAATTTGACAGTAGTCGCTATGCCGTTCGTAAGGCGATTAAACAATTAGCCGATGAAGGCTTAGTTTATAGCGTTAAAGGGCGTGGCGTCGTATTGCTTGAACATACCCCACAGACGCAACAATTTAATTTAAACCTCGGGCAGTTATCGGGCATCAAAGCGATGAACGCTGATCGTCAACTGGATTATCGGACTGACGTTGTTAGTTTTAAACAGGTCATCGTTGACGCTGACCTCAGTGAACAAACGGCGTTTGAAATTGGGATTCCAGTCTATGCTATTCAACGGGTCCGTCTCTTCAATGGCCAACATGCCGTCATTGATATTAATTACTTCAATGCCCAGCTCGTTCCTGGCATTACTGCTGAGATTGCCCGTAAATCGATTTATCACTACATCCAAAATGACCTCAACATTAAAATTGCCGTCGTTAAACGGATGTTGCGCGTTGACTCAGCAAACAAAATTGACCGTGAGCATTTAGAACTTGGGGAAAATAATTGTGTCGGCAACATGATTAGCATCGCTTTTAATGATGCGGGACGCCAATTTGAATATACCGAATCACACTTTATTCCAAATGAATTCGTCTTCACCCAACTCATTCGTAACTAAACTTTACCAACTGCACACCACCCTTGGGCAACTTGCCAAGGGTGGTTTTGGTGTCTGCAAATTGACCTAGCATCATGCTTACATCATTGTGGATATTGAATATCCATTATTAATTCAAATATTTTAAACCGATTTATTCGAATATATATTGACTATTTGATGATACTGATTATAATAATGGTTATAAAAGCTAATGGGGGTTAGCCTTTATACCGACTAGACCAATTTGGTCACGGTATGTGATTGCGGGGTCAAGGAATTAGGCGTGGTCATAGGAGTATGTCATAAAATAGCCGAGCAGTTTTTAACAACTGCTCGGCTATTTACTGCGGTGCCACCACCGCATCCAACCGGCATAACAACTATATTTAAGGGGGAAAGCTAATTTAACGTGGTCGGCGTCGGCGCCAACCTAACCGGCTCAAGCCTAAAGTGAGTGCCAAAAGTAACGCCCCCCACCAACCAGTTGACGGTGCCTCAGTAGTCTGTGGTAAATGAGTGCTTGTCACTTTAGAACTCCTGGTTGGTTGCGATAACACAATCGCGACTGGTCGCTTAATTGTACCGGCTACTGAATGTGCAAAAACCAACTGACCAGTTGGCTTTGGCAACACATAGCCTGCACTTGGTTTTAAGCCTTGTGGGGTTGTGCCGGTGTGAACCACCACGCTTCCCGGTCGATAACCTTGCTGTGGTACCGGTACTGGTCGTTGACCTGGAGTGGGTGTTCCAGTTGGTTTAAGCGAGGCTTCCGGCTCTGGCACTTCTGGCGTTGGTTTTTCCGGTGCTGGTTTTTCACCTGGTTCTGGCTTTTCACTTGGCTCTGGTTTTTCACCCGGTTCTGGCTTTTCACCCGGCGCAGGTTTTTCATCTGGTGTTGGTGTCGGTACTGGATTTGGCGTTGGTGTTGGATTCGGCTTTCCAGGCAAAATTAAGACTGGGATATAGTTGAACTGCACAACGATTGGTGTTACACCATACTGTCCTTGCGCATTAGTTGGCAACTGACCATCCCATTCATATCCTGTAATCATTGGTGCACTAACCTGATAATCCGTACCCAATTTACCCGTAAGTTGTTGTGCCGGCGCTAGTTCGGTCGTCGAGCCGGCTAAATAATAAGTTACCGTGACTTGGCCCGTGGTAACGTCACTTTCTTCCGGATGATAAATCACTAACACCTCGCTATCTGGGGTTGCCACGGTCACGGCTGGATCTGCTGGTACAACTTGTGGCTGCGCAACATAACCGCTAATTTCTGGTACTTGATGTGTCGCAAAACTCGTCATAGTGGTCGGAACCCAAGGTTGGTAAGTCACTTCGCCAGTGACCTGATCTTTAATGGCCGTCCGCGTAAACGTTAATTGTTCAACTAACGGTTCAACGGCCAGCTGACCATCTAAATATTGATACCGAATCGTTCGCGTCACGGTATGCGTTAAATCAGCTGGACTAGTTGGTGTACCTGGCACTAGCATCTCGAATTGATGGGCTAACTTCACCACATATTCTGATAAACCATTGGCATCAGTAAATATCCGACCATCAGTGGGGTAATCATCGCTAATTAATTGATACCCTTGCTTTAAGTAAGTCGCAATTGTCGGTACTGTTTGATACGTAGCCACACTGTTAAATGGCCCTGTGAGAAGATCAGTTTTTAAAATTGTTTTCGTCGTGGTATCGAAATACGTGACCAGACTATGAATCGTTTTCGGCGTATAAATCAAAATAACGGTCCCGTCAGTTTCTGGAAACGGCCCATAAGCCGGCAATCCATCTGGACTAACTTCCTTAAAATCATAACCCGCAATTTTAACTGGATTGATTCGATAATAATCGCCAATTTGACCAGCACTCATGACCCGTTCTGGTTTAATCGTTTGACCAGCTTCATCGACATAACGCATATGAACGACGCCTGCAGGGGCTGCTGTCTTTGTGGACTGTAAATGAATGACTTGTGAACTTCCAGTCACAGCATCGCTATTAGCTGCTTCAAAATCAGCTTGTAAGGCTGGTTGTACTTTCGAATCAGCCAAGGTCACAACTGTACTATCCGTTACTGCAGTACTGGTCGCTACACTAGCTTGGCTAATCACAGCCGAATTTGCTAAGCTGGTTGCTGGATTTTCCGATGTTGGTCCACTAAGTGAAGATAACGTATCACTTGGTGCTTCGCTATATGATGGCGCACTAGTCGGAGTGGTTGCGCTAGCTGCTGAACTGACCGTACTTGTTACACTAGCCACTTCACTTGGTGCGTCGCTTAAGGCACCACTTGCAACTGTGGTAGTCGCTGCAGCACTAGTAGTATGACTAGTTTCGCTTGAACTGACAACACTCGCCGACTGACGGTTAACAGCATTTGTCGCGCTAGTCGGCGCTAAACTTGTCGCTGTTTGACTTGTCGCTGTTTGACTTGTCGCTGTTTGACTTGTCGCTGTTTGACTTGTCGCTGTTTGACTTGTCGCAACGACTGCTGTCGACGCAGTCGTTGCTGCCTGAACTGGCTGCCTAACCGTTGCTAACCCCAATAATGTGCCACTAACGATGAGTAACATCGCTGTTTGCCAGTTTTTGCCAGCTTTATATAGTTTATAGCGTTCAGTCACTTTGGACTGACGTTGAAGTTGTTTAATACGCATTTGGTACACTTCCCTCTTAAAAATCCTCCTCTATCTCATTGGCACCTTAGGTTTAGCATGCCAGCTATGCTAGCACCAACTCTGCGGATTACATTGGTCTAAAAGTATGGCGCACCTAGTCACCGACTAGTTTGTTAGTTTTCCAAAATAAAGGGAACGCTACGAAGAAATTTGTATCAACTTTCTTATCAACTCAGCCATTTCACTTAGCTAGTCGCCTATCCCCACAAAGAAATTCATAGCGACGCATGATCAACCAAATCAGTCCGTTGAAATTAAGTTTGCTCAGCCTAAATATTTGTTGACTGTCCTAACCAACTTTGCCTAAAATATCGCCACCTACACAATCATAGGTGGCGACATGCTATATCAGGGATTCATCAATTTAATTGATTATAACTTTTTTCGCCGTAAACCTAATTGGCCAAGTAACCCCATTAAGCCTAGCGTTAATAAGCCTAAAACATTAGTTGGTCCCACTTGGCTTTCATCCGTTTGTGGCAACCGATGATCAGCTGCCAAAGGTGCCACTTTGGCTTTCGTTAAACCAACAGCTTTTCGCTTTAAACCAGTCTTTTTATCAAACGCTGATTGTGTTCTAGGCTTGCCAACTCTCGTTGTGCCAATGATCTCGCCATGTTCGTTATAAACTGGTTGCCCACTTGTTGCTAATTTGTGAAATGCCGGTGTTGCCGAATGGCTGGCTTTCAACAAATGTAACTGCTTCGCCGGTGTTTTTCTCAATGACTTACCCTTTGTAGCGGTCAATTGCTTTTTGCCAGCGGTCTTCGTCTTTTGCTTAGGGGTGGCAACTTTTGATGGTTTCGTCTTGGTCGTCGCTGTTGGCGTTGCACTTGCCGTTGGGGTCGCTAACGTGGTCGTTGGCGCGGCCGAAGTTAGGGTGCTCGTAGGTGTGGTTGACGCAGCACTTGCCGGTGCACTCGTCACTGGAACGTAATAATAGTCAACGGTAGTTGGTGCAGTGGTAAATGTCCCTGCCGCATCACTTGGTGCTAACGCTAATGCATAACCATCAATATCTGGCGCTGAAGTGGCATATGGCGTATCGTATCCTCCAGTTAATTCAGTGCTTGGCGCTAGCGGCGTGGTCGTCCCATTCAAATAGTAGTTAACGGTTGCCGTTTCAGCATCTGGTACATAGTGGACCGTCGTTGCAACATCTGGACTCGTTGCAGTTAGCCCCGTTACAGCAGCTAACTCAGGGGTGGCTGCCGTATAACCAGTAACCGTTGGTGCGGTTACTGCAGCAAAGCCATCAGTCCCCGTCGTACGCCAAGTCCCGTAAGTTGGGGTACCAGTCACTAAATCAACCGTCGCATTCCGCGTAAATAACGCCGTTTGTTTAGTTGGTGTGGCAGCTGATTGACCATCAGGGTATTGGTAGGCCACTGTTTCGGTAATGAAGCGTGATAAGTCTAGCGTACGTGCCCAACCTGCTGGTAATAACGATTTGGCAGTTGTTGGGGTAACAGTGACCGTCTTATGTGCCAAGTCAATTGTATACGTGGCCGTCGTATCTGGTTGATCAAAGATTAATCCAGTCGCTGGGAATGGATCGCTAGTCACCTGATACCCTTGTGATGTATAGCCAGCTAAAGTTGCCGTTGGAGTGTAAGTTGTCGCTGAACCATAAGTCCCCATTAAGTCTTCAGATGACAATGTCTGTTGAGTGGTCGTATCATAATAAGTTACTGTGGCATGAACCACATCCGGTGCATAGATGAAGGTGATTTGTCCCGCTGCGGCTCCTAACGTCCCACTAGTGGCAGCACTACCAGTACCAACTTGTTCACATGTATACCCTGTGATATTTAGCGGCACAATCGTATAAGTCGTCCCAATATCACCAGTAATCTTTGTTGCGGTAGCGACTGGATGACCATCTAAGTCAACATAATTAATTGTTAAACCTCCGGCCACAGCGGATGCACTAGTAGCCGTGGAAGTGGCCGTGGATGACGAAGCACTAGAAGCAGCTGAACTAGCTGTTGATGCTGCACTGGAAGCCGCTGTTGCACTAGAGCTGGCGGTACTGCTTGCACTCGTTGCCGTGGAACTGGCTGGTGTTGCTGCTGAACTTGCCGGCGCTGTTGCGCTTGAACTTGCGGCACTGCTTGCACTTGTTGCCGTGGAACTTACCGGTGCTGTTGCGCTTGAACTTGCGGCACTGCTTGCACTTGTTGCCGTGGAACTTACCGGTGCTGTTGCGCTTGAACTGGCAGCACTGCTTGCACTCGTTGCTGCGGAACTAGCTGGTGTTGTTGCACTTGAACTGGCAGCACTACTTGCACTTGTTGCTGCGGAACTAGCTGGTGTTGTTGCACTTGAACTGGCAGCACTACTTGCACTCGTTGCTGCGGAACTAGCTGGTGTTGTTGCACTTGAACTGGCAGCACTACTTGCACTTGTTGCTGCGGAACTGGTTGACGTTGTTGCACTCGAGCTGGCGGTACTGCTTGCACTCGTTGCCGTAGAACTAGCTGGTGTTGTTGCACTTGAACTGGCAGCACTACTTGCACTCGTTGCCGTGGAACTGGCTGGTGTTGCTGCACTTGAACTTGCGGTACTGCTTGCACTCGTTGCTGCGGAACTAGCTGGCGTTGTTGCACTTGAACTAGCAGTACTACTTGCACTTGTTGCCGTGGATGCTGCTGAACTGGCTGGCGCTGTTGCACTTGAACTTGCGGTACTACTTGCGCTTGTTACCGTGGAACTGGCTGGTGTTGTTGCACTTGAACTAGCGGCACTGCTTGCACTCGTTGCTGTGGAACTAGCTGGTGTTGTTGCACTTGAGCTGGCAGCACTACTTACACTTGTTGCCGTGGAACTAGCTGTCGATGCTGCTGAACTTGCCGGCGCTGTTGCGCTTGAACTGGCGGCACTGCTTGCGCTTGTTGCCGTGGAACTAGCTGTTGACGCCGTACTTGTCGTTGACGCGTCACTAGCGGTCGTTGCCGTTAAGGTTGCCGTATTGCCGGCGCTTGACGTGGCACTTGTTACTAATGGTGCTGTCGTTGTATCAGTCGTCGTAGCTGCATGAATTGGCTTGATTAACGTTTGTGTCCCGATTAGAAGTCCACCAAATGCTAGCACCGCTGATAAGTACCATTGTTTACCTGCTTTATATAATTTATAATGCTCTTTTAAATTTCTGGTTCGCTTTAACTGTTTTAGTCGCATGTTACAGAATCCCCTCTCTTAAATCCATGCAATTCAAAATTGCATCTTAGGTTTACCATGTCGACTATCAGACCACAATTTTGAGATCAGCAAACAGATCGAATCCAACATAAAAGTTATCTCTAGGTGTTAGGAAGCTTACTTTAATAGTTATTACTTATTATGATTTCTCTCATGCCAGCAACTAAAAAAATAGCGGATTAGCTGATTAACAACCGTTCAGATAAATGAATTATTTTATATCAGCTGGTCAATTACGGCATCAAACAAAATGACAGGTTGAAATAATTTATCATTGCCGCTGATATTTTGTTAAGTTTCACAACCTAATTGCATCTAATAAACTGTCTAAATTAGGAAAGCAACCAAACTAAGCCTGCTAGTGTTAGTCATTTAGGTGTAAATCTATCAGTAATAATTGCTGCTAAAATCAATCATCGATATACTATTAATCATGAAAGAGTTAGATTATAAGTATAATAGCTACCAAGCTTTTTCATGGGGTCAAGGAGTCATTTAATATCATATTCGGGGGATTACCATTGTTAGGGTCAACTGCCAGCAATGGTTTTTTTCATTCTCTCAAAAAAATGCCTCTTCATATTCAGAGACATTTCATCAATCACGTTTATTAACGCCGCCGGATTTTCCAAGTAATCGCCACTGTACCTAAGGCAAGTCCAACACCAGCGGTTGCAATCATGACATGTGGTCGCTTAGTTCCGGTCTGCGGTAATGCGGAAGCCAGCAACCCCTGTGTCCGTACTTGCGTTAATCGTGTTGCTTTGATTGGTTGGTTATTGGACCTGGCTTGCGCAATATCATGGTCCAATTGTGATAAGACAACTTGTGTTGCTGTTCGTCGTTGCCTTATTGGTTTAGCTAAGGCGGCATTTAACGCTTTAGATCGTGTCGCGGTTGGTGCTACGGCTTGATCATAATCTTCTGAATAAAAGTAGGCTGGTTCTAGATCATCATCATTAGCCACTGCTAAATCGCCGTCGGTTGACTCATTGATTCCTTCTGAATCCGTTGGCTCCTCTGGGTCAGTCGATTCTTCCGGGTTAATAATTTCTTCTGGGGCTGGGGCTGGGGCTGGCTCTGGCTCTGGCTCTGGCTCTGGCTCTGGCTCCGGTTCTGACTCTGGATCCGGGTCCTCACCATTAGGTTCATCTTGTAAATCCCAGCGGTGCGTTTCACCAGTAGTTGCAACCTTTGCCGCAATCATATTGCCATCTAAATTATGCTTTACTAACAAGGTCGCTTGTGGGGCCGAGACACTGCCTTGAAACGTATTGTTAAACGTAATCGTACCGACAAATGCTTGCTGATTAGTCGTAAAGTTCCATAGCAAATGATTATCACTAAAATAGTCACTTTCATGATTGTGACGCTCGGTGCCATCTGTATAAGCTAACTTAATTTGTGCGTTCATTTGATACGTATCAGCACCGCCAGTATCTACATTAATAATCACCGTCGGACCATCTTGACTTGGCGTTAATCCTTTAATCTTTAATGGTCGGTCCAATGACAAGACGTCAGCAGCTAATTCAATCACAATTTGACCAGCTTTATTGACCGGCAAATCGCTAATATCAATCACACGGTTATTCTCATCCTTAAAATCTGTCTTAGTATATTGCTTTTGACTCGTCAGTTGACATAAGCTTAAGCTTGTCTTGTGCAACTCTTGGAATTCTTGATCAAAATCAATATAGACTTGATTATCTTGATCTTGAAAAACTTCTTTAGCTGATAAATGATCTAGATAAATGCCATTTACTTTTGGTCGCTGGCTTTCGGTTAAATCAATCATCACTGCCTGACCAAAAATAACTTTATTGGTCCGATTGCCACTTGCCGTGACAAATGAACTCGAAAAAATTGACTCAAAATGTTGTAAATATGAAATATCACGTGCAATTAAGCCACTGATATTTTTTGTCCCGAAGTCACTCTTACCATGCAGATTTTGAACAGCCAAATTACCATTCGTATGCACATTTAAAGTCGCTTCCCGGGCAAAAATATGAAACTGTGACGCAATGCCCAGCACATTATTCAGGTTGGGATAGTCATCATAGACCGAGCCACCCGATGGCACCATTGCACTAGCTGACGCCTGATTAGTACTGGTTGCCGCTGCTTTAGTCCGTTGTGTTGATTTAGCTGAACTGGCTGTCTCACTAGTCGCTGATGCCTTCGAAGTCGAATCACTAGTAGTGCGTTGACTTTCTTCAACCGCATACTTTTCAGTCACTTGATAGACTGCATCATCATCATCATCGGTCGTTGTTGTCGCTTTTGATGTTTCGGTATCAGTCGTTTCTTCACTAGTATTAGCATCATCGCTACTTGTCGCTGACTGATCAGTTGTCACTGAGCTGGCTGACTTAGTATCATTAGCCGCCATCCAATCATGCCCATTTGTTACCGCCCAACCACCGACCATCATGAGCACTATCCCCACTAGTAACCAACGCCATAACCGTCGTGCACGTTGCTTTTTCATGACATACACCCCCGCTAACTTTCGTTTATCCTGGGTCTAAATCCAACCTAATCATGGTTGTGCCACATCCTTTCTTTCAACGCATCAATTCAATTGTGATTTTCTTATCGTAATCATAATGTGTCTATGTGATTTTGACAATCAATATGCATTTTTCAGTTTTTGAATTCCTAATTTATCAGTATCCAGATTGATTAAAATTAATTGTCAGTGGAAATAATCGTTTGAAATCCAATTCACATTGTATAAAAAAAGCAACCTGGAATTTAATCCAAGTTGCCTTAAATCATCTTATTTAGTTACGCCGTTTCCGTCGTGCAGCAAAGCCGCCTAACGTTAAGACACTGGCCAAAACCAAGCCCATTAATTGAGCCGTATGATTTTGCGCTTCATCTGTTTGTGGCAAGGTCACTCCAACTGCTTTAAAAGCAGCGATAACCCGGGCCCGTAACGCTTCCAGTTTAGCAACCAAAGCTTGATCACCAGCCGCTTTAGCCTTAGCAATAGCGGCATCTAACTTCGATAACAACGCTTCTTCGGCTTCAAGTTGTTCATCCTTTGGTAATGCCAAAGCTTGGTCTAATTCATTTTCAAATGATTCTTCAACCGCTTTGTCATAATCTTCGGAATACAAGTATTCTTCGTCTTCTGGTGTTTCTTCATTTGGTACTGCCGTATTAGGATCTTCGGAATCTTCTGGTTCTTCAGTATCAGGCGTTTCTGGTTCTTCGGGATCCACTGTCCCTGGGGTTTCCGGTTCTTCAGGATCTACCGTTCCTGGCGTTTCTGGTTCTTCAGGATCCACTGTCCCCGGTGTTTCTGGTTCTTCAGGATCCACTGTTCCTGGGGTTTCCGGTTCTTCAGGATCTACTGTTCCTGGATTCTCTGGTTCTTCAGGATCTGGATCCTTTTCATTATCGGTATTATCTTGTAAGTCCCACCGGTGCGTTTCAGCCTTAACAATAACTTTATCGGCAATAATATTACCATCTAAATTTTGGTTGGCGACCACCGTTGCAGAAGGTGCTAGCACACTACCTTGGAATGGGCGGTTAACTTCGATGGTACCCGTGTATTGCTTGTCGCTGGCAGTTGAATCATAGAAGTTCCAAAGTAAATGGTTATCCCCAAAGTCTTCAGTTTCTTGGTTATTCCGGTCAGAACCATCCTCATAAACAACTTTGATTTGAGAATTGATATTATAAGTTTCTTGGCCTTCGGTATCAACATTGATAATAATCGTATTACCATCTTTATCACTAGAAAGCCCTTTGATGGTCAGTGGTGTGTCCCCATTCAAGACATCAGCTGAAAGGTTAATGACGATTTGACCCTTTTCATTAGGGGTCATATCAGTAACATCAATCACACGATTATTTTGATCTGGGAAGTCACTAGCGGTGTAAGTTGCATTGCTAGTCATTTCGCTTAACGTTTCATTCGTCTTCTTTAATGCGGCGAATTCCTTTTCAAAATCGATATAGACGTTACCATTCTTATCTTGATAAACTTCGCTAGCTAACAAGTGATCAATAGGTGTGCCATTGACAGTTGGTCGGTTAGGATTGCTGACATCGATTTCGATGCCTTCACCAAAGATCACTTTGTTGACCCGGGTATCCCCAGCTGAGACAAATGAACTGCTGGCAATATTGGCAATATTTTGGATATAAGAAATATCTTTATCCAATAATTCTTCAATAATGTTGGTCCCAAAGTTAACATTCCCAGTTAAAGTACCAACGGCAATATTCCCGTTAGTATGGGCATTTAATTCGGCTTCATTGGCAAAAATATGGAATTGTGATGAAATGCCTAAGATATTATTCAAATCTGGATAATCATCATAAACCGATCCACCATCAGCGACCGCGTCATTAGTCGTCGCGCTGACATTGGCCTTAAAACTGCTCTTAAAGGTCTTAAATGTGGTCGTAGCAGAGTTTAAACTAACACTCATTGGTGATACTGATTGAACTGAATCCGTGTTGTCATCACTAGCAACTGTCGTCGTATCCTTAGTGCTGGATGCTGAACTGCTACTGGTTTCAGTCGTTGATGACGTACTGCTTGAGCTGACCGCTGAACTATTCGATGCACTAGCTTGTTTGCTCGTAGCATCGTTTTTGCTTTGGTTAGCTGTATTTTGCGCCGTCGTTGTTTTATTAGCACTACTCGTTTGCGTCGTCCCATCAGTACCAGCTTGTTGGTCCGTAGCCGTACTGCTGCTAGTTTGACTCGAACTACTGCTTTGACTACTGCTGCTTGAAGCAACGCTACTTTGTTTGGTGACTGAACTGCTACTCGAGGCTACCGAGCTTGATTGACTGCTACTAACAACTGAAGATTCACTACTACTGCTGCTATTTGTCGCTGTATCGGCCTTGACGGTCACACTAGCACCGCCGAGAGTCAGTAAGACGGCACAAGCAAAGGCCCATTTGCGGCCAATTTTATACATCTTAAAATGCGTCCGTTTGCTTTCCATACATACACCCCACCTAAAATTCAATCATAATTGCTTAAGATTCCCTTAATTCACCCTCTATTTTCACGCTTTTACATGCAACATTCAACCACTATTAATGATTTTATTTAGGCAAATTCTATAATTAATCCGAACAGAAATTAAAAAGCCCAAAGCAATCACTTACAATGGTAGTAGCTAATTCCA
>NZ_BJDJ01000021.1 GCF_005405085.1 Lactiplantibacillus daowaiensis | reverse complement strand
TCAAAAACAGGTCTGGAAAAATCCGAAGATTTTTCCAGACCTGTTTTGTTTCTAGAGACTTATGTCACAGCCTCTTTATCGCCCGTTAATTTGGTTTGGCTTGTCGGATTACGAAGCCTATCAGTTAAAGCCAAGGCGGGATAGCTTGGGTACGTAGGCGTTTCAGGATGATCAAATGGTTAAACTTTTATCACAAATTAATCATCAAAATTTCTCTGACAAACCTTGACTATTCTTGACTAAAAACGTATACTTACTATATAAAAGTAAGTGATAAATTCGCTTACTGTAAACTTAGGAGGAATTCATCGTGACAGTAAACTTATATTATTCAACATCTAGCAAGTCAAGCCGTAGTGCACGCGCATGGTTGGTTGCTAACAATATTCCATTCAACGAACGCGACATTATTGCAAATCCTCTAGATCGCGATGAATTGAAACAAATCCTCCGGCTCACCGAAAATGGTTTCGAGGACATTGTTTCAACGCGTTCTAAGGCTTTTAAAGCATTGCACATCGACTTAGCTGATTTAGGCTTTAACCAACTATTAGATTTATTAGTCGAAAAACCACAACTTTTGAAACGGCCAATCATTTATGATGGGCGTCGGTTACAAATTGGGTATAACGAAGAAGACATTCGGGCATTTTTGCCACGTTCAGTGCGTAAGTCTGAATTACGTGAAATTCAACAAAAACTATATGATGATGACCAACAAGCGGTTGGCTAATCACAACTTTAAAGAATCACAGGCGTTCCTGTGGTTCTTTTTTTATAAGCAAGCTTAGGTCATGATGGGGCGCGGTCACGGGAGGTATCGCTAAGCCGCAGAGTTGGCTTTAAATGATTAATTGTGTACAATTGATTTAATTAGGTTAAAGGAGTTTTTTTATGAGTGAAGCAGATCAAGCAGCTTGGGCCATCCAAGCATTAAAACAATTACAAACAACCGATAATCAAGCGACGATTACGGGGATCATTAGCGTTATCAGTGACCAACAAGCGGAGATTGATAGCTTGCGTGGTTCGATGGAAGGACAGTTATGGAGTCCGACTAGTTGGCATCAAGACCAACAGGATCAAGCTAAAAAGTAACTAAAAGGCGTGACCACTTTGACAATTGTCAGGTGGTCACGCCTTTTTAGCAGTGATTTATTCGATTACTTTACTATTTTGTTCCGCTAGGGCCGTGAGGTGTTCGAAAAGAATTCCTTCACGTAACCCATTTTGAGAAAACGTCATGCGGTCTGAATCTAAGAAACGCATCAACGTGATGGCCGGAATCATCCCGCCAATAATAATATCAGCGCGATCTTTAGCGAGACCTGGAATTTTCGCTCGGCCAGCCATATCTTGAGCTAAGACTTCGTTAAATGTTTTATAAACGGCATCATCACGCAAGCGGTAACCATGCGTATCTTCAAAATTCAGAAAATGATTTTGCCGCCGGTTGATCTTCGCTAAGGTCCGATTACTGCCACCAAGGCAAACTAATGGGAGATTCAAGCCGTTACGCAACCACCAAACACTGTTGAATAGTTTATCAACAAACGTCATGGCCTCAAAGAGATTGCTTGCTTGAATTTGATCGTTGAGGTGGAACTTCTCGGATAGACTAACGGAACCGACTGGTAGACTAATGAGATGTTTCGCCTGACCATTAACGATCAGTACTAGTTCACAACTACCACCACCCGTATCCATCATGACACAGTTGGCGGTTGGCAAGGTATTGACGACGCCTAAATAGTCATAGTAGGCTTCAGTCGTCCCGGGGATGACTTCGATATCTAAGTCGACCGCAGCTTTAACTTGTTTCAAAAACTTCTTTTGGTTGGTCGCCTTACGCGTGGCGGCGGTGGCAACCGCTTTGAGCGTTAAATTTGGTAACGTATCGTAGACAGCCTTAAAACCTTGTAGCGCAGTAATCGTTCGTTCGATGGCTGCTGGTTGTAGGGTTGGTGTCGTCGTCGCGTTTTCGTTTTCAGATAAGCGCACCATTTCTTTTAAACGGTGGGTCACATGGTAGCTGCCGTCAGATTGAATTTGCGTGACGGTCATCCGACAAGAGTTGGACCCTAAGTCAATTACGGCAAAATTTTCCATCCTATTGATCGCCTCCATCGTGATGTAGCGGATTTGGTTCGTTCTTCGGACTCATCATGGGAATAAATTGATGCGCCGTGCTGGTTGCTGTTGGTGTTGGGTGGTCAGCCGTCACATTTTTGGCTGCTTGGTGAATAAAACGATCCTGTGAATCTAACATCGCCACGCCCCGACGGTCACACTTAACGTAGCTATCATCGGCTTGAAGCACCCGAGTCTTCACCGTATCTTGCCACATGGTTTCAAAGATATGGATTGCACGGTCACTAATTTCAGGTTGTAGTAGCGGGAATAGCAATTCAACCCGACGGTTCAAGTTGCGTGTCATCATGTCGGCACTCGACAAGTAAATTTGTGGTTCGCCGTCATTACTGAAGTAATAGATCCGACTGTGTTCAAGTAAACGCCCGATGATCGAATGAACTTCAATATTATCAGAGACGCCTTTAATACCAGTCTTTAAGCAACAAATCCCGCGAATGATCAATTGAATCTTGACGCCCGCATGTGAGGCTTCATAGAGTTTACTGATGATTTGAGGGTCAGACAATGAATTCATCTTCATTTTGACTACTGCCGGACGGCCAGCTTTTGCAGTGGCAATTTCATCATCGAGTTTCTCGTTAATGAAGTCGCGAATACCGTCGGGTGAAATGTGTAGTTTGTGGAAATAAGGTGGTTCGGAATAACCGGACAACATGTTGAAGATATTCGAAGCATCGATCCCCATATCGGTATCGGCGGTAAACAAGCCCATGTCTGTATAGAAATGCGCAGTGACATCGTTATAGTTCCCAGTCCCCATGTGCATATAACGCTTGATACCTTCATTTTCACGGCGAACAACTAGGGCTAATTTACAATGCGTCTTTAACCCAATCAATCCATAAATGACATGGCAGCCCATCTCTTCTAGTTTCTTCGCCCAATGCACGTTGTTTTCTTCATCAAATCGAGCTTTGACCTCAACTAAAACTGTCACTTGCTTGCCATTTTGGGCGGCTTGACCTAAATATTTGATGATTGGTGAATCTGCCGAGACACGATATAAAGTCATCTTGATGGCCAAAACGTTTTTATCTTCCGCTGCTTCTTGAATAAAGTCGACGACGGGTTTGAAATCATCGTATGGATATTGCATCAAGATATCATGGTCTTTGATTAAATCAAAAATTGAACGTTCCCGATAAACGGCAGGGTAATAAGCCTGATATTTCGGGTAATTTAAATCATCGTGGCCGCTGACAGCCTTAACTAGTTTTGATAAGAAGGTTAAGTTAAGCGGTCCATTGATGATGTAGAGTGAATTTTCGGTCACCCCAAGCGCTTTGGCTAGGCGAGTCCGTTGATGTTTGCTCATGCTTTTTTCAACTTCCAAACGCATGACTTTGCCACGTTCACGCATCTTTAATTGCTTTTGCACTTCTTTTAACAAGTCCGAAGTATCTTCTTCGGCCACATCTAAATCCAAATCACGGATAACACGATAGGCACTAGTTTCTTTGACAGTATAGTCGATGAAAAGTGAGCCGACAAAAGCCTTGATAATGTCTTCAATTAAGATAAATTGGTTGTCACCACCAGGTAAAACAACGACGCGTGGAAAGACATCTGGTACTTGAACGGTTGCAAATTTTCGGTCTTTTTTGTTACCGTTTTTATAAATTCGTAACGCAATGTTTAACGTGTTATTCGCAATAAATGGGAACGGTCGTGATGAATCATCGGCCATTGGTGTTAAGGCCGGATAAAGTTCGTCATCAAAATAATTTTTAACAAACGCATATTGTTCGCTGGTTAAGTCGTCGATGGACAATAAATGAATACCATGTTGTTCCATCAGAGGTAACAATGACCGATTGAGGGTGTTGTATTGTCGTTTGACCATTTCATGGGCTTTTTCGGTAATTGCCGCCACTTGATCACTGGGTGTCAGCCCGGCTGGATCGGGTTTGTTGTAGTTAACTGACATTAACTTACGTAAAGAAGCGACCCGGACAGTGAAAAATTCATCTAAGTTACTTTGCGTAATACTTAAAAAGCGAACTCGTTCGAGCAATGGATTTTCTTTATCGCGTGCTTCATCTAAGACACGATAGTTAAAGTCCATCCAACTAAGTTCTCGGTTTGTGTAATAAGCTTCCTTTTGATAATTCATCATTAACGCACTCCCCGTCGTTTAATTACTGGTGTCAGGCCGAAGACTTCCTTGAAGAATTCCGCTTTTTGCGAAAAGACCCAGTTTTCTAAGAATAGATCATCATGTGAATAGCAGGTGATGATCACTTTAGGATTCTTAATGGATACTGAAATTTTACTGATTTTTTGTTGGCGACCATCATCTAAAGCATCCGCAATTCTTAAAATGGCGGATAATTTTGAGACGACTAATCGTTGCTCTAGACTCATATGTTCAAAATGTTTGATGTCTTTTGAGGGTGTTTGCGCACTGTGATATCGTGAAATCGTCGCAATTGATTGTTTTTCTTCATCAGTTAAGCCAGTCAATTCAGTTGCTCGCAAAATATAGTCCGAATGCATGTAATGTTGGTGTGGATCAATATAGCTACCGACGTCATGGACGATTGCGGCCACTTGTAGCAACAACCGGTCGCGTTTAGTTAAATGATGCAATGGCTTGAGTTGGTCAAACAAATGTAAAGAGAACTTAGTGACCAAATCACGATGTTTAGGTTCGACATTGTAACGATTAGCTAAATTTTTAGCGGCCGTTACGATTTGATTGTTGAAGTTATATTTTTTATAGCCCAGTTTAACGGCTTCTTGAATGATTAAACCATCTAAAGCAGTGACATTACCTAACCAGATTGATTTAGCATTAGTGAGCTGTAGCAGTTCACTGATCAAGAGTAGTTCTGGAATAATTAGGCGGACATCTGTTTCATCAACGTCATATTTTTCCATCAAATACTGATCTGACGCATTAATGGCGTCGTTATACATTGCTCTAAAGTCCGTTACGCTTAATTCTTGGACGCCAGCATCAGTTTGTGATTGTTGGAATAGGTTAGAAAATGGTGCGACCCCAAGCATCACAACTTGGCTGGGTTGTTGACGAGTTGTTGGTAAGAAGCGGCCGAAGTCGGCGATTTGACTAGAAATGTAATCGTCGAGGACTTCAACATAATTGGGGACTGTCGATTGTAAGTCTTCTAAGACTTCAGCAATCCGGACCGGTCCTAAACGTAAGCTCCGCGAAAAAGCAAAACTGCCCTGATCATAGTGTGAAATGCCGACGCTACCAGAATTAATCCCCAACAAATAGGTAGGTTCTTGAATGATCTGTTTGAATTTTGGAAAGTTAACTGCAACTGCGGCGGACCGCAAGTAGGTTTCTTGACTATTGGACAACCAATCAATTTTCAGTCCCGTACGCACGAGCAATTGATCTTGAATATAGTCCGCGTTATTAGCGGTAGATAATGACCAAGACCCCCATAAGTGATAGTCAGTAACCCCGTAATCATGAATGATTTGAATAAAACCAGTTAGTGCTTGTGAGGCTTGTTCGACTGAGTCATAGTCGATTGTGTGTTCATCATATAAATCTTCACCTAAAGCGACATCTGAACGCACGCGTTCAACTTGTCGTAAAGTTTTTAAGTTGACGATTGAAAGTTCAATATTTTGAACGTTAATCATCATAATACCAAACAGTTTTGCTGCCATGTTGTGCCCCCCATTTTCTAGTCAATGAATCAGCTGAAATATACCTAAAGATTGTTTGATTCTATCAGACCATACTGCGCTCTTTTCAATAGTAACATACGCAAAAGTTAATTTAATACCATTAAAAAAATGTAATGGCTTTCGTTAGCAAATTATTTAGGTGGCCCGAATAAAAAAGAGTAGACCAGTCACCTAATTGGTTACTGAACTACTCTAAGCGTGCTTACAAAATTTCGCGATTATTAATGATTAGTTTGTTGAGATGCTTTTCCACGCGTTGGTTTTCAGGTGGAAGTTGCATATAATCGCCATACATCCGCGTTAAAATCGCGTCATACGCTGCCGGAATCTTAACTTGAATCGTTTCGAAAGGTGCTAGTTGTAATTCAGTCAACTCATCATCGGATAGGATTTCTTTGTCATAATCGTATTGTGAAGCCAAGTTCTTATACGTGCGCGCATCTGAATTCTCGTAGAGACGCATGTAGTCTTCACGTTGTTGCTTGTGGTCATTGACATCGGCTAATTGTTGCGGTGTTTTTTTAGTAATGAGATTGCGTAGGGGCGTTTTGACAAAATTATAATTCAGACGTAACAAAATGGCAGCATCTTCTAATTTGAAATGCATCATTTGTGACCGTCGCAACTCTTCGTCAGCTGGAATCTTATCAAACGGGAAGATATCGACAAACACGCCCTTAAACGCATTGTTAACGTTGTTTTTTTCTTCAATGTAGGTATTTACATCTAATAGTTTCATATAACTGAGCCCATAATCAGGGTCACTAGCGCCTGTTTGTAAAAAGTAGGCGTCTGGGTCCAAGTATTTATTGGCCACGGCGATGAAGCGTTGGTATTCAGACCGGCGCATGCCGATGTCGATATCATCATCCCAAGGAATGAACCCTTGGTGTCGAATGGCGCCTAAGAGGGAACCGCCAATCAAAAAATAGTCAATCTTTTCTGCGTCACAGATTTTCGTAACAAGTTGCATTAAGTTAAGTTCAACTTGATGCAAAGGTGTGAGTGACATGTCATCAGCTCCTTATGCGTAAGCGTTTTAATCTATCCTTAATCATACACGTTTTAGCCGAAAAATGTTAGGTAGGATGCTTTACCAGGGACAAAATCCCGAATCGGTTGGTGTTTCTGTGCAAAATAGTTAAAGCCGTGTTATATTTTAGGCATGTATAAATCTAGCAAATGAAACGATGGTGAGAGAGATGAATCAGCAAGCCGACCTCGGTAACTTATTAAACAGTTATTTTGAGGCTTATCAAAGTACAACTAAGCTAATGGCGGATTTAGTGGCTTGGCCGCTCAGTCAAAATAATTTGTCATTTGAGCAATTTTTAATTTTACGCCGTATTGCAATGGCGGACCAAGTGACCCTAAATGATATTGCGTCACAACGACAAGTGACGCGTAGTGCGATTTCCCGCCAAATTAAAGCGCTTTTATCGCAAGAATATATTTTTCAAGTCCCTGACCCGCAAGATCGGCGGCGGCTATATTTACACTTAACCGCCAGTGGGGAACGGATTGAACAGTTGGTGGATCAAGCAATCAGCGAACATTTTGATGCATGGGTCCAACAACTAGGGACCAGTAAAGTTAACCAAGCCATCGAGTTGTTGCAAACGATAAGCTCTAAAGTTGATCAAGTTCAACAAACGGCACATGCGAGTCAGTTACATTATCATCACTAAAAACATAAAGCCGGTGCTGAAATCCAAAGGTTTCAACACCGGCTTTGTGTTTTAGTGCTTAAAGAAATTGCAATAGACGCCTTCACAAGCTTCTAAAAACATCCCAATCGCCATTAAATACATGGCCACCATGTTTTGCATGGTAAACACGAAATATAGTAAGACCGCATATAAGATTAAAAAGAAAATTGCACTAAATTTGGAACTAGCCATTTATCTCACTCCCCCGGTGGACGCTACTAGTATCATCTTGTAATCACTTTCATTCTAGTACAGAACTTAAAAAAATAAAAATAGAAATAAAGTCGCTTTTAATTAGTTAGCGTTCGGATATTGCTTTTAACAACTAACAATGATAATATAATGCTTGTCTAAGAGATATAAAACACGAACGTTTACAAATATGCAAAATGCTATTATCTCAAATTCTGGAGGAAATCATGAATAAAATTGCGGCATATTTTAATTTTTCAGAGCTCAATACCACGATGCGAACTGAGACCCTAGCTGGGGTAACGACGTTTGTTTCGATGGCATACATTCTGTTCGTTAATCCAAGCGTCTTAGGCGCTTCAGGAATGGATGCTGGGGCAGTCTTTACCGCGACTGCATTGGCGTCAGCGTTAGGTTGTTTGTTAATGGGGATCGTCGCTAAATATCCGATTGCGATTGCACCTGGATTAGGGGTCAATGCGTTCTTTACCTATTCAGTGGTCATTGGGATGGGTATTAAGTGGCAAACTGCGCTAGCTGGGGTTTTTGTTGCTTCCGTAATTTTCATGATTATTACAGTTTTCCGTTTGCGAGAAATGATTATTGATGCGATTCCACGTGATATGAAGCTCGCCATTTCCGCTGGGATTGGGTTCTTCATCGCTTTTATCGGGTTACATGGTGGCGGTTTGATTGTGGCCAACAAGTCAACTGTCGTTGGGTTAGGACCTTTAAATGTCGGGACGACTTGGTTAACGATTTTTGGTTTAATCGTAACGTTGGTTTTAATGAGTCGTAAAGTTCCCGGTGGGATTTTTATTGGGATGGTTTTAACCGCGCTACTCGGATTATTTACCGGCTTGATTAAGATGCCAAGTCATATCGTTTCGGCAGCACCTTCTTTGAAGCCAACATTTGGGGTGGCTTTAGCGCACGTTGGTGATATTAATAGTTTACAGTTGATTATCGTGGTCTTGACGTTCTTGTTAGTCACGTTCTTTGATACAGCGGGGACTTTAGTGGGATTGGCTGAACAAGCTGGTTTCATGAAGAATAACAAGATGCCACGGGTCGGGAGTGCTTTAATGGCCGATTCAACGTCAATGTTAGTTGGGTCAGTATTGGGGACATCCCCAACTTCGGCTTACGTCGAATCTTCAGCCGGGATTGCCGTTGGTGGTCGTTCTGGGTTTAGTGCAGTGGTGACCGGCTTACTCTTTATTTTAGGGATGTTTTTCTCACCATTGTTGAATGTTGTGACCAACCAAGTCACTGCACCAGCCTTGATTATTGTTGGGGTATTGATGGCCGAATCATTGAAGGAAATTAACTGGCACCGATTTGAAATCGCGGTACCGGCATTCTTGACGGTCATCGGGATGCCATTGACTTACAGCATCTCTGATGGGATTGCTTTAGGATTCATCAGTTATGTGATTATGATGGTTGCCACGAAGCACGCTAAAGAAGTGCACCCATTAATGTACGTCTTGTTCTTCGTCTTTATTCTCTTCTTATGGATTTTAAACGTCTGATAATTAAACTATTAACGGCCCGCATCTATCAATTAGGTGCGGGCTTTTTTCTTGCCGGTTTCGTCGCTTAGTGATTCCACCGATAAGCGTTAACGCACAGTCAGACCAGGATTTCTGTCCGGTGGGGCCAACCTGGTAGCCCAAAAGCGGTCTACCAGGCGCTTTTAAGCTGATACCCCACATCTTAAAGACGGCCCATGTCGTAAGCTGGCAAAATACACCAGCTAACGACATCGACACAGGACGCTAATCCTGGTTTGACTGTGCTAAGAACTGGTTGTCGGAATCGTTAAGCAGCGTAGCCGGCAAAGACGCAAAAAAAGACTCCGCTAAATTAGCGAAGTCTAAGAGATTAATCTTTATTAAAGCTACCGTCTTCAACATCCTTGATGAATTGTTCC
This sequence comes from Lactiplantibacillus daowaiensis, assembly GCF_005405085.1. GTDB lineage: Bacteria > Bacillota > Bacilli > Lactobacillales > Lactobacillaceae > Lactiplantibacillus > Lactiplantibacillus daowaiensis. The sequence continues at coordinate 45,027 of NZ_BJDJ01000021.1, read as the reverse complement.
AAGTGGTCGAAGTAAACTGGGGCGTTATCGATCATATGATGATGGCCACCGTTAGGCGTTGTTGCTAAGCGTGAGTTAGGAATGTCACGGGCCATCCGCCGAGCAGAAGCGAGTGGCATCGTTTCGTGTTCACCAAAAGTCAATAACGTTGGGACTTTGATGTTATGGATTTGGTCACGAATATCCCATTCCTTGAGTTTCCCAGTGATAACGAATTCGTTATCGCCTTGGAACGCATTGTAAACTGGAGTTGCCATCGTACTGATTAAGTGTGAGATGGCAACGGGTTGCTTACGGTCAACGTAATTAGCGTTTAAAACGTCCACGTATTTTTGATATTGTGGGTCATTCCAATTGCCTTCAGCTTCTTTTTGTTTCATGTAAGCGACGGCGTCAGCTGGTAAACATTCTTCCCGGCACTTGTTGACGTTAACCACGTATTCGTCGATATTGTCAACCATACTTGAGATGATGGCACCTTTTAAATGTTGACCATATTTCAAGGCATACATCATGGTTAAGGCACCGCCCCATGATTGACCGATCAAGTAGAAGTTATCTAAGCCAAGCTTTTGGCGAACTTCTTCAACTTCATCCAAGAAGTAATCATAAGATAAATACTTCTTAGCAATTTCAGGGTCAGAGTAGTCAGGTTGATCAGAGTACCATGAGCCTAATTGGTCATACATCGTCACTTGGACGCCTAAATCAGCTAACTTTTCACCAAAGTTTTCCCAGTATTCGTGGTTACCACCAGGGCCACCATGTAAACAGAGTAAATGGATGTCGCCTTCACCTTGGGTATTGGTCCATAAATGGTAGCCGTTATCCAACGTGATGATCGTAGTTCCTTGTTTCAAATGATCACCTTATTTCATTATATTTAATACCCATCATACCACCGTAGCAAAAGGTTTGGCAACGCAGTTAACGAATCCTAATACTTCGGTAGATGCAATCGTTGCCGGTAAAAATACCATAAAAGTACAACTTTAGATTGCGACTAGTTAACCAATGTGAAATAATGGGTTAACAAATCTAAAGGTTAGTAGGGATGGCAATGAGTACGCAAACCGCAGTCTTAACTTTATTAATGCAAGCTGCACCAGATTATTGTTCGGGCGACCAATTGGCACAACAGTTGGCAGTTAGTCGCACCGCAATTTGGAAAGCGATTCAAGGACTACAAAATGAAGGCTATTCGATTGAAAGTCGCCATGGCCGGGGATATTGCTATGTTGACAACAATCAATTAAGTCAACCAGCGATTATGCAAGGTATCACCGGACCAACAACGCCGACGGTCATTGTTTTAGACCAAGTTGATTCAACCAACGCTTATTTGAAGCGACTAGCAACTAAGCAGCCGCTGACTATGCCGACCGTTGTGGTTGCTAATACTCAGACTGGTGGTTATGGCCGGTTTGGCCGGGCATTTTATTCGCCTAGTGAAACGGGACTTTACTTAAGTATTGGGTTACCAATTATGGCGGGGATGCCATTTGACCCGGGGTTATTAACGACCAGTACAGCGGTAGTCGTGGCGAAAACATTGCGCGACTTGTTTGACGTACCAGTTGAATTAAAATGGGTCAACGATGTGTTAGTCAACCATCATAAAGCCGTTGGTATTTTGTCTGAAGCAACGACTGATTTAGAATCTGGTCGGATTTCAACCGTTATCGTGGGGATTGGGATCAATTTAACGACGCCGGCTAACGAGTTTCCCAATGGGTTGCAAACTAAGGCTGGGGCGGTGACGACCCAAACGACGGTCACCCGTAACCAAGTTGTCAGCAAGCTATTATCGTATTTCTTTGCGGGTTATGCGACGTATACGACTGGTGATTTCATGGCCGATTATCGGCAGCTGTCAATGGTCATTGGCCAGCAAGTTGAACTAAAGAGTGGTGATCAGCTTATTTACGGGACTGTGCAAGATATTAATGCCGCAGGGGCGCTTGTTTTAGCGTTACCGGATGGGACGCAACAGTCATACAATTCGGGCGAGATTACAAAAGTTAATTTGATTACGGGGGATTATCATGGGTAATACGAAATTATTAAAACAACTGATTATTGCGGCAGAACTTGCTGTGGGACTAGCTATTTGTTCGAAAATCACGATACCATTAGGTCTGATTCCATTGACCGGTCAAACGTTAGCGGTTGGCTTAATTGCTAGTATCGTCCCAACAGTGGTTGGCACTTGGGCAATCGGGATTTATTTGTTGTTAGGCTTGATTGGTATTCCGGTTTTTGCTAGTAGCGCAGCCGGGTTAGCTGCATTATTTGGACCAACTGGGGGCTATTTATGGGGATTCTTCTTATATGTCTGGATTGTGGGAGCCTTTTATAAGTATACCAAACGAACACCAGCATTAATTTTCGGTAATATTTTCGGGGCAATCATTCAACTGTTTGCGGGCACGTACTGGCTTGTCCTTTCAGCAAAAATGACTTGGACCGCCGCAATTAGTACGGGGGTCGTGCCATTTTTACTGCCTGCGTTGATTAAAGTTGTCCTTGTCGTTGTAGTCGCCCAAGCAATTTTGCGGCGAATGCCAACTAAATTTAATTTGCGGTCCTAAAAACCTGTTACTTGTGATAAAATTACTGGGATTGATGAATAAAGTGGTTAATAAAAATAATTAAAGAAGCTTAATTAATACTGGTCAAAACGGTACTCACCATATTATAGTAGAACTACTAATAAAAATGGCAATGTTAGGCTAATCACTGTAGGAACAATTTCAAGGGGTAATGGGAAAATGAACGATAATTTAACGGGCGTTAATATGAGCCGAACGATGGCCAGGATGAACCGCCACCGCATGCGCCCACGTCGGTATATCACCGGGTTCGATGGTATCCGGACGTTAGCGGTTCTGGGGGTCATCATCTATCACCTAATGCCGGCTTCTTTGCAAGGTGGGTATTTGGGGGTTCCAATATTTTTCGTCGTTTCAGGTTATTTGATTACTGATATTTTATTGCAAGAATGGGACAGTCACGGGTCGATTCGATTATGGAATTTTTATGCGCGCCGGTTGCGGCGATTATATCCGGCTCTTGTGACGATGCTATTAGGAACAACAACATATATCACGCTTTTTCAGCGGTCGCTATTGACTAATATCCGGGCGACTGTGATGACCAATTTGTTATATGTTTATAATTGGTTCGAAATTGGCCATGGTCAGAGCTATTTTGATCGCTTTAATGGTGAATCACCATTCACCCACTTATGGTCATTATCGATTGAAGGTCAATATTATTTATTCTGGCCGTTGATCGTGGTTGGTTTGTTATTGATTTTCAAAAATCGACAACAAATTTTCTTAATTATGATGGTGGCAGCCATCGCTTCAGCGATTACAATGGCCATTTTATATGACCCAAGCAACACTAACCGGGTTTATTATGGGACGGACACGCGGATGTTTGCAATCTTGATTGGATCGGGATTAGCATTTGCTTGGCCATCGCGGCAATTGCCGGAAGACTTAGCACCAGCTAACCGTATCACCCTTGATTTATTAGGTGGTGCATCATTGATTGGCTTAATTTGGATGTTTTTCCAATTGTCCGGTGAATCAGCTTTCACGTATCGTGGTGGGATGTTCTTATTTACCGTCCTATCTGGCATTTTGGTCGCAACCGTTGCACATCCGGCTAGTCATATGAATCGCATCTTAACGAACCCAGTCTTTTCATATATTGGGCAACGCAGTTATGGGATTTATTTGTATCAATTTCCCGTGATGATTTTTTATGAAACCAAAGTGCAAAACATTGGGGATCATCCGCTGCTTAATAGTTTGATTGAAGTGGCGTTGATCATGGTCTTTACCGAGTTGAGTTATCGGTTTATCGAAAATCCAATGCGGCACTACAACTATAGTCAGGTCTTTACCGACTTACGTCACTTCGTGCATGAACCACGGTTTAATCGGGTCAGTGGCTCGATTGTTGGTTTGGCAGTTATTTTGTTCGCAGTGACGGCCGTTGGGTTTGTGCAACAACCTAGCAAGGCTTCGGTTGCGAAGAAGACTGCGATTCAAGAGACGATTACTAAGAACTCTGAAAAAGTCAAAGCCCAAAATGCGGCAGCACTAAAAGCGCAAAAGGCGGCGGCCAAAGCCGCGGCAGCTAAGAAGAAACAAGTGGCTGCCGATAAGTTGCAAACCAAACAAGCGATGGCTAAGTTGAACAGTAAACAAAAAGTTGTCGTTAAAGATTACAACTTAAAACCACAAGTCGTCTTAGCGATGGGACAAACGGACCTAACGGCGATTGGGGATTCGGTTTTACTCGATGTCTCCAGTGACTTACAACAAGTGATTCCCGGAACAGTCGTGCAAGGACGGGTCGGCCGTCAAGTAACGGAAGTACCTGGAATCGTCAGTTCATTGAAGTCACAAGGTCAATTATCGAAGAATGTCTTGGTTAATATTGGGACTAATGGGACGATTACCAGTGCTCAAGCTGATCAAGTGGTCCATGCAATTGGTTCAGATCACCAGATTTTCTGGGTGACCGCCCATGTGCCAACTCGGAGTTGGCAAAATCAAGTTAACAGTCAGATCAATCAGACGGCTAAAAAGTACAGCAATGTCCATGTGATTGATTGGCACGGGTTAGCTTTGAAGCAAAGCAATTGGTTTGCGGATGATAATGTGCATCCTAATCCAACTGGGAACAAGCATTTAACCGCGTTGATCGCTAATCGGATCGCCGCAGTTAATAAAAATTAATCGAACTAATCAAAAAGGCGACTCGCTAAGCGGGCCGTCTTTTTAGTACTATTCAAATGGTTTCATTGGAATGTGTAACGATAAATCGTTTAATTGTAAGGAGTATTGTAAATCTTGATTACCGCGGACAGTCATCTTCATATCAGTGGCATAAACCACTAGCCCGATTTGGTGTCCTGTTAGTAAGTGATGGAAAATCGGCTGTAAATCAACCGCAAAATCGTAAAATTCATTGGCTTTGAGTGCTTCAGCATGCCAAGGCTCATGACGATTTTGTAAGTTCAAATGGCCTTTGGTGATCATCTTATAAGGCGAAGTCGCTGCAGCTAATTTGAAGTCTTTTAAGTCATCTTCACGCCAATGGTAGCCAAGATCTAGTGCTTTTGACGCAATCAGTTGGGGGCTAACGGTCAAACGTTTGGCAGACCCAAAGTCGAGTAACATAAAACTCAACATCCCAAAGTTTTGATTAACTGCCACTGACCCCGTCACGTGTGGGCGGCCAACTAGGAGTTGGTCACTCGGTGCTTGCCAACTCTTAAAGAGCAGGCGATGGTCATATAACGGACTCGTCTTGTCTTCACTCAATAAGTCCGTCTGCCAAGCAGTCAAATCAGTGCGATAGTGGTCAAAGAGTTTATCAGGCAATTTATCGGTAAAGTGAGCAGCACGTTGATCAACTGGATGATCAGCGGGGACGAGTTCTTTATATTGCACCTTGAAGTCCAAAGCGTCGTCAGTATCTTGCCACCAATTATCATGGGCATGCCAAGTTTGCGTCGCCGTATTATCTTGAACTAACACGTTCGGCAATAAGCTTTCAGCATGGTTGTCCAACCCATATAATTCATGACTTAACCATAAGTTCATCATGTCAGTAAAATCAAGCGATTGTAAATTGTTGATGTAGATGTGTTGGCCTTGATGGAGAATCAATTTCTTAGTTACCGGCACATCTTGCAGCTTGTCCCATAAGTTAGCCACATTGCGTGGTTTAACGTTCCAGTCATTTAAGCCGTGGACCATCACAATATCAGCCTTAATATTGGCGACATTTTTCAAATAATTCCGTTCATCCCAAAATTGATTGTAACTGCCAGTGGTACGGTCCTGACCAGCAGTTAAAGCGGCCAGTTTGGCATCAAATTTAGGCTTAATCTGGTGGGCATCGCCAGCTTTTAAACTGCGTGAGAAAACTTCGGCTGCTAAGACATCCGTGTCTTCACCTTGGAAGGTATCTGGCGCAACGACGAGGCCGTTATCACGGTAGTAGTCATACCAACTAGAGATGGCGGCTTCCGAAATAATCGTCTTTAAACCGTCAACGCCAGTGGTTGCAGCGGCAGTTGCCAGGGTGCCTAAATAACTACGACCGGTCATGGCAACGAGCCCATTCGTCCACCAAGCGTTGATCGCAACGTCACCATCACGGGTTGTAAAGGCATGGCGTTTGCCGGTTAACCATTCGATAATGGCAATCGTAGAGGTGGTTTCGTCTTCATCACCAGTGGGGGCCAGGCCATCAGAATCGACCGAGCCAATGCCGGCCGCGTAAACGACCGCAAATCCACGTGCTAAGAAATAGTCGTTTAACGTATACGATTGTTCACGACCAAAGGTTTCTTCCGCCGCATCACTGATTTGTGTGACAGATCGTGCGGCTGGGAGGTCGGCTGGTTGTGAGTGGTATTCGACATCGGCGTAAGTATTAGTATCCGGTGTTTTAGCAGTCAATGGGACGTCGACGTTATGCATGGTGGCTTTACCGGCGGCATCGTCAATGCCTTGGTTATAAGGACTAGCCGTATATAAGACCGGTACTTTAAGGCCAGTTGCAGTTTCAGCTGGCCGCAAAATTTCAACCTTTAATAAATCGCGCTGACCATCATGATCGGTATCAAGTGGGGCTTCAACATAAACGACGTCTCGAATCAACTCATTCGTGTTAAAGACCGCTTGCGCTTTGCCATTGAAGAAGAGGGGCTTATCTTGATTAGGCCGTTGATAAAATGGCACAAAGTAGCCGCGAGTGGTCAAGTTTTCGATTAACGTTTGGCCTTTAACGCCACGAGTGTTCAACAAGAGGTACCAAGCGTAATACAAGGCTTCACGGTCAAAAGCACTGTCGCCGACCATTGGTAAATGAATATCACGCATAGCCAACAATGGATCAGCTAAGTCAAAGTCTTGGCCTGGTAAAAAGCCCAATAACTGTAAGCCAACATTGTAAAAGACTTGGTTATTCACGACATTGGCAGTTGCTAGCCAGTCGTTTAAGTTGTGTTGGCTCGTTGCCATTAAGTTAGCGAATTTGTGGGTTAACCCAGCGGTAGAGTGTACTTCGGGAAAACTCTTGGCTAACAAGGCCCGGTAAACCTCAGGTACCGTTTTTAAATCGGCCATGGTCGCCGTGATAAACTGAATCTTTTTAAGCTCCGCAATCGCTGCTTCCGAATCGGTCGGTACGATTGCAAATTGATTGTTCTTCATAATGGCATCCTTCGTTTAGTAAGTTTTACGGTATATTATACGCCTATTCCTAGTGATGCCAAATCAGGCGCTGACAGCGCTATCAGATTGTGCTACATTAAGGCTAACTCACGAAGGGAATGATGAGATATGGCAGAATTTCCAACCTTATATACGACGCAAGCGATTAATGAAGATGGCATTGAAGGGATCGCCTATGTGCCGGATGGCTTAAAAGTCACTGTCTCTAGTCCATTAAAATCAGTCCCAGGAACGAACCCGGAACAGCTGATTGGGCTGGCTTTGAGCACTTGTTTGAATGCGACTTTAGAAGCCATTGAGGGTGAGCATCAAATGCCACATCAAAGTACGGTGACCACGACTGTCAGATTAACCCGTGACCGGTTTGGGTATCAATTCTTGGTCGATGCGCTGGTCACGATACCTGAAGTTGATGCTGCAACCGCTGAACATTGGCTGGCAATCGCGGAGACGCGGTGTCCAGTCGCCAAGCTCTTAGGTGGTAGTGTGAATGTGACGATTCATTTGTAGGCTAAATTAAAACGTCACGACTAGCGGATGGTTAAGCTGGTCGTGACGTTTTAGTTAGGATTTAAAGGTTGATTAATGCGTAAAATGTTTGCACAAGTGATCGTGAATAAACGTCGGACAATGGGTCTGTTCGGTCGCGGTCTTAACCTTAGTTGTGACATTTTCAACTTGTTGTAAGGCCAACTGTTTGGTTCTTTCACGTTCAATCTTGAGCTGTTTACTGAGTTGCCGATTCTTCCAGAAGCCATGGACGCCTAAGGCAACGGGAATCACTTGCATCGATAAGGTGGCTGGGATTAGCCAAGGATTGTCTTTGAGAAGCGCGTACATTTGATCATGATGCTTGCTGATTTCAGCTTGGAACTTTGATGGGGTTAACATACAACGTCACATCCTTTTTAGGTTTGCCCCCATCATACCGTAAACCGTAACCGCTGTCATGGATAATCGTAACTCGATGCGACGCTATGATTGGCTAAAATAAGCCCGGTGCCGTGCGAGACCTGAAAGGCTCACAGCACACCGGGCTTAATCGAATTAAGTTAAAAACTAGTGTTAACGATCTTGGTTCATTTTACTATGCCGAATACCATAACCAAAGTAGATGATTAGGCCTAAGACAAACCAAATAATGGACGCAACCCAAGTTTCAGCGGACAATTGGGTCATCATAAAGATACATAAAAGTCCTGAGATGATTGGCAAGTAAGGATAAAAGGGCACGCGGAAGCCTTTAATTTTGTTCAACTTAGGATTACGACGTAACAGAATAATCCCAAAGGAGACGAAGGTAAAGGCAATTAAGGTCCCAATATTGACCAGATTAGCCAGTTGGCCTAATGGCACAAAACCGCCAAGAATTGAAATGACGATTGTGACTGTTACCATGGCGTGCTTGGGCGTATGATTCTTATCGATTTTACCTAAGAAGCTTGGTAAGAGGCCATCGCGACCAATTGAATATAATAGTCGGGAACTACTATAAATCGTCGTGACCATCATGGTAAACATCCCAGCTAAGGCGCCAATTGACACGATCCCGGCCACGAAGTTTTGGTGCACGAGTTGTAACGCAAAGGTAACGGCGTCATCCACGTTTAGCAGCTTGTAAGAGGTCATCCCAGTCAAAACAGCCGCGACTGAAATATAAAAGACGGTACAAATGACTAACGTGCCGATAATCCCAATTGGCATGTTACGTTTCGCATTTTTAACTTCTGCGGCGGATGACGAGACAGCATCAAAACCTAAGTAGGCAAAGAAGACGACCGCCGCACCTTTGAAGATACCATGGACCCCAAATGGCGCAAACGGGGTCCAGTTAGCTGGTTTAACGTAAAATGAACCAACTAACAAGAAAACAATAATGATAGCTAATTTCAAAACGACGACGATGTTGTTCAACCTAATCGACGTTTTTAACCCTTCATCAATGATCCAAGCAATTAAGCAGACGATGATGATGGCGACGATATTGATATACGTCCCGTTGGCCGGGTCAAACGAGCCTGTAATTGCTTTGGGTAATTTTAACCCAAAACCAGCAATAAACGAGTTAAAGTAGGCTGCCCACCCGACGGAAACCGTAGCGACGGCCAAGACGTATTCCAAAACTAAGGCCCAACCGGTAATCCAACCAACTAATTCACCGTAGACGATGTTACCATAGGAATATGCTGAACCAGCAATCGGCAAGACTGACGAAAACTCAGCATAACACATTGCAGCGACCGCACAGACGATTGCGGCCAAGACGAATGAGATAATGATGCCGGGCCCGGCAGTCGTTGCGGCGACTGTCCCAGGTAGGATGAAAATCCCAGTCCCAATAACAGCCCCGATACCCAGGGCGATTAGGTCAATTGCCGATAACGTACGTTCAAAATGTCCATCGGCTTGTAAATAACGTTCCAGATTTTCTTTTTGGAAAATCCGCTGACGAATCCCCATTAATAATAGCCACCTTTTTTAGTTATTTTTCACAGTTACTTGTCATAATTGACAATTTTACCATGCCAACATGATACCGTGAACAAATATTAAAAGTCAATGAGAACCACATCTTAATTCAAAAAAGGTTGTTGAGTGAACGTTTGAACCGTGCCTGGATAGCTTACAAGTATCGTTAATTCTGATAAGATGATTAATAATTAAAATGTTTAGAGGAGGACGCGTGGATGGCATCAATATTAGTAGCAGAGGACTTGTCTGCGGTTGGCGGCATTTCACTAAGTGCGGCCGTACCAGTTTTAACGGCAATGGATTATCAGGTTGCAGTGTTACCGACGAGTTTATTGTCGACCCATACGAGTGGTTATGGGCGACCAGCCATCGTGGATCTGGCGCAATGGTTGCCACAAGTCTTTCAACATTGGACCGCCGCTGAGCTGGATTTTCAACAAGCCTTGATTGGCTATGTGGGTTCGGTGGAATTATGCCAGTTGTTAACGACGTATTTACAAGCACAAGCGTTAGATTTATTAGTTGTTGACCCGGTGTTAGGTGATTTGGGCCGCTTATATGATGGCTTTGATGCTGATTATGTGGCTGCGATGCGGCGTTTGATTGCCCCCGCCGATGTGATTTTGCCAAATGTGACCGAGGCATGCTTGTTAACGGGGCTATCCTATCAAGACCAACCAGCCTTAGTGACATTGTTGACACAATTACAAGGCTTGCTCAAACCAGGGGCGAAAGCAGTGATTACCGATGTGACTCAAGCTGATAAAATCGGTTGTGCCTGGTTAACTGATGGTCAAGTTCAATTTGTCGGTCAACCCCGTTTGGCTGGTCATTATAATGGTACGGGGGATACTTTGGCGGCTGTTTTGACCGGGTTATTAGGTCAAGGACATGACCTCAAAACAAGCGTGACCTTAGCCAATCAATGGCTGAATGCCGCGGTGGCTGCAACCTTAGCTGAGCATCGGACCGATGCGCGTCAAGGGATTAATTTGAAACCAATTTTAAAGGCAATTTTAGCGTGAGCAATGTTATACTAAACTATACTTAAGCGTTAGTGATTAGATTTAGAAGGAGTGCGCATTTTATGAGTACAGAAGTAGCCAGCGGTGCAGTGGTTTATCAACAAAAAGATGGCCATCCCGCTTATTTATTGTTACAAAGTGCCACCAGTGACTTTTGGGGGTTCCCAAAAGGACACGTCGAGGGTGACGAAACGTTAGTTGAAACTGCCCAACGTGAGATTCGAGAAGAAACGCAACTGGATGTGCAAGTCGATGCCAAATTTAAGGCCTATACTGAATATGACTTACCAAATGGCAACTTAAAACAAGTCACGCTATTCGTGAGTGAAGTTCCTTCTGGGGTTGCGGTCACGCGTCAGACTGAAGAAATCAGTGCGATTGGGTGGTTTGACTATGCGGCGGCCCGGGAACGGTTGACGTACGATAACTTGAAGCAACTACTTGACCAAGCCAACGCCTACATTACGAAAAAAGCTTAAAAAAATTACCGGCACCGTCGCATAAACGGTACCGGTAATTTTAAACTACCCAGTGAATCTTTAATTATTTAAGTTAATTAAATCGATATTTAGGCTTGCGTTTTTAAGTTAGCAACTGCATCTTCGATTGTTACGCCTTCAGCGCGCAATTCTGGATGAAGTTTGTCAGTTGCAACAAATAATTGTCGCTGGGTATCCAATACGATACTGAACCAGCTGTTAGTTGTTTGAAATTTCATTTGACAAAACTCCCTTCATGGAAATTGTTTGGTTTTGCTACGAGATGCTTACATCATCTATGAACCTTACAATTTAATCACTATACGCGGTTCCTTGATATAATGCAAATGAAAAGCCTTACAACTTTGTGTAAATTTAAACGAATTTAGGAGATCTTAACTCATGACTACCCAACGCGTTTTGGTCGTAACTGGACCAACCGGCAGTGGCAAAACAACGGTTTGTCGCTACTTACTAGAAAACTATCAGATTCCACAAGTGATTACCCACACAACTCGGGCACCACGCGACGGTGAAGTGAATAATCGTGATTATTATTTTGAAACGCCGGCTAGTTTTGCGACCAAACATTATTTAGAGCATGTGACCTACAGTGGCAATCAATATGGGTCGTCACGTGAGGGGCTGGCTGCGGCCTGGCAAACGTCACCACTGATCAGTATCGTGTTAGATACGGCTGGTGCTGAAACTTATGTTAAAGCGCTAGGTGATCAAGCAGTGGTGATTTATTTAGAGGTCACGCAGCAAGCGGCTTTAATCGAACGGTTAACGCAGCGTGGCGATGCCACTGAACGCATTCAACAACGGGTGGCCAGTGATGAATATGAACGGGACCAACAATTGCCAGTAGGACTAGTGGGACACGCGCAAGTCATCGTCAATGATGATTGGCAACAAACAGCGGTTGCACTGGATGCGCTCGTGGCTAAATATCGGGTCGCGTAATATCTTTTGCACCCTAGATATGCTACACTAAATAGTAATGATTATGATTTACTGCACAGGGGGCGCACCTAGATGGACTCAACGTTAGAACAAGCGGTGGCAATTTTGCGTCGCAATCAGTTAAAAATTACCAAACAACGGCAAGCCCTGTTGGATTATTTAGTGACCTATCAAGATCACTATGTGGCGATTTCGGCTGTCGATGATCATATGCGGACGTTATTTGCTGGGATGAGTCATAATACGATTTATCGTAATATCAAAGAGTTTGAGACGCTGGGGTTGCTTGAATTAAAGTCACAAGCCAAGCAAACCTTAGTTAAATATCAATGTGATTTTAATCATCAACATCATCATCACTTTGTTTGTTCAAATTGTGGTCGCGTGATGGAATTGCAAGAATGTCCACTGGATGACTATGTGGCGCAGTTACCCGGCTGTACGATTACGGGTCACCGTATCGAAATTTATGGCTTATGCGCGGATTGTACGGCTAAGCAGGCCGCTCAAGTGAAAGCTGACTAGGGTCGGCTTTTTTCGTATCAGGCGTTGAAGTGGCTTGCTAAAGAGTTTATTAATTTCGAGGATAATTAATGCAGTTTTAATGGTTCCATGGTTAAATAGAGTTTCGAGATAAGAAGAACGGATAATTGAATCAGAAGGGAATGACATCGATGGCTTATCGGACACCGCCATTTATATCACCATTTGCAATTGTATCAATTGTGTTAGCACTCGGCGCGACCAACGTCGTTGTTAACAAGACCACCCATACGGTCAATGGGGCTTCGGCTACCAGTTCCAGTGTGGTCCAAACGTCAACGACTAGCACCAGTGGCAGCGATAAAAATAAACCGAGTGATAAGAATAGTAGCTCGGATGATAGCAGCAAAGATAAGAGCAGTAGCGACTCATCGAGTGATGATTCGAGTTCACAAGACAGTAGTTCAGATGACAGCTCTAGCAGCAGTTCAAGTGATGACACGACTGAAGCAAGTAGCTCATCAGCAAAGAAAAATAGTACCACCGCGCAATCTAGTGCTAAGAAGACATCCAGCACCACAGATACGACTGATGATACGACCGACGAAAGTAGCACGGACACGACCGAAGCTTCTTCAAGCAGCAAAAAAGCGTCGAGTGCGACGACCCAAAGCGCGACAACGGATACAACGACTGACACTAGTACTGATGACGGAGGCGAATAATCAATGTTTAGTATTTTAGATATGATTAATCATGCCTTAGGCTACGTCAACGTTAACGTTAAGATCAAAAATCAGATTTACACGTTACTCGGTGCGGCTGGGAATTGTTATCTTGGCTATGTGGCGGTGCGGTTAATGCAAAACGGGAGTTGGCTGCGTGGGATTATTTACATGCTAGTTTTCCTAGTTGTCATCTACTTCTTGATGTTGAATATTTTTTACTATTTCACCGAAAAGAAGCCACCCTTTGATTTGTCACCTAAGATTGAAAAGCTATTAGGTGGGAAGCCTAAGGAAGCCGTTGCGGCGGAAAAACAAGCGGCAATGGGGAACCAAAACCAACCTTATATTCCAGCTAATGGGATTTTTGATGGGCAAGAGTTGTTACCAGCGGCAGTTAAAACATCGCGGGCAGAAGAAGAAAACGTCCATCAAATCGTTGATCAATTACAAGCAGCTAATATTGTGCGTTTGGATTATGGTGGCATGAGCGATGCGGCTATTATGAAGCAAGTGCGGGCAACCGGTGAACCAGTCAGTGCGATTGGCCAAGGTATCCAGATCCCATTTTCACAATTGAAATTGGAAAATCACAAGTTGGTCATTTATGCAGGAATCAATCAAATTGATCAATTGCCAGTTGGTCACATTACGCGGGTTGGCTTGACTGATGTGCATGATGCGCATGAAGATTACAAGTTATATTTGGCATCGACGTTAATTACCGGTGGGATGGAGAAAATCGCTGGGCGGACGTCAACGATCGAACAACCTGGTGAATACCAAGTCACTGCCCAAGTGGCGTTTGAAGATCGGGAATCCGATGCTACGCCTACGCGGTCGACTTACTAGAAATTTAGCGTAATCCAAGCGGCACAAACTACCGATTGGACTACGTTTCAACCATAAAAAGGCACGACAAAATAGTGGTCATATGAAAGGCGAACTTTCATATGACCACTATTTTTAGCTTTAGCTTAAGTTGTTTCGTATTTAATAATAATGAGCTTGCCAGACCTAAAAGACGCGTAAAATATCTAGCGGATTATCAAAGCGATAGGCGGTTATTTGATGGTCAGCGTTCGGGTCCATCCCCCAAACCGCCAAACCAAAGTCGACTTTAGCTGCCGCGGCAGTTTGTTCGTCGCTCAATGAATCACCGACAAATAAAGCGTCGCTAGGGGCAACGTTTAGTTTTTCTAGGGCAGTTAGTAATGGTAATGGATCCGGCTTGCGCTTCGGCGTATCATCGGCGCCAATGACCACGGACATGCGATCCATGATGGCGTATTGTGCCATCCCGGCGTCGATTTCGTTGTGACGTTGGGAAGTGACGATGCCGATTTTTAAATCATTAGGCAACTGACTGAACAAGTCGTCGATGCCATCGTATAATGTAATATCAGTATAGTGATGGGCCATAACGGCCTCATAGCTCGCCTGAAATTTATCGAAATCGTCAGCCGCAATGCCAAGATGCGCCATCGCCTGTTCGGCCGACATCGGAAATGTGGTTTGGGCGTCAGCATCGGTAAACGGTTTGCCATAACCAGCTAGTACTTCGCGCATCACGCGCGCATAAGCGGGTTGGCTATTGGTTAAGGTACCATCAATATCAAAGATTAAAGCACGGTAAGTCATTAATCATCTTCCTTTCGCCATGAATTAACTTCAGTATAGCAAATTCCCCGTTGACAGTCTGAATTCGGATTGTTATAGTTAGATTATAAATTGATGAGGAGTTAATGCTATATGTCATTACCATTGAATCAAAAACTAAAGACTAGCTTTTACTTTTGGTATTTTCGCTAGTGTTTGTGCCCGCAGCTTAGGTGCAAACACGACTTCGATGTTTGCATCGATGCGGTTGCCAAAAGCTTTTTGTGATTCAATGGCGCCCATGGATGTTTAAAATTCCAAGGGCGGCGCTCATCTTAAACCGACGTTATTTTTAACGCATCCCTTGGAACCGTCTTCCAGTTGGGATGCGTTTTTTGTTGACTTAACTTGTTACCAGTTAAATAAATTTGGAGGCTTGGCCTATGTCTATTGATAGTGAAACTTTGGTCCAACATATGAATAATCGGTTAGCGGAAATTCAACCATCGGATATTTTAGCGTTCAACGCAGAAATTGCAAATATTCCAGGGATTGTTCGGTTAACGTTAGGTGAACCTGATTTTAATACACCTGAACATGTGAAAGCAGCGGCCGTTAAGAGTATTGAAAATAATGAAAGTCACTATGCGCCGTCCAATGGGACCTTAGCATTACGGCAAGCAGCGGCCAATTTCTTAGCAACCAAGTATGATGTTCATTACGATCCTGAAAGTGAAGTTATCATTACGGCGGGTGCGACTGGTGGGATTTACACCGCATTGAGTTCAATTTTAAATCCCGGTGATGAAGTTTTGATTCCGACCCCGATTTTTCCACTTTACATTGCAATTGCGAAATTAGCTGGCGCCACGCCAGTCTTCATGGATACGTCGGCTAATAACTTTGTCTTGTCACCAGCTCAACTCAAACAAACGTTAGCTGATCATCCCAAAGCTAAAGCGGTTGTCCTAAACTTCCCATCCAATCCTACGGGGGTCACGTATCATGCGGCTGATTTGCAAGCTTTAGCTGCCGTCTTAGCGGATCAACCAGTCTTTGTGTTATCTGACGAGATTTACAGTGAACTGACTTATGGGGATACCCATGTTTCGATTGCCAAATACTTACCAGAGCAAACGATTTTACTTAACGGGGTCTCCAAGTCCCATGCGATGACCGGCTGGCGGATCGGTATCATGTGTGCACCCAAGGCAATTACGACACAATTAGGCAAGATCCATCAATTCACTGTTACAACGACGACTGCCAATGCTCAAGCCGCGGCCACTGAAGCATTAAGTCATGGCTTAGATGATGCCCAAGTGATGAAAAAAGAATACCAAACGCGCCGCGACTTTTTATACGCTGGGTTAGACAAACTCGGTTTCAAGTCAGCCAAACCGGAAGGCGCCTTCTACTTATTCAGTAAAATTCCAGCTGGATTACCACAAGATAGCATGGCCTTCTGTCGTGAATTGGCCCACGATGCGCGTGTTGCATTGATTCCAGGGAGTTCCTTTGGCCCTGGCGGTGAAGGTTATGTGCGTATCAGTTATGCCGCTTCGATGACTGACTTAAAGACGGCCGTTGATCGAATCGGTCAATATGTCGCAGCAAAACA
Organism: Lactiplantibacillus daowaiensis; assembly: GCF_005405085.1. Taxonomy (GTDB): domain Bacteria; phylum Bacillota; class Bacilli; order Lactobacillales; family Lactobacillaceae; genus Lactiplantibacillus; species Lactiplantibacillus daowaiensis. The sequence continues at coordinate 28,389 of NZ_BJDJ01000021.1, read as the reverse complement.
AGCCACAACGGAGGCAAACTAATGACTAAAATTTTAATGTATAGTGTGCGTGATGATGAAATGGCTGCAATTAAGGCTTGGGCAGCTAAAAACGAGGTACAAGTTGATACGAATGACTTGGAATTTCATCCTGATACGGCGGCTTTAGCTAAGGGGTACGATGGCTTAGTGATTCAACAACGCAGTGCAATTGGCGATGATCCGACCGTTTACCAACAATTAGCAGCTGCCGGTTTGAAACAAATTACTAGTCGAACTGCTGGAGTTGATACGATTGATATTCCGGCAGCTAAAGCGGCCGGGTTGACGGTGACCAATGTGCCGGCATACTCACCAAACTCTGTGGCTGAAATGGCTGTGACCCAAACGATGCGGTTGATTCGGAATCTAGAATTGTTCGATCAACGGATCAATCAACAAGATTTCCGCTGGGCTGGGTTACAAGCCCGTGAGATTCGCTCATTAACAGTTGGCGTCATTGGTGCCGGCCGAATCGGTGGGACTGTAGCGCGTTTGTTCCACGGGTTAGGGGCTAAAGTGATTGCTTATGATGTGGTCCGACACCCTGAATTAACTGATGTGTTGACTTATGTGGATACTAAGGAAGACTTATTAAAACAAGCCGATGTCGTGACTTTACATGTTGATTTAAATGAGACCTCTAAAGCATTGATCGATGCAGCGGCGTTGCGCTTAATGAAGCCGGACGCTTTCATTATTAATGCCTCACGTGGCCCAGTCATCGTAACGTCAGCCTTAGTTGCGGCTTTAAAAGCTGGTCAATTAGCGGGGGCGGCGTTAGATACAGTTGAAGGTGAAGCGGCGTTGTTTAACCAAAATCATCAAGGTGAACCCTTACAAGATCCACTGATTGCCCAATTGATGCAAATGCCAAATGTTATTATCACGCCCCACGTGGGCTTTTACACCAACTTGGCCGTTAAGAACATGGTCGATATTAGTCTCGATGATGTGTTGACGATTCTACATGGTGGTCAAACTGAACATGCGATTTAACTAACTGAACAAAAGGTTTGGAAAAATCAGTAGTTTGTAGACGCTTGCTGCTTCCGGTCAGCAGTAATTCCAGTAGCCGTGGCGACCGGTTCGAGCCTGAAGACCGGTCTCGAACCTCACTTTGGTGCTTGGCACAATTCACCAATCACCAAAGATGTCGGTGGTGTAAGTCCGCCAAAAATCATGCCGAACTAACACCACTTGTACGGCGACTTCCATGACTGCTGATCTGCAGCTAAGGTAGATGACACATTTTAAGCGTTATAAAAGGAACCGCCACCTAATTTTTATTGGTGGCGGTTCCTTAGTGTTCATACTTAGTCAAATAACAAGTCCAGTAATCGGTCAGCAAACAACGGTCAAACACCGCTTAGGTATGAGCTCAAACTGTCAGTAAATGGCTTATACTGACTTATTTTAAGTCGTTACCGCAACTAATAAACCGGTTGATTGACCATCCAGCCATTGTCTAAGAGCTGGTGGTAGTGCTTGCCGATTGGCACCCAGATTTTGGCTTTTAAGATACTGCGGAGCTCGTCCCAGAATAAGGGGTCATTGTGTTCCGTGTCAGAGATGTTTAAAGAGAGATATTCGCCAGTTTCAGTTTTTGCAATAATGTAAGGGTAGAAGACCCTTACGATTTGCGCGGCGATAATGTTTTTAATTTTTAAGTCTTGGTCAAGTAACATAAGCTGTTACCTCCTAATTGGTATGATGTTAGAATACCAGCTTTGCGTAAAGCTTGCCCCTAACGATAACTGAATGATACCTGAGAAATTTTAAGAAAAAAGGTCGGTTAGTCAGAACTTAGCTAAATCTGAAAAAACTTCAGAAAAAATTTTTTAAACCCCACTTTTTTGACAGTTGATGGCTCGCTATACTAAGCGTATCAATTAAAATGAAAGCAGGGATGACCATGGTTGGGATTATCATGCATGTTTTATCGCAACGGGCGATGTATCCGATTGATTCGATGTTGGTTTGGGGCGCTTTAGTCGTTGGTGGTCTCGTTTATTTGGGCCTAATTATTCACAGCAAAACGAGTCAAAAATAAAATTAAAAAATAATGATAAAACCGTTAATTTTTGTTCATAATAGAACGAAAATTAACGGTTTTTTGATGCTTATTTCCGAAGATTAAGCCTGACAATGCTGGATTTGTTCAAGTTGGGGTGGTGATTTCAGTTATTTTAACTGAAAAGGTTCCCGTAAATTAACACTAAATTGGTGATAGTGGACAATATTAACTTCATTTTTGACAGATTTACTAATTATGTATTAAACTATTTAAATAGCATTAACGAAAGATAAGGAATCTTTAAGAGAAAATATTAATGCGATAATCCGAAACCATCAGTTATCAGCCTGATGAAGAAAGCGAAGGTGACTGCAATGTCAATGATCGAATTCCACAACGTTGAAAAGTATTATGGTGAATTCCACGCCCTGAAAAATATTAATTTAACGATTGATGAAGGCGAAAAAGTTGTTTTGATCGGACCATCTGGTTCTGGGAAAAGTACCTTGATTCGAACTGTGAATGGGTTGGAACGGGTCCAGTCAGGTCAGTTGTTAGTCAATGGGTTTGATTTAGCGGATAAGAAGACCGATATGAATAAGATTCGTAAAAACGTCGGGATGGTGTTCCAACACTTCAATCTCTACGCCAATAAAACGGTTTTAGAAAACATCATGATTGCACCACGATTAGTTTTAAAACGGCCAGAAGCTGAAAACAAAAAGTTGGCCATGGACTTGTTAGACAGTGTTGGCTTAGCCGATAAAGCTGGTAACTTACCAAGCCAACTCTCTGGTGGTCAGTCGCAACGGATCGCGATTGCGCGGTCACTCGCGATGAAACCAAAATGCTTGTTATTTGACGAACCAACGTCAGCGCTTGATCCAGAAATGATCGATGATGTGTTGAACGTTATGAAGCGCGTTGCCGAAGATTCAAGTATGACGATGTTAGTCGTGACCCACGAAATGGGCTTTGCACGTGAAGTCGCTGACCGCGTGATTTTCATGGCTGATGGCGAAATCTTGGAAGATGATCGTAAAGAACAATTCTTTGATGGTGAACCAACGAATGAACGGGCCCGTCAATTTTTGAGCAAAATTATTACACACTAACACATCCAGGGAGGTAAATGGCGTATGAAAAAGTTAAATCGTTTCCTGGGTGTTCTGGGGATGGTGGGGTTACTTGCCGTGGTCTTAACGGCTTGTGGGTCACGCAAATCCTTGTCACAACAAGATGTTTTAGCGAACGACAAAGCGAGCAAAACGATTACCTGGGGCGTTAAAGCCGATACGAAGTTATTTGGATTGATGGATGTTAAGGATAATACCATCAAGGGATTTGATGCTGATATTGCCACGGCCTTAACGAAAAAGATTTTGGGTAAAGATGGTAAAGCCAAGTTCGTCCAAGTCACGAGTCAAACACGGATTCCATTACTAAAAAATGGGAATATCGATGCGATTATTGCGACGATGACGATTACACCGGAACGTGAAAAACAAGTCGATTTTTCAGATTCTTATTTTGATGCCGGGCAATCGTTATTGGTCAAAAATAACAGCAAAATTAAGTCCGTTAAGGATTTAAATAAGACGGGGACTAAAGTGATCGGGGTCACCGGGGCTAACTCCGTGGCTAATATTAAGAAGTTTGCGCCCAAGGCCCAAGTGCTTGAACTATCTGATTATGCGCAAGCCATGACCGCTTTAAAGTCTGGTCAAGGGGTCGCGTTAACGACTGATAATGGGATTCTTTATGGGATGGCGTCACAAAACCCTGGCTATAAAGTCGTTGGCGGGGCGTTCACTAAAGAACCATACGGGATTGCCATTAATAAAGGTCAAGGTGCCTTTAAGAAATCGGTGAACCAAGCGTTGAAAGAAATCGAAGCCGATGGGACTTATAACCGCATTTTGAAGAAGTGGTTCGGCAACGTCGCTGGCTTCAATTATAAGGAGGCGTCGCGCTAATGATTTATATTCTTACACACTACTGGTCAGAGCTAATTCAAGGGCTCGGCTATACCTTATTATCTAGTATCATTGCCTTGATCTTTAGTACGATTATTGGGACGATGTTTGCGATTTTTGAAGTCTTACCGAACCGGGCGATGCGCATTATTGGGCGGATCTACATCGAAATCTTCCGGAACATTCCACTATTGGTCATTGCGATGTTCTTCTACGTGATTATTCCAATGTATGTCGCTAAGATCGATGGCTTTACGGCCGGTACGATTGGTCTCACGATTTACACGTCGTCGTTTATTGCCGAAACGGTACGGGCTGGGATTCAGTCAGTTGATAATGGTCAGATGGAAGGTGCCCGCGCGAATGGGATGACGTATTGGCAAGCAATGCGGTTTATCGTGTTACCACAGGCGTTCAAAATCGTCATTCCACCGTTGGGTAACCAATTCATTAACTTGGTCAAGAATTCATCCGTGCTTGCCTTTGTGGCTGGTTTTGACTTGATGTATCAAGGAAACTCGATTGCGTCCTTGTCACTAGACACCATTAATAGTTACATGGTCGTCGGGGTCTTTTATTTGATCATCACGTTACCATTGAGTTATTACATGCGACATTTAGAAAAACGGTTAGCGTAAAAAGGGGGCGGCTAAACTATGCAAAACTTTATTCAAGCGTATTCTTGGGTCAACATTCGGTTCTTGCTCGAAGGCCTCTGGGTGACCGTTGAAGTGTCCATTATCTCAATTATTGCCAGCTTCATCATTGGCTCGATTCTTGGGGTATTGCGCTACGTTAAAATTAAATATTTATCCGCAGTGGTCGGCTTTGTCGTCGATATCATTCGGAACTTACCATTAATTTTGATCATTTTCTTCACGTATTTTGGGTTACCACATCTTGGGTTTAAACCCGGGATCATCTTCGCGGCAATTCTAGCAATGACGATCTTTGAATCGGCGATGCTAGCTGAAATCGTACGGTCAGGGATCTTGGCCGTGGATTATGGTCAGATGGAAGGCGCCCGAGCCAATGGGATGTCTTATGTCCAAGCGCTATGGCACATTGTCTTTCCACAAGCGATTAAAAAGACGATTCCAACGATCGTCAGTCAGTTTATTTCATTGATTAAAGATACGTCATTAGCGACGATTATCGTGTTACCAGAATTACTGAACCATGCGCAAATCATTTACGGGCAAAACTCGGCGTACATCTTACCGATGTTCTTGATGATTGCGGTGATGTACTTTATTATTTGTTATGCGTTGTCGGTCTTATCACGGATTTTGGATAAGAAGCTGGCATAACGAAATAAATGACTTTTATGAAGCGTCCTTAGCTAGTGCTAGGGGCGTTTATTTGGTATTCTGGGGGTATAAAAAAGGGGGGACTAGCTCATGGGAAGCGTCTATCGTTCAACAACGGATCGGATGTTTGCGGGCGTTTGTGGCGGTTTGGCCACGGCACTAGGGCTGCCAAGTTGGTTAGTACGAGCCGTCTTTGTTTTTGGCGGTGGTATCTTTATTTGGATTTACTTGATTCTGGCGTCAGTTTTGCCAAGTGAATAAGCATCAGTGATGACGTTGTATCGGCAACGCCATTTTTTAATCAGCTTGTATAATAAAAATAAATGAACTCAATTGTGAATTAATTATTAAAACTCATTCCATTTGTAAACGTTTTCATATATAATGGTGGCATATTCAGCAATTATATTAACCAAGGGGATGTTAAGATGTTTAGTCCAGCAGAGATTTTGGCGCAAAGCATTGATAAAGGAACGGCTAAAGTGCGCAACACCTTATTAGCCAAACTGATTTTGGGCTTTTTAGGTGGTGCGTTGATTGCGATTGGCTTTTTGGCTAACGTGCGGGTGTCGGCGTCGATTCCAGCTAGTTTGGGGAGTGTGGCATCATTAGTTGGGGCGTCAGTGTTTCCAATTGGGTTGATCATTATCTTGTTAGCCGGGGGTGAGTTAGTCACTGGCAATATGATGGCGGTCAGTACGGCCATGTATGCCCGGAAGATTACCGTTGGTGATTTCTTAATGAACTTGCTTGAAATCACGTTAGCTAATTTAGTAGGGGCGGTCTTTGTGGCGTACTTCTTTGGGCACTTTGTCGGGTTGACCCACGTTGGCGTGTTCCGGAGTGCAGTGATTACGATGGCGCAAGGCAAGATTGCCACACCGTTTTGGCAAAGCTTCGTTTCCGGGATTGGCTGTAACTGGTTAGTCGGCATTGCCGTCTGGATGTCGTTTGGCGCTAAAGATGGCGCGGGTAAGATTTTGGGTGTATGGTTTCCAACCATGATTTTCGTGGCCGTCGGGTTCCAACATAGTATTGCCAACTGTTTCTTGATTCCAGCCGCCATCTTTGAAGGGGGCGCGACTTGGGGACAATTCATCACCAACTTAATTCCAGTTTATCTTGGCAATATTATTGGCGGCGCCGGCATTGTCGGTGGCTTGTATTACCTGAGTTTTGGTCAAAAGAAATCGGTTTAATTGATTAGTATTAAGCTAAAATAACAGCACGTCACGACAACAATCATCAGTCGTGACGTGCTATTTTAATGGGGCGGCTCATTTTGGCTGATGGCTATGCAGCGATACTAATATGAGCAGTATACTGTTCAAAGCGATAATGCTGTCGTATTTGTAGTAAACTTTTTATATGAAGACTAAATGAGGTGGGAACTTAAGTGATGACAAAATATCGGTGGCAGGCCAGTGCCTTAGTTTTGGTAACGTTTATGCTAGGTTGCAATGAATTTATGGTCGTGGGGGTGCTTTCAGATATCGCGAGATCGTTGTCAGTATCAGTGGCTACAGCCGGCTACTTAGTGACGATTTTTGCGATTGTTTATGCCATTAGTACGCCAATCATTACCATTTTGGCTAATCGCTTTGACCGCTATAAAACATTGATGGGCCTGTTAGTGATCTTTTTGATTGGCAATACTTGGAGCGGATTTACGACTAGTTATGGCTGGTTTTTAGTGTCACGGATGTTGACGGCGGCAGTGGCTGGGGCGATTGAATCGATGGTGGTCTTATTTGCGAATGATATTGCACCGCGTAATCAACGGGCGATGTTGATTTCTTGGATTGCGGCCGGTTTTAGCATTGCGTCAGTTGTTGGGGTTCCGATTGGCACGGCGATTAGTACCGCAACTAGCTGGCACGTGGCCTTTCATTTGATATCAGTGATTAGCTTGTTAACCGTTATTGTAATGGCATGGCTATTGCCAAAAGATATCCAGCAAGTTTCAGGTGGCATTAAAGACCAACTGGTTTTATTGACTGATCGCCGCATCTATTTGGGCGCACTGTTGATTCTTTGTTCAGCCGCCGCGATGTATGCCTACTATACGTATATTCGGCCGCTACTCACAACGGGGCTGGGATTTGGACCACTGGCGTTGAACTGGCTGTTGTTCGTAATCGGGCTCGTTAGTATTATGGGCAATCAGTTGTCTGGTATCGTGGCCAAACGTAGTGGCTTAAGAAGTATGCCCAAATTTTACGTGGTTGATATCGCGTTATTATTGTTATTTCCATTAGCGATGAATAACGCGGTGACCGGTTTTGCATTGTTGGTGATTTTGACTTTATTAATCACGGTCGTTAATTCACCAATTCAAATTCATTTTTTAGATGTAGCCGAAGCTGATTATCCCCAAGCTATTTTGTTAGCGTCGTCGCTAAATGCTATTTTTTTCAATATTGGTATTTCAGCCGGCTCAGCCACGGCGGCTTTAGTTTTAGCACACAGTGATCTCAAGCAGTTGGGATTTGGTGGTGCCGTATTTGATGCGTTAGCATTGATTATCGTGATCCGATTAAATCAAACGATGACGCGCTGTCAGCAAACCAATTTAGACCACTAACATGCGCGGTCTAAAGGATCAGGCAGCATAAAAAAGGAGATGCCGAGAAAGATAATTTCTCAGGAATCTCCTTTTTAGCATGATAGCTTGTTAGACGGGCTGCCGTTTTTTATAGTAATAAATCGGAATCCCCACTAAAACGATGACCAACGAAAGTAAGACCCCAGGTAAATCAGAGCCGATTTCACTGACGATAACGAATAGAGCCCCTAGAATCGCAATCAACGGTGTGATGGGAAAGCCGGGTGTTGAAAATGGCCGGACTTGGTCGCGATTGCGTTTGCGGAGTAAGAAGACGCCAATAAACGTGGCAACATAGAAGCAATAGACCGTAAAAATACATAAGTCAGATAGCCGGTCGGGATTGAAAAATGAAATCATGATGCTAGCTAGAATCAAAATGACGATCGTCGCGACGATTGGTTCATGAGACTTGCGGTTGATATAGCGTAGTTGCTTAGAGAATGGCAATTGATTACGTTCCGCCATGGCGTACATGATACGCGGAAAGGTCATGATTTTACCGTTTAAACAACCGACCATCGAGACAATGACCCCGATATTGAGTAAGCGGCCGCCAATAGTCCCAAACGCTGCTTGCGCAAAGTAAACGGTCGTTTGTTGCCCTAATGCATGGATCTTAGTGGCCGGAATAAAATGCAAGATGCCGTAGCTGACTAACGTGTAAGCAACTAGGACTAACGAAATACCCAAAATAATCGCTTGCGGTAAGATTTTTTGTGGTTCTTTGATTTCGCCACCTAAGTTGGCGACTAAAATCCAACCATCATAAGCAAATAATGTTGCTAAGACAGCGACGCCGAAGCTACCGGTTGATTGGCTAACGGTTTTTAATGACTGCCCAAAGGCATTTTGATCACCAAAGAAAAGCCCAAAAATGATGATTGCTGCAATTGGCAGTAGTTTTCCCAGCGTCGTGACGATTTGAAAAGCGGCGCCCCAGCGGTTCTCAAACATGTTCAAGACACCGATCAAGATAATGACACCAATGGCTAGTGGCGCTTGCCAGCCGCTGTTTAAGTGGAAGAAGCCGACTAATAAAATCCCTAAATAAGAGGCGATCGAGGCAATGATGGCAGGACCATAAATCGAGACTTGCATCCAGCCGGATAAGAAGCCCCAAATTTTACCGTAGATTTGCTCCATGTAGACGTATAAGCCACCCGTGTGCGGCATTTGGGCGCCAACTTCCGCAATCGTTAGGCCCGCGGTCAACGTGATCAAGCCACCTAAAAGCCAAGCTAACAAGGCGTTGGTCGTTGACCCGGCACTATCGAGGACGGATGATTGTTTGAAGAAAATTCCGGAACCAATCACGGTCCCCACGACTAACGATAAGGCTGACCAGAAGCCCAAGGAACGATTTAAAGTTGGTTCAGATTTTGCAGATTGCATGCAGGTGACGGCCTCACTTTCGGTATCGAATTATTGAATGCATTTAGCATACCAGAGAATTCGATTTGAAACAATTAAGAAATCACTGAATTCTCTAATTTATGTATTAAATAACGAACTTATAACTATTTAAATTGATAAAAGTTCGATAAATAGATTTATTCGTATTTTGATATTAAATGATTATTCGTATTTTACAATTTGATTGATTTATGAGGTGGCGATTAGATTTTTTGGCAGCCATCGGGATTTCCGGTATAATCTTTAAGACAGAGAAGGGGAATTGAGATGGTAATTGTAATTGTGAGCTTCCTAACGTTGAGTAGCGTGGGACTCTTTTGGTTGCTGTTACGCGGTTCGCGGCGGCAACAACATCACACGACTGGTCGTGAATTTGGTATCGGGGTCGTCATCGGGGCGATCACCGACTTTTTAGATACGTTAGGCATTGGAAGCTTTGTGACCACAACTGCGATCTTTCAAGCGACCCATTATTTAAAAGATGAGCGCAAATTACCGGGAACCTTAAATACGATTCATGCGATTCCAACTGCGTTTGAGGCCTTGTTCTTCGTGACGACCGTGACGGTTGAACCAGTCACGTTGATTAGCTTAGTCTTCGCCGCGGCGATTGGCGCCGTGCTTGGCAGTGAAGTGATGGTGAAGCTGAATCAACGGCGCATTCAAGCAATCATGGCAGTCGCTCTAGTGCTGACGGCTATTTTAATGGCGGCTAAGCTACTTGGATGGATCAGCCTGTTAGGGGTTGCCAATCATGCGACCAGTTTACGTGGCTGGCCATTAGTGATCGGAATTGTAGGCAACTTTATTTTAGGTCTGTTGATGGCAGCTGGAGTTGGCTTATATGCCCCATGTATGGTGATGGTTTACTTTTTAGGGTTAACGCCAATCGCGGCGTTTCCAATCATGATGTTATCGTGTGCCTTGCTCATGCCAACGTCGGCGGTTAATTTTATTCGCCGAGATCGCGTTGATTATCGGGGGCTCTTTGGCATCGTCCTTGGTGGTAGTTTAGGGGTGATCGTCGCGGCCACGGTCGTTAAATCGTTGTCCTTAACTGCCTTAAGTTGGCTGATTGTGATAGTTAGTTTGTGGACCGCAAGTTCGTTAGCACGCGCGGCGGTTCGGCAGAAAAAAGTGGTTCGTTAATATGAGGCGTCGCAGTTCATCTAGCTGTGACGCCTTTTTGTAATGAAAAAAGTGGTGAAAGAAGGGGGCTTTTTGCAAAACTATACAGTATGCTGTATAGTTTATGACGAGGTGACAACGATGAATAATGATGAAATGGTTGCGCGGCAGATTTTGATACTCGGTCGCAAAATCAAGCAGCGCCGGAATTTACATATTCAAGATTTAAATTTAACGACCGGTCAAGCCGATGCGTTGAAGTATTTTGCCGATCATCCTGGCCGGACGATTGCCATGTTTAAGGATTATCAAGAAATTACCCATCAAACTGCGCGGGTAATCGTGCAACATTTGGTTAAGTTAGGGGTCGTTGTGTTGACGCCGAACCCGGCGGATGGCCGGGCCAAATTAGTTACTGTGACAGCACTGGGAACCAAAAAGCGGGCGCAGTTAAGTCAACACGGCTGGCAAACGAGTCGCGAATTATTTACTGATTTTACCCCAGCAGAACAACAACAATTTTTAGCGCTGCTTCGGCGGGCTAATGTGAATTTAGAGAGGAATGAGTAGCGTGAAAACGCGGTTATATACCAAAGATGTGAAATTAGTGTTGGCAGCTAGTTTCTTTTATTTAATGAGTCCGATGTTAATTAATCCAGTTATTGCTGGATTTGCGAGTCATATTGGCGCCAGTAGTATTTTAGCGGGGGTCGTTGCTGGCTTGATGAACTTAACATCGCTGCTACTGCGGCCACTAGCTGGGAATTTGACTGATCGTGTTTCAAAGTATCACCTAACGTTGGTTGGGGGAAGCTTGATTTTACTGGCTAGTTTAGGCTACAGCGCGACGACCAATATTGGATTAATTATGGTTTGTCGGGTGCTCAATGGGCTAGGTTATACCTTGTGTTCAGTTTGCATGGCGACCTGGATGGCGAGCTTACTACCAGCCGACCGCATCGGGTCTGGTATGGGGATTTACGGACTAGCCAATGCGTTGGGCATGGCGGTTGGCCCAGCAGTCAGTGTCTATTTGTACCAACACTACAGTTATCAAAGCGTGTTCTGGTTAGCCGCGGCCTTTAGCTTATTGATGTTGATCGTGATTCAATTCGTCGGTAATCGCGGGGTACCGAGCGCGACGTATCAAGCGACGAAATCAGCCTCGGCTAAGTTACGATTGGTCCAGCCAAAAGTCATCCCGATTGCGATTATTTTAATGTTGTTTTCGCTGCCATACTTTGCCACACAGACCTATATTGTGAGTTATATTGCCCATCGGCATTTTGCGGTCCCAGCCGGGGTATTCTTTCCAGTTTATGCCATTATTTTATTAGTGATGCGGCTCGTTTTGCGGGATGCATTTGACCACGTGCCGTTTAGAAAGTTTATCTGGTTGTGTTTAGGCTTTAACTTATTAGGTTTGATTGGCTTAACTGACTTAAGCAACTGGTTCATGCTAATCGTGGGCGCTTTTGGGTTAGCGGCTGGTTACGGCTTGATGTTTTCGATTTGCCAAGCTAAGGCCTTGATGCTCGTGCCGGAAGCTGATCATGGGTTAGCGAATAGTACGTTTTATATTGGGGTCGATCTTGGGATGTCTTTGGGACCGATGTTGGCTGGGGTGATCACAACGGTTTTGCCATGGGCATGGTTCTATCCAGTTATGATGGTCACCTTACCATTGATCATCGTGGTCTACTTACTAAGCCGACGCTTGCTAGCTTAATTTATAAGCGTCTTAGCTTGTGACGAAATTCCCGTTAATGGTATACCATTAACAGGAGGTTGATAACTTATGGATGAAGCGCAAAAAATGCAAATTTTAGCGGATTTGGTGAAGATTCAATCCGTCAATGATCATGAATTACAAGTGGCCAAGTATTTAAAACAATTACTCGATCAAGCTGGTATCGATAATGAGATTATCCCACTCGGTGGTGACCGGGCAAACTTCGTGGCAACGCTGGGGACGGGTAAACCGGTCTTAGGGATTGGTGGTCATATGGACGTGGTCGATGTTGATCGCGAAAATTGGCGCACAGATCCGTTTGAAATGGCGCAAGATGGCGATAACTTGTACGGCCGTGGGGTCAATGACATGAAGGATGGATTAGCTGCTATTGTGATTGCGATGATCACGCTGAAAGAAAAGCAGGTACCATTACACGGTACTTTGAAATTCTTAGCCAGTGCCGGTGAAGAAGTCGGCCAAGTTGGCGCGCAAGCCTTTGAAAAAGCGGGCTATGTCAAGGACTTGGATGCGTTACTGATTTGTGAACCAACCGGCTATCGGGTAATTGATGCCACTAAGGGAACTTTGAATCTGACCGTTAAGTCACATGGTAAAGCAGCCCACAGTTCGATGCCAAAATTAGGTAATAATGCGGCGACCCATCTCTTGAATATCCTTCAACGAATGCAAGCCACCTTCGATGAAGTTGCGGGGCCAGTCACTAATCCAGTGATGGGTGGTACGTTGTATAATGTCGATGTTTTAAAGGCTGGTAACCAAGTGAATGCCATTCCTGGCTTAGCGACCGCTGAAATCAATTTGCGGACGATTCCTGAATTACCAAACGGTGAGTTGATCGCAGCGTTCCAAAAGACCGTCGATGACTATAACGCAACGACTACCGGTGACATTGAATTAATTGCTGCTAATGATGTGATTTCGACGCAAGCCAATGCTGATTCTGACTTGATCAAGTTGATCCAACAAATCGGGAATCCATATGCGGCCAAGCAAAACTTGAGTGCTGAAGAACAGGCGTATGAAGCTAAGTTACTGAAACTCTTGGATATGCCATATTCAGCAACTGAAATCTTAAAGACGAGTGCTTCGGGGACGATGGATACGTCCAGTTATTTAGTTGATCAACCAGTTGGCTTTGACTATGCGGCGTTTGGCCCAGGTAACGATACCCAACATCAAGATAATGAATATACCTCTAAACAACAATATTTGAATTTCATCGATATTTATCAACAACTATTTGTGCAATATTTAGACGTGACGAGTCAAAAACTCGCGGCTGAAGATTAGCATAATTCGAACTGAAACCCTAAAACAAGCGCAACTACCGACTCGTAGCTGCGCTTGTTTTAGGTTATATGAACATTTTGACACCAAAGTAAATAATAAGTAGACCTAAAAATGGTGTTAAGACCCGATTGACCTTGTCCAAGTCGAGACGACGAATTACCAGCGGGGTCAAAACGGCCCCGATGATGGCACCTAGCATGAGTAGCCAGCCGGCTTGCCAGGCAAAGGTACTGGTGAATAAGTGTCCGACCAGACTAATGGCAGACATGGCCGTTAAGACATACGTCGCCGTCCCGGCAGCTTCTACTGCAGTTAATCCGAGAATCGCTAAGCCCGCTGCGGTCGTGGCGCCACCGCTAAGGCCACCAATACCGACCATCAAGCCACTTAGTAAGCCAAAGCCGCGTGCCGCCCAGACTTGATGATTGGCGGCTTTTTTGCCACCATGGCGGATTGCTTTAATCAAAACCATGCCACCCATGATGATAAAAATTGTGCCGACAATCCAGTCGTATAAGGTTTGCGGGATATATTGCCCGGCAATCGTCCCGATAATAATACCGAGGATTGCGGCAATGATCATTTGATTACCGACATGAAAGTCGACATTTTTGATCCGCATTTGCGTTAAAAAGCCAAAGAACAAAGCCGGGAGTGCAACTAATAAGGAGGTCGGCACGGCAACGGCCGTCGCTAGACCTAATTGACTAGTCAAGACGCCCAAGTAAAGCGCCGCACCGCCCCCACCGATTAAACTGACAAAAATACCAATGGCTAAACCATAAAATAAGACTAGCACTGTTAAGACCTTCTTCGTTTGACATTAACTTAACTATAAGTGGAGCCGACTCCACTTGTCAAGCGACGACTTTTGGCGTATGGTTAAAAAAACGACGAGAAGGTGTGAAATGCGTAAGGATGCCCAACAAAATCGCGCGAAAATTTTAGCTACCGCGGCCCAATTGTTTCGTGAACAATCAGTCGCGGCGGTCAGCATGAAGGCGATTGCCACGGCCGCTGGGATTGGACCGGGCACATTGTATCGTAATTATCCGAATAAAAGTGCGTTGTGTTTAGATATGTCGATGACTTTTATTCAAGAATTCGTGGCGGATGCCCAACAGTATTTGTACCAAACGACTGATGATGCGGTGACACAATTTAAACAAGTGTTGACCCGATATTTACGTTTTCGCGAACGACGATTACAATTACTCGCGTCGATTGAGAATGGCGCGACCGTTATGCCAGCTTATTACAAAAGTGACTTGTATCATGAGTTGATCCAATTATTCATGCAAGTGTTAAAGCCGGTCAGCGGCCCATTGTTGCCCGGTGAATTGAAGTTTCGTGCGGACATGTTGATTGCAATGCTAAAGAGTAATAGTTATGCGTATCAGCGCGAACAAGGATTGAGTCGGGATGACTTGTTGACCCAAATCAGTCGCTTGATGATCAAATCAGCCGATCCATTAAAAAAGTGATTATCCGCCAAGGGATAATCACTTTTTAGTTAGGCCGGTGTGACCACGTATTTATCATAACGTTGGGCATCGACAGCATTTAGTTCAACGGTCAATTGTGTGCCGTCAGCTAAATAATCGGTTTTTAAAATATTGGCATGATCATTCAAGTAAGCCACGACATCGCCATCGTTGAATGGAATCAAGAGGGTCGTCGTCACGTAGTCTTTAAAGACCTTTGCTTTGATCATTTTAGTTAAGGCTTGAATCGACGCTTCATTTTTAGCCGCGTAGATTAATTGATCATCTTGTTGGTTAGGATAATCAGCTTCGGTCAAGTCCGCCTTGTTGTAGGCATATAACATCGGCACATCGTGAACGCCAATTTCTTTAAGCGTCTTTTCAGTGGTGGCCATCATTTCTTTGTAGTGCGGGTCCGCATAGTCGATGACTTGAATCAACAAGTCCGCACTGGCCGCTTCAGCTAAAGTTGAGCGGAAGGCGTTGATCAAGTTATGTGGTAAGTCACTGACAAACCCGACGGTATCACTCAATAGCAATTGTTTGTTATCGGGGAAGGTGAGTTGCCGAATACTCGTATCCAAGGTGGCAAACAGCATGTTCTTTTCAAAGACTTGCTTGTCTTCACCTTTACCGAATAATTTGACTAACCCATTCATCGTGGTTGATTTACCCGCGTTGGTATAGCCAACTAACGCAACGTTTGGTAGACCAGCTTTTTCACGGGCTGTCCGGCGTACTTCGGCGTCTTTGTTCAGTTCTTTTAGTTCATGCTTGGCATGACTGATCCGGTCTTGAATCGTCCGCCGATTGAGTTCCAATTGGGTTTCACCAGACCCACGGTTGGTAAAGCCACCGCCACCCCCGGCTGCGGCCCCAGCTTGTTGGTCAAGGCGGTTAGAGATGCTCGTTCGTAACCGTGGTAATTGGTATTGAAGTTGGGCAATCTTAACTTGTAACTTGGCTTCTTTACTGCGAGCACGGTTACCGAAGATTTCCAAAATCAACCCCGTTCGGTCGATGATTTGTAACCCGGTCTCGGTTTCTAAGTTACGGACTTGACTAGGTGTTAGGTCCGCGTTGACGATCATGATGTTTAAGTCTTTAGCTTCCGCCATTTCTTTGATCTCAACGACTTTCCCTTTACCAAAGTAGGTCGCTGGATTGGGCTTTTCTAAGCTTTGATCGATGCGTAGTTCAGCGTGCATGTTGTTGGCTTCGACTAACGCTTCAAGTTCAGACATGGCGTAGTCGTAATTGGCGACAGTTTTAGACATGCCGGCAATGATGACTGGTTGTACGAATGGTTCGGACATTCAATCACGCTCCTCGTGTTATAGTTGATTTAAGTATAACATGTCTAATCTAAATATTATTGATTAAGGAATTAGGGAGGTAATGGTGATGGGCTATGTGTTAAAGTTACGACAACAAGTGGGGCATCAACCGTTAGTCGTCGTTGGGGCAGCCGTTTTAGCCACTAATGCGGTTGGTGAAATTGCCCTGGTCAAACGGATCGACAATCATTGTTGGGGATTGCCAGCTGGCTCGACGGAACCAGGGGAGACGACCGAAGCGACGGCCCAACGGGAGTTACGTGAAGAAACCGGGTTGACGGTCACTGATGTGCAGTTGGTACAAGTGTTCAGTGGACCCGCCATGCATTATCAGTATCCGAATGGTGACGTTATTGATAGTGTCACAATTTTATATCGTGGCATGGTCACGGGTGGCACGCTGGTTACCACAACGGATGAAACAGCCGGGGCCGCCTTTTTTGCCTTAGATCAGTTACCACAACCCTTAACGCCATTGACGGCCTATATGTTGTCAAGGCTACAAGCTTGACGGTTGAAATTAGATTTGCTAGAGTGTAGTTATTCAAATTAAATATGACTGTCGCCGGACAGCAGCTGTTAACTTCCATAGGTCTTTGCGGAAGTTAACCCTGCTGGCCGGCTTTTTGTTTAGGAGGATATTCAAAATGACATGGATTTATTTAGTCGTAGCTGGGATTTTTGAAGTGGTGTGGGCGACAATGATGAAGTTGAGCGATGGCTTTAGTCACCTGGGCTATGCGGCGGCAACAGTCGTCGGCATGATTTTAAGTTTCGGCTTTTTAGCCTTGGCTACCAAACACTTACCGTTAAGTATTGCTTACCCAATTTGGACCGGGATCGGAGCCGTCGGGGCAATTATCGTCGGCGTGATTTTTTTCAAGGATACGTTGTCACCAATTACGTGGGTCTTTGTGGCGTTACTGGTAATCGGGATTATTGGGATTAAGGTGACGAGTTAAAGTCTAATACTTATGCAATTAATGATAACTGCCTTTAATAAACCCTAGTGTCATGTATGGTTAAATGATATCTGTTATTTTATAGGGTACAGTTTTACGTACAGCAAAACGTGATGTTATGTTCATATGAGAGGTGATTGTGATGGCGACTACTGCGACAAATATTACCGATGCGCGAAAGAATTTGAAGACGATTACTGATGATGTTGTTAATTATAATGAGCATATTATTATTACAAAGCCTAAAAATAAGAATGTTGTCTTAATGTCGGAGCGTGAGTTCCGGTCATGGGAAGAAACATTGTACCTTTTAAAATCAGATGAAAATCGTCAAGCATTGGATAAATCAATTGACCAAATGAAGAATGGTAAAGTAAAAACACTTTCAGCTGAAGAATGGCGGAATTTAGCTAATGAGGAAGATTGAGCGTGTGGCATTTACCGATTAAGGTCGGTCTGAGTATAGCTATTAGCAAACAAAAAATCGAAAAACTTCAAACAAAAATACCGTCTCACTGCACAAGTTACGACTTGCTAAGTGAGACGGTATTTTAACTTAAACTAAATCTTTGGCATAATCAACGACTTTGATTTGATCGCCATCAACGTCTAAGCGCGTCAGGCTCCCGTTTTTAGGACCAGTCGTAATATCGACTTCAGGGCCAAAATGCGAGACGATGCTGCGAATCGTTGTCCCATGGGTAACCACTAACACCTTGTCACCATTATCATGATGCGTTTTTAGGTAATCGAACCCGGCATTCAAGCGTTCCCAGTAAGTCGCATTATCTTCGGCTTCGTGGGTAGGGTCGATTGCTTTCATCATATCGCGGGTTTGCTCGATATTAATGTGTTCAAGTAGTTCATGCAAGCTGGTCACGTTGTATTGTTTCCCAACTAATGACCACACGCGACTGCAATCGTCACCTTCGTAATAGCCGTAGAAGACTTCACGGAAATTGGCGAGCGTCGTTAGCGGTGTCGTTGCTTGGTTGGCTTCGGCTTTGATCAAGTTGGCCGTATCCATAGCACGCTTGGAATCACTAGCGTAGTAGTGATTAAAAGGCACATCGGCTAAGGCATGCCCGACTTTTGTAGCAACGTTTTTACCATTGTCGGTCAACGGTGAATCTGACCAACCTTGCATCCGATTGTAAAGATTAAAGTACGTCTGGCCATGCCGGACGAAATAGATTGAAAATTTTGACATGTTAACTCCTATTATTCGATATGGTCTTTTTTACCGAGATAATCTAACTTAATATCGTCATCGGTAATCGTAAATTTCGTCACACTCCCATTTTGTGGGCGGTCAGGTGACGTTAATGCGGCCACTTCAGCGGCGATACTATAAATCGTATTGCCATGGCTAACGAGTAAGACTTTATCGCCATCATGTGCTTGCGCCCGTAATTCAGCGATGCCACCGTTGACCCGTTCCCAGAATTCAGCATTGTTTTCAGCTTGATGGAAGGGGTCAGCTTCTTTGGCGAAGTCCTTAGCTTTATGAATGCCATATTTTTCAATGATGGCCGATAAGCTGGGTGCTTGGTGCGGCGCACCGATTTCAAACCAAGTTTGAGACGTGTCATCACCTTCAAAGTAACCGTAAAAGGCTTCTCTAAAGGCTGGCATGGGGGTCACCGTCAAGTCGGGATTACCACTGTTGGGTAAAATCAACTTGGCTGTATTCATTGCGCGCGGCATGTCACTGGCATAAGCAGCATCAAAGTACACGTGTTGCAGCATTTTACCGGCATTGATCGCATCTTGTTCGCCGACCGTCGTCAGTGGTGAATCACACCAACCTTGCATTCGACGATATTTATTAAAGTAAGTTTGACCATGACGAATCATGTAAACGGAAAAGGTAGACATCAATAAACTCCTTATTTCTAAATAAACTAGTTAAATTCAAGCCAACCTTATCATTCTAGCATATTAGTTGGCCGTTGCGAGCGCTTGGCGAATTCGTGGGGCATCTTGTTTGCTGCCAGTGAAGATCAAGCGGTCCCCATATTGAATCGTGGTACTCCCATTAGGCACGATGATTTTACGGTTACGGATGACTTGGCTAATCGTAATATCTTGGGCAAATTGTAAGTTCTTGATTTGCACATTAGTGTATAAGTGGTTGAGGACTTTGACTTCGTAAATGCTGTTTTCGGTATCTTGTAACATCAATAAGGTTGATGGTGATTCGATCAACGACCGGAGTAACGTAATGTTGGCTTCGGGCGTGTTGTAAACTTCAATGCCTAAATCACGCAATTCATCTTCATGTTCGTTTAAGACGTTACGGTCTTCAAAACGGACGATGATCCGTTTGACCCCGTAGTCTTTAGCGGCTTTGGCTAATTGGTAGTTGCGTTCGGCGTCGATATGACCAAGTACTAAAATATCTGTATCAAAGACATCGTGATCTTCCAAGTCTATTGGTGTAAAGTTTTCCAATAATTCAACGGGGGCTTGGGCATGGTACGTTTGATAGTTCTCGGGATGGTTGGTGTACATCTTGACGTCATACCAGCCTTTACGCAATTGTTGGGCCACCGGGACCGTGCTTAAGTTAGCGCCAATAAAGTGGACGGCCGTTTTGACCAAGTCTTCTTTTTCAGCGGAATAAAACTTGTTGAAAATCAATGGTGAGACGATACAAGTTAACAGTGCCGCGAGTAAAAAGGCCCCGGATTGATCGGCTGTGATCGTCTTCATCGATTTAGCAACTCGTAAAACGGCTAAGACCATTGTCATGGTTGTGGCGGTCAAGGCCGTCCCAGCTAGGGCGTTGGCCTGTTTAAAGCGTAACTTCAAGACCCAATAACCGCCAAGCTTGGCGACCATGTAAGCTAAGAAGAACAGTGGAATCAAGAGTAAGGTCTTGCCACTCGTTAGTAAGGTCCGCAAATTGAGGTCGACCCCTGTGGAAATAAAGAAGATTGGAATGAAAAAGCCATACCCAATCGAGTCTAACCGTTCACGTGTACTATCACTAGGTTGGAGCAGCTTTAAGACGATCCCAGCCACGAAAGCGCCAAGGATATTTTCAGCGCCGACAGATTCAGCGACCGTCACCATGGTGACGATTAAGAAGAAGGCGAGTCGAATGTCTAATTGGGTCGTCGATTTGTTGATGTTTTGGTAAAACCGGAAGAATGGTTTGAACCGCAAGAGTAATAGGGCGGCGACTGCTAAAATCAATAATAAGAGCCATAAGCTTTGCGAATCACTGCCGTAGACTGAGGCATAAAGCGTCAAACCCATCATTGGAATCAATTCCCCGAAAACTGAAATCAATAAGACCGTTTGCCCAAAGGCTTTGCTAAGCAATTCTTTTTCCTTTAAGGCCGCAATGACGATACCGAGTGAAATCGTCCCAAAGAGAATCGTTGCTAACCAAAAATCACTGAATAACCCCGATACTTTAAAGGCCGCAGCTAACAATAACGATAAGATGATAATCGTGGTGTAGGCATAGACGGATAACCGCACGGGGGAGTACTTTGGAATGTTGACGGCGTTTTTCTTTTCTAATGGTGTTAACGCCGCACGCCGTTTTTTGAACAAGCTAAAGTCGATTTCTAACCCACTTAAGAACAAGAGCACGATGACCCCAATCGTGGATAGTTGTGAGATCGAACTGTTCATTGAGACGATGTTAAAGACGCTTGGGCCTAAAATAATGCCGACGATGATTTCCATGACCGCCGTTGGCAAACTGTTGATTTTGAATTTGGCCATCACTAATGGAATTAGTAAGGCCGCAAAAAGCATAATGACTAGTGAAACTTGATCCATAAAAAATCCCTCAATTCATTAAAAGAGCTGTAATTTGGTATCATCAGCGCCCCAAAACGCTTCGTTGATGGCCGGATTGGTGAAGACTTGTAGCATTTCAGCGACGCCGGGAGCGAGTTTGTCAGGTGTTAAACTCGCTAAAGGTTGCCAACTAATGGCCCCTTCATACGACCCAGCTAGTAAGTTGCCGTGATAATCGGTCGTCGTGTATAACGTGCCTAGTGACACATCCCCGGTGGCGTTTTCGACCCAGGTCACGGTACCGACAAGTTGCAGTTGATTCACGGTTAGGCCGGTTTCTTCGTAGACTTCGCGCTGCATCGCGTGCACTTGTGATTCACCGGGGTCAACGTGACCACCCGGAAAAGTTAAGCCGGCCCATTGTGAGTCGATCTTATTTTCAACGACGACTTCATCGGTTTCAGGGTTACGAATCAGGCACATATTGACGAGTTCGGCGCGCACCGTGCGGTCGTGGTGTTCGTGCTGGTCTTTAGTCGCTAACCATTCAGTCGCTTTGCCATTGATACCACTGACAAAGTCCGCTTTAGCAGCGTAGTAGTTTTGCGCTTGTTGGGCGGTTTGACGAACTGCCGTGTATTTACGACTATCAGTGCGATGCGCGTTTAGGTAATCGCGAAAGTTGATCAGTGTTTGATAATCCGCCGTGACGGTCGTTAGGATCACGTGCATTAATTGCCCATCAAAGGTTAATTGATAAGTTTGTGGTTGGGTTGGGACTGGTGTAGCTGCCAAAGCTTTGACGGTGGCGTTAACATCGGTGACTAACACGGCGATATCAACGATTGGTCGGGCTAGGACTTTGGGCATTGCGGTACTGCCGATGTGACTACTAGCTTGGTACCAAGGATATGTTTTAAGGGTTTCCTGAAAATCCAGCGCAAGTTGTTGCCAGGCTGGTTGATAATTGGTTAAGTTTATCGTTGTCATTTGGGCAAGACCTCCGTTTGGTAATCCTATGAAAGGATACACTTTTTAGGGGGATTTTGAAAGAATTTACATAGGAAGAAAAAGAAAAACGCTGGCAATTTACATTACCAACGTCAAGTGATGAAGTGCAGCGTTAAAGCGCGGCATGGCGCCGGCGCAACGTTTTGATTAAGGTGATCGTAACTGCCGGGATCAAAGCAGCGGCCATAATGCCTAAGAAGCATAGTGAAAGGTGACTTTGAACAAAGCTGATCGAACCAAAGAAGTAACCTAATGAACAGCCAACCGTGACCCAGATACCCACCCCGACTAAGTTCCATAAAGCAAACGAGCGTTGCGGCATTTTAGCAGCGCCGGCTGATAGCGGGACAAAGGTCCGAATCAAAGGGACAAAGCGGCCAAACATCACGGCTTTACTGCCGTATTTGGCGAAGAAGTGTTGGGCTTTAAGCTGTTTGTCTTGTGGTAAGTGTCGTTGGAGCCAAGGCAACCTGATCAAGTGGCGACCGATTTCAAAGTTCACGGTGTCACCAATGACGGCCGCAAAGAAGAAGACCGGTACTAAAACTTGGATGTCCAGACTCGTATGGGTGGCAGCCATGGTGCTGGCGAGAAAAATCAGCGATTCACCCGGTAGAAACGGGAAGACGACCATGCCAGTTTCAAGGAAGATCACCGCAAACAACATGATGTAACTCCAGTTGCCTAGCGTGGTCAATAACGGAATCAGGTATTGTTCTAAGTGGGTGAAAATCATAAGTAGATTGGCCAACGGTACCACCTCCAATAAATTAAGTCTATTTTAGCTGGAATCCCGGCTGAATACTAGATGTAATCGCTAACAATTTGAGCGACTTAACTGAAATTTACCGAAAATAAGCAAAACTTCAAACTTTTGTAATTTTAATGGCAAAACCGGTCCGTCAAATAGGTTATTAATTGTGTCATGACGCGGATAGTGCTAAAATTATTGTTCGATATTTATGATTGGAGGACTTCAATGACTAAGTCGATTAAAGCTTCAGAACAACAACATCTGGATTATGTGGTTGATAAGATTCGGATCGAAGAGGAGAACCAGAGTCAAACGATTCAACGTTCCGAACAAGATCAAGCTGATATTAAACAAAATTTCTATAATGATGTCAATATTAAGACCGACAGTTATGAAGGGATGATGGAGACCGGGTTGTCAGTTCGCCAGCAACAACAAATGCTCGACGAACGGCAAAATAGTTGGCAACATGCGACCAAGCAATTGTCGACCTTAAAGAAACTTGAAAAGAATGCCTATTTCGCTCGGCTGGACTTTCACGAAAAGGGCGAACCGGCGACTGAAACCATCTATATTGGCCTTAGTTCATTTTCTGATAGTCCTGACCATTTCTTGATCTATGACTGGCGGGCACCGATTTCGAGTATTTATTATGATGGTGGTTTAGGCCAAGTGACCTATCAAACACCCGACGGCCCGCAAGCTGTCGATGTCAAACTCAAACGTCAACTGATGATTCAAGATGGCCAAATCGTGACGGTTTACGATACCGATGAAGCCGTCGGGGATTCGATGCTACTAGAAGTGTTGGACGAAAAGTCCGATGTCAAGATGAAGAGCATCGTCACGACGATTCAAAAAGAACAAAATACCATTATCCGGGATACGAGTTCGGATTTACTATTTGTCCAAGGGGCGGCCGGTTCTGGGAAGACGTCTTCAGTCTTACAACGGGTCGCGTACTTATTGTACCGGTATCGGGGTAATTTAACGGCTGGTCAAGTTATTTTATTTTCACCAAACCAGTTATTTAATGATTATATTAACCAAGTGTTACCAGAACTTGGTGAACAAAACATGGTCCAAATGACGTATTACCAATATGCATCTTATCGTTTGCCACATATGCAAGTTGAGACCTTGCAACAACGCTTTGAAACTGAAAATACGCCAGCCATGGCGGCGATTACGAAGTTAGAGGGCAGTTTAGCGTTCTTTAATGCGGTCACGGCGTATGGGCGACATTTGGAACAAGCCGACATGCGGTTCCGGAATATCATGTTGAACGATGAAGTCCTGATTCCGCGGGATAAGATTCGCGAAATCTACTATTCCTTTAATGAAAACTACCATTTGGCGAACCGCTTATCAGCGACTAAAGAAGCCTTGATTAAGATCTTGAATCGCAAAGTGGCCGCTGAAATGCGCAGTAAATGGGTCGAAGAAGCCGTGCAAGATTTATCACGTGAAGAACTCAATCAACTTTACGGTAATAAGCCGCGTGAATTTAAGAATGGCGATGAAGAATTCAAATTCTTAGCCCGTAAGATCGTCATGCAGCACTTAGGCCAAGCCCGGACGCAAATCGTGCGTAATCGCTTCTTAAGTATCAATATGCAATATGCGCATTTCTTAAAGCACGTGCCTGACTTGTTACACTTGGATAAATATGGTGTGAGTCGCGATGATTGGGATGCCGCGGTCGAAACAAAGCTGGCGTCAATCAAAGAACGGCACATTTCCTTAACGACGGTGTCGGCCTATATGTATTTGTATGACCTGATGACTGGGAAGAAAGGCCAACGCGACATGCGGTTTGTCTTCTTGGATGAAATTCAAGATTACAATGCCTTTCAGTTAGCCTTCTTGAAGTTTAGCTTCCCAAATGCGCGCTTTACGATGTTGGGTGATTTGAATCAAGCGATCTTCACTAAGGAAAATAGTCATACGTTGATCGGCGAATTGGAGACGTTATTTGATCCTGAAAAGACGCGCGTGGTGCAATTGACCAAGTCTTATCGGTCAACCCAACAAATCACGGACTTTACCAAAGAAATTTTGGTAAATGGTGAAGCGGTCACGGCGTTTGATCGCCAAGGTGACTTGCCCAATATTGCGGTCACGGGGGACTTTGACAGTGGTGTCGATCAAGTCGTCGACCAGTTAGCGTTGAATGATTCGGACCGTGATACTACGGCAATCATCGGCAAGACGTTAGCTGAATGTGAACAGTTGACTGATGCCTTGCAAGCACGGGGAGAACACGTCACCTTGATTCGCACGGAAAATCAACGGTTAGCACCAGGGGTCATCGTGGTACCATCATTCTTGGCTAAAGGGCTAGAATTTGATGCGGTGATCGTGTGGAATGCGAATCCGGCTAACTACCATCGCGAAGACGAACGGCAATTGTTATATACGATTTGCTCACGGGCGATGCATGAATTGACGCTGATCGCAGTGGGGGAATTGTCACCATTGTTGACGCGAGTGGATCACCAGCTTTATATGTTGAATGAAGCTGCCGTTTAGTGGTGGAAACGAGCTAGTGGCAACTAAAAATTTATAGTTGTTTTTCGTTAGTATGGCGATATTAGTCATAAAATGGCCGTTACCAGTTGTTGGTGACGGCCGTTTTGATATTGTTATCTCGGACTGAGCATGAACGGATGGTGACAAATTAGTTTTTTAAAGTTCCAAGTCAGATTGGATGCGGATTTATGCTATAATACACCCATTAATTTTAACGATGGTGGCAGACAGATTATGGAAGAGCAACTGAATTATTACCGCTTCTCACGCGACCAGTGGAAGCAATTTTATCGTAACGGCCACGTGCCGTTGACGGCGGAAAATTTACGGGAAATCAAAGCCTTTAATGACCAAATCAGTATTGAAGACGTGCGGGAGATTTATCTACCCGTGGCCCATTTATTGCAAGCCAAGTTTGAACACTACTTGTCATGGCGGGAAACCGAGTCGGTCTTTTTACATCGCCAGAATAAACAATCGCCATTTATTATCGGCGTTTCTGGAAGTGTGGCGGTTGGGAAGACAACGACAGCGCGACTATTAGAGCTGCTGTTTAAATACTTGTATCCGGACCGCCGGACGCAATTGATCACAACCGATGGGTTCTTATATCCCAATGCGGTGTTGAAGAAAAAGCAATTAATGGAACGCAAAGGGTTTCCAGAAAGCTATGATATGCCGCAACTGATTCAATTTTTGAATGATGTTAAAAGCGGCCAACCACTGGCGAAGTCGCCGGTATACTCGCATCAAATCTATGACATTGTGCCGAATCGGTTTAACGTGATTACCCATCCGGATATTTTGATTATCGAAGGCATCAATGTGTTACAGTTGCCAACCAATCAACAAATTTACATTAGCGACTTTACGGATTTTTCAGTTTATGTCGATGCGGATGCTGATTTGATTGAAACGTGGTATTTAGATCGATTTGAGGCGTTGATGAAGACGGCTTTTCAAGATCCGAAAAACTATTTTTACCCATGGGCCATCGGTGAGCATGCCGATGCGATTCATATGGCGAAGCGGGTTTGGCACGATGTTGACTTGAAAAACTTGAATGATTATATCTTGCCGACCCGGAATCGTGCGGATTTGATTTTGCATAAGGTGGCGCATCATTTAATCGATGCTGTCTACTTCCGTAAGTACTGATGCCGGTGAGAATTTTCTCATAACCATTGACCGAACGTTCAGAAATCAGTATTATAGAGCTATTGAGCTACAAATAATCCAAAGGAGTGAACAACTTGGCAAAAACGGACACCGCGTCTTTTGATTCAATTTTAGTATTGGATTTTGGGAGTCAATATAACCAATTGATTACCCGGCGCATTCGTGATTTCGGCATTTATTCAGAATTACTTCCGAATACGATTACTGCTGAAGAAATCAAAGCCCGCCACCCGAAAGGGATTATCTTTTCTGGTGGCCCGAATAGTGTTTACGATGACGGCGCCTTTCGGGTTGATCCCGAAATCTTTAAGTTGGGCTTACCAATCTTAGGGATTTGTTATGGGATGCAACTGATGACTTACTCACTCGATGGTGGGAAAGTTGAATCAGCTGATAACCGTGAATATGGGAAAGCTAACATCCAAGTCACTAGTGACCAAGCTGTCTTATTTAAAGACACGCCTAAAGAACAGTCAGTTTGGATGAGTCATGGGGACTTGGTAACCCAAGCACCTGATGGCTTTGAAGTTGTCGCAACTTCGAAAAACTGTCCAATCGCTGCCATCCAAGACGTTGACCGGAAGTTGTATGGAATTCAATTCCATGCTGAAGTTCGGAATACTGACTTTGGTAGTGAAATCTTACGGCACTTTGCGTTTGATGTTTGCCAAGCGGAAGCTAACTGGTCAATGGATGATTTCATTGACATGCAAATCGAAAAGATTCGCGCTGAAGTTGGCGACAAAAAAGTCTTACTCGGCCTTTCTGGCGGGGTTGACTCTAGCGTGGTCGGGGTCTTATTGCATAAGGCTATCGGCACGCAATTAACGAGTATCTTCGTTGATCACGGCTTGTTACGTAAAGGTGAAGCTGACCAAGTCATGGCTAGTTTGGAAGGCAAGTTCGGTTTGAACATCATTAAAGTTGATGCTAAAGACCGTTTCTTGAGCAAATTAGCTGGCGT
The DNA here is from genome assembly GCF_005405085.1 of Lactiplantibacillus daowaiensis. Lineage (GTDB taxonomy): Bacteria > Bacillota > Bacilli > Lactobacillales > Lactobacillaceae > Lactiplantibacillus > Lactiplantibacillus daowaiensis. Next base: position 891 of record NZ_BJDJ01000021.1, on the reverse strand, counting down.
CAGTGATCCAGAACGCAAACGGAAGATTATTGGGAATGAATTTATCCAAGTCTTCGATGAAGAAGCCACGAAGTTAAATGGGATGGAATACTTAGCGCAAGGGACGTTGTATACCGATGTCATCGAAAGTGGGACTTCCACGGCGCAAACGATTAAATCTCATCATAACGTCGGCGGGTTGCCAGAAGACATGCAATTCAAGTTAATCGAACCATTACGGACCTTGTTCAAGGATGAAGCCCGTGAATTAGGTGAAAAGCTTGGCATGCCTTCAGACCTCGTTTGGCGCCAACCATTCCCAGGTCCTGGTCTCGGGATTCGGGTCATCGGTGAAATCACCGAAGATAAGTTGGAAATCGTCCGTGATAGTGACTTCATCTTACGAGATGAGATCAAAAAAGCCGGCTTAGACCGCGAAATCTGGCAATACTTTACAGTCTTACCAGGGATCAAGAGTGTCGGTGTCATGGGTGACGGTCGGACTTACGACTACACCGTTGGGATTCGGGCAGTGACGTCCATCGATGGGATGACCGCTGACTTTGCACGGATTCCTTGGGATGTCTTACAAAAGATTTCGGTACGGATCGTCAATGAAGTCGATCACGTCAACCGTATCGTGTATGATGTCACGAGTAAGCCACCTTCGACGATTGAATGGGAATAGAAGGCTAAATAAAATAAGCGGAGTATTCCCCATTTAGCGAAACGGACTTCAATCAAAAACAAACAATGTAGATGAAGATGTCTACCAAAATTTTATAGATTGGCCTCACTAGAGTGGTGAATTCTGGTGAGGCTTTTTAGTTTAATTTGGCAAATTCTATAATTAATCCGAACAGAAATTAAAAAGCCCAAAGCAATCACTTACAATGGTAGTAGCTAATTCCA
>NZ_BJDJ01000020.1 GCF_005405085.1 Lactiplantibacillus daowaiensis | reverse complement strand
GAAATCCGTAACTCTAAATTAAATTTAGTCATAGTAAAACCCCCGAGATTGTTGTCCAATCTCGGGGGTTCACTTCAATCGACCGGCTTTTTTGTTAGTCATGATTTAACCGCCGCAAATCTTCAAGATATTCAAGTGTAGCTTCGTTCATTAAATACGCCACATCAACATGTAACTGACCATCTCGCAACCACGTATCGGTGACGCGTAAAGCCGGACCATCATCGCGAAAAGCGGTGACCCCCTCATCTTGCGCGTAAGCTTGTAAATGATTATTCAGTAATTTGCGGACTTCATGTAAATCAGCTGGGACCATCCCCGGCGTTTCAAGGACATATTCAAATGCCATCACACCGCGTCCCCACACATCAGCAACCGGGACTGAATGCAACGTGCCACTAACTTGTTGTGCTGTCCCAGCACTTTTTAAAGCCGTTAAGACAGTTAGCATTGCTGCGTCGGTTGTTCGTTGCCCTTGTTGACGAATTTTTAATGCCGATCGTTTCAAAACTTGACGCCGTAAAATTTCATATACTAACACGGCTAAGAGCACGCCGATTAAGATCGTTATCCATTTACTCATCGCGGAGCCCCCACAATTTTTGTAAGATTATTCACAATATCATGATTTTGTCATGTAATCTTCATCAATTAGCATAGCATGTTTTTTTATTTTTTTGCGACGCCGCCCCTTCAATTTTGAAGAAAGTTAACATTGTATACACCTCTCCATAATTATGCTAAAATGAAAGATAATTGTTGTGTTTACACAACCTGGTGTACGGATCAAACTTTTATTTTTGCTACTATTTAGAATTTCAGGTTCTAAATAAATATTTTTTTATAGGGAGTTTTGTTAATGATTTACAAAGTTTATTACCAAGAAACCAAACAACGGAACCCACAACGTGAAACGACACAATCTTTGTATCTAGAAGCTGATACAGAAGTTGATGCACGGGTCTTAGTGGAAGATAATACCGAATACAATATTGAGTTTATCGAACCGTTAGAAGGTAACTTCTTGGATTACGAAAAAGAAAATCCAGAGTTTCAACTAACGGAGTTTAATAAATGAAACGGTTAAACGTTAAAAATAACGAAACCGCCGTCTTTGCAATCGGCGGTTTGGGTGAAATTGGGAAAAACACTTATGGTGTCCAATTTCAAGATGAGATTATTCTGATTGATGCCGGTATCAAGTTCCCTGAAGACGAATTATTAGGGATTGATTACGTGATTCCAGACTATTCTTATCTAGTTGCAAACCAGCAAAAAATAAAAGCACTAGTGATTACCCACGGTCACGAAGACCACATTGGTGGGATTCCATTCCTACTCAAACAGATCAACGTGCCAATCTATGCTGGGCCACTCGCCTTAGCATTGATTAAGGGCAAACTGGAAGAACACGGATTACTTAAAACGACCGAATTACACGAAATTAATGAGGACACCGTCTTAAAATTCCGCAAAACGCGGGTCTCATTCTTTAGAACGACCCACTCGATTCCAGATACCATGGGGATTGCTGTCCAAACACCACCTGGTACGATTGTGGAAACCGGGGATTATAAGTTCGATCTGACACCAATCACCAACCAGCCACCGAATCTCCAAAAGATGGCACATTTGGGTGAACGTGGCGTTTTAGCATTACTTTCTGATAGTACCAACGCTGAACGACCAATCTTTACGAAGTCCGAACGCTGGGTCGCCCAATCTATTCGTAAGATTTTTGAACAAGTCGAGGGCCGCATTATTTTTGCGACCTTTGCTTCCAACATCTCACGGATTCAAGAAGCGGCACAAGTTGCGTTGGAACACCATCGTAAGATTGCGGTCTTTGGTCGCAGTATGGAAGCCGCGATTGTTAACGGTCGGGAATTAGGCTACCTCAATATTCCTGATGAAGCAATCGTTGATGCTAACGATATCAAGTCCCTACCAGCTAACAAAGTCATGATTTTATGTACTGGCTCGCAAGGTGAACCAATGGCGGCCCTTTCACGGATTGCCAACGGGACGCACCGCCAAATTTCGATTCAACCTGGTGACACGGTCATCTTCTCGAGTTCGCCAATTCCTGGTAACACCTTAAGCGTTAACCACGTGATTAACGAACTTGAAGAAGCTGGCGCCCATGTCATCCATGGTAAGGTCAACAACATTCATACCTCTGGTCATGGTGGTCAAGAAGAACAAAAGCTGATGTTACGCTTAATGAAGCCAAAATTCTTTATGCCGATCCATGGTGAATATCGGATGTTGAAGATTCATACCGAACTGGCGGAACAATGCGGGGTCCCATTAGACCATAGTTTCATCTTGGAAAATGGTGATGTCTTGGCATTGACCAAAGATTCAGCGCGGGTCGCAGGTCACTTTGGTGCCGGCGATGTTTACGTTGATGGTTCTGGTATCGGCGACATCGGTAACGTGGTGTTACGCGACCGGCAAGTCCTTTCTGAGGAAGGTTTAGTCGTCGTTGTTGCAACGATTAACTTGAAAAAGAAAGAAATCCAAGCAGGTCCCGACATCTTATCCCGTGGGTTTGTTTACATGCGGGAATCCGGTGACTTAATCAATGAAGCTCGTAAACACGTTTTCCGGACGATTCGTCGGAAAATGAAGAGTGACAAAGCTAGTGAAGCCACGATTCGCAATGCGATTATTGATGACTTACAAAGTTTCTTATTTGATAAGACCGAACGGCATCCAATGATTTTACCGATGCTGATTATGAATTAACCACTAGCCGGAACGTTGCTGTTCCGGCTTTTTGTGGTGTCAGGGTCAGGACTAACTGACTGTAACTTTGTGAGGTGTAAATTTGATTGCGGAATACAACATTATTGTTAACGAATTAGCCGGTTCTGGACATGGTAAAGAAGTCTGGGCAATCGTCCGGCCATTACTAGAACAACGCCAGATTCACTTTGAAGCCCGTATTTCAGAATATGCCGGGCATACGACTTATTTGGCAACTCAGTTCGCTAAACGAGCGTCATCGCGCCCAGAGATCACCACGATTCTATTAGTCATTGGTGGTGACGGCACCTTAAATGAAGCTTTGAATGGGTTAATTCAAGCTCATCTAGCGACGCCCATGCCCCTCGCCTATATTCCAGGTGGCTCTGGTAACGACTTCGCCCGCGGACTTGGCATGGCGACTGATCCGACCGTTGCCTTAGCGCAAATTTTAAATAATATGCGGCCACGACCACTAAATATCGGTTGTTACCATGAAACCTTACGACAAGAACGGCGCTACTTCGTTAACAACGTTGGGTTAGGTTTTGATGCTCAGATTGTAGATGACACTAATCGGAGCAAACAAAAAGGACGACTAGGGCGTTGGTCTTATCTCAGCAACGCGCTCAAAGCCTTCAGTCAACAAGAAGGCTTTCCATTGGCCGTCCATGTTGGGCGTCAGCGTGACAGCTACCGACATGCCTTTTTATGTACAGTCTCCAACCACCCCTACTTTGGTGGCGGGGTTAAAATCTTACCAGATGCGGATATTTATGATGACCAGCTCGAATTGATCGTCTTAGAAGAACCGCACTGGTGGACAGTCCTTTGGCTATTCCTGTTGCTCTTACTTGGTGGTCGCCATTTAAACTCACGTTTTGTCCATCATTATCGTGCTAAAGACTTGCACTTATTAGTCAATTCTGTTGAAGTCGGTCAAATGGACGGTCAGATTATTGGTAACCGAAATTACGACCTCTACTTTACGACGATGACTTATCCATTTTGGATTGATACTAGTGTTCAAGGCCCACATTAACCTTAAAACATCATAAAAAGGGCTAAACGCCAGCACCCGTTGCTGCGTTTAGCCCTTTTGTTAACGGCTTTTAAACCCTAATCTTCCGAAGCGTTAATTGCTTCCAGAAGCATGTCAAGCTGTTCACATTTCTCAGATAAGTGAGATACCCGTTCACGTAAATGCGGGTAAATCGTCACCACGTGTGAGCGATCCTGTTGCCGAGCCGCCATCCCCTTTAAACGATCTAACTCGGAATTAGCTTCCTGATATTCTTCCAGGATCTCAAATCTGTTACTCACTCTAACACTCCCTTAAAACAATAATTCTTGGCCCCGTCGGCCAAAATGTAAGACTAATATAACACGTTCATGGCAGTTTGTGAACGCTAAATTTTCAGTTTACTGAACGCCTTAAACTCAAAAAGACAGCCAGCGCGCGGCTGACCGTCACACTGAGCTGTCTTAAATCGAATACATTATTTAGTTAACGGTCCCAGCAAAACTAGGCATGAAGTACGAACTAATCGTTTGTACTTGCACATTTTGACCACTTTCAGGTGCAGCAACATATTGGTTATTGCCTAAATAGATTGCATCATGATACGTCGCACCGCGTGAACCCCAGAATAAGATATCACCAGGCTTGGCGTTCTTAACTGAGTGCACAGACACATAAGCTTCTTGCGCAACTGTGCTATGTGGTAAAGTAATGCCAGCAGCGTGCTGGAAGACGTAAGCAACTAATCCAGAACAATCCATCCCAGATAAACTGCTACCACCATAAACATAAGGGATATTAGCACTAGCTAACTTTAAGGCTAACCCAGTGACTGAGCCAGTTGCCAAGTTAGCATTGCTAGTCGTCTTCGAGCTACTACTGCTTTGCGTTGTTGCTGTACTGCTGCTACTTTGTGTCGTTGTTGAAGCAGCTGCTTGGCTCGCACTGCTACTTGTACTTTGACTGGCACTTGATTGCGTGCTAGCAGCACTGGTTGCCGTCGTCGCAGTCTTCTTAACAGTAGCCTTTTTAGTCGTCTTCTTAGCAGCACTCGCTACACTAGTGCTAGTTGCAGCTGTGTTGGTATTGCTGGCAGCACTAGCCGTGCTAGTTGAACTTGAACTAGCTTGACTCGTACTCGTTGACTGAGCTGCGGCACTCGTTGAACTAGCCACGTTTGCCATCTTAGTCGTCTTAGCAGCTGTCGTTGATTGACTGGCAGCTTGGCTGGTACTACTGCTGCTAGCACTCGTCGTGTCACTCGTTGAAGCAGCACTGGCCGTGCTAGTTTCAGCAGATGACGTATTGCTAGCGGCACTCGTTGTTGAGCTCGCTGCCGCTGTACTGGATGCTTGACTAGCGCTGGCACTCGTAGCCGTTGCCTTTTGAACACCCATGACGATGCGACTTTGTTTAGCTGACGTGGTTGTACTGCTGGTACTACTTGCGGCACTCGTCACAGAACTCGTCGAAGCAGCACTAACAGAACTAGTGTTAGTTGCTTGACTTGGCGTTTCACTGACGCTCGCAGTTGAGTTCGTTACCTTAGTGCTGCTGGCGCTACTACTGTTGTCAGTCGTTGCACTAGCTTTAGTTGATGACGCTGCAGTAACCGTATTATCGGCAGCATCAGCGGCCACAACTTTTTGACTCGTACTCGTCGCTTTCGCACTAGTCGTCGCTTTAGTCGTGCTAGCCGCTTTGGTCGTGGTCTTAGCATTACTTGGTAACGTTAATTGTTGACCAACCACGATCACGTCACCACTCAAGTTATTGAGCGTTTGTAACGTGTGAACCGAAGTCCCATATTCATCCGCTAAATCCCAAAGCGTATCGCCAGCTTTAACAGTATATGTACCCTGATCTGACGTCGATGAATTCGTATTGATTTGTAACTTCTGACCGACAAAAATTAAATCTGTGTTGGCATCAAGAGCCTTGACCTTATTTAAGGTTTCGATACTCTTGACAGAAACACCGTGTTGCTGGGCGAGACCCCAAACGGTATCGTTTTGTTTAACGGTGACCGTGGCAGCATTGGCAGCTTGAGCTGTAGCAAACAGCAAACCAACGGCACCAACCGTACCGGCTAGGACCTTGCCCGTTGTATGTGCTTGTGACATTAACTCCACTCCTTTGGCATATCCGAAATTATTGCCTGAATGACTTATAAACTAACATAATTCTTAAGAAAAGCTTAACACCTTTTACAAATTATAACTTTATTGTAGCACACTTTAAAAATATGCAAACTAGATTAACTTATTTTTTTATAAAACGGTTTGTTTAGTGGGTCCAGATCACCTTGGGATCGTTTAGTCAACAAACGTTGCTATACCGGCTTCTATCTCCGTTTCTCATTAACTAACACCTAGATACTTTGGTTTAGCCCGCAATGGCTGAAACCGTTATCTGGAACCGGTTTAGGTGGGATACCAAAACCTTAAGTTAATTTAAGGTTCTCCCAACAAAAAAACGCCCCCACATAACAGCGTGAGCGCGTCGAATTTTAGCAAACTTAAATTTCAGGTGTAAACAAACTATCAACTGGTTGTTGTTCATGAACCAGCTTAATCGCATCACCTAGCAATGGCCCGACCGAAAGTTGTTCTAATTTTTCAAATTGTTTAGCCACTGGAATCTGAATCGTATCCGTCACGATAACCTTTTCCAAGGCCGATTTTTGTAATTTTTCCGGTGCATCTTGTGAGAAAATCGCATGAGTAGCGCAACCATAAATCTTAGCAGCACCAGCTGCTTTTAAAGCCGCGGCCGAAACATCAAAACGCGTCCCAGTATCAATCATGTCATCGATAACGATCGCGATTCGACCCTTAACATCCCCAATAATACTATCTGGAACGATATTATCGTCATCAGGATGCCGATTATCGATAATGGCAATCGGTGCCCCTAACAACTCAGCCATTTTCCGAGCCCGCGAAACCCCGGCATGGTCTGGTGAGACCACAACCAAGTTATCGGTAATCCCACGATCCTTAAAGTAACTGGCAAGTAACGGCGCTGCTTGCAAATGATCAACTGGGATATCGAAGAAGCCTTGAATTTGAGCCGCATGTAAATCAATCGTCAAAATTCGGTTAGCACGATCTTTTTCAAGCAACGTTGCAATTAATTTTGCTGTAATTGGTTCGCGTGAACGTGCTTTACGGTCCTGGCGTGAATAACCATAATATGGAATCACCACATTGATTTCACTAGCGCTAGCTCGCCGTAATGCATCAATCATGATCAATAATTCAAGAATCGTATCATTAACTGGGTCCGAAATTGATTGGACAACGAAGACTTCGGCACCACGAATACTCTCTTCGATATTGATTTGAATTTCACCATCACTAAAACGCTTGACTGAACTCTTCCCTAGTGGAATTCCCACCCGGTCTGAAATCTTTTGCGCCAATGGCATATTAGAATTGAGCGCAAATAATTTTAGCTTGGCATATGATTTGTCTGCTGACATAACGACCTCCAAAAGTTATTTTCATGACATATATCTTAATTATAGCAGTAACCCTACGTAAAAAGCAGTTAAAGCCACATAATTTTCTGATTAACATTTAGCAATTAATAAAAGCTGATATCAACTGATTTTTGCATTATACATCTAGTTCTAACTATGATAATTGTGGCATGAAATCAGCGGGTTTTATCCCTTGCATGCCGATCATCGGATCAATCCCCCCCGTTTGAACTAACGTTGGGGTTAGCCGATAATCAACCGGCGCTTTTGCAGTTGATACTGGTGCAGCCGGTTGCGCATTAGTTGGTACTACCGGTGATGCGTCAGCACTAGCAACTGATGTTGGTACTGCGCCGCTGCTAGTCACTGGCTGAGTGTGCGTTTCAGTTTCAGTCGACGCTGGTGTGGTTTGCGCCTCGCCAAAGACTTGTTGTAACCGTTGGGTCAAGGTCGTGAGTCGATTGACCGATTCATTGGTCACACTACGTTCAAACGACTGCACATCACCTAATAAGATCAACATTTGTTCGGCCCGGGTCACAGCAGTATACAACAAGTTACGCTGTAGCATTCGTGAAAACTGTGGCACCATCGGCAAGATAACCATTTTAAATTGGCTCCCTTGCGACTTATGAATCGACATACTATAAGCGAGCGTCAATCGGTTCCAATCACTCCGTTGATAAGTCACTTCATTTTGATCAAAGGCAATCGTAATCTGATCTTTTTTGCTCTTATTATGCGGGTCCTTTGCTAAATCGATACCAACAATTTTCCCGATGTCACCGTTAAACACATTGTCTTCTGGTGAGTTGACTAAATGTAAGACTTTATCACCGACCCGGAAGGTTTGACCATTATAAGTCAATTGCTTTTGACGTGCTGACTTAACCGGATTAAAAATATTTTGTACCGTGATATTCAATTGATCAATCCCAGCAGCACCACGATACATCGGCGCTAAAATTTGCACGTCATCGGACGTAAAGCCCCGTTTTTGGGCTTTCGCGACGATTTGTTCAATTAAATGATTGACCTGATACGCATTACAAGCAATAAATGAGCGGTCCTTTTGATTAACCGTAAAATCAGCTGGTAAGCGGCCATCTTTAATCGCATGGGCTAACGGGATAATACTTGAGTCATCATCTTGACGATAAATCGTATTGAGCTCAATTTGCGGTAACCATGGACTTGCCAATAAATCATGAAAGACTTGACCAGCACCTACTGATGGTAGCTGGTCTTTATCACCAACTAAAATCACTTGCATATGGCTAGGCACCGCTTGCAGCAATAATTGAAATAAGCTTGTATCGACCATCGACATTTCATCAATAATCAAAATACCGCCATCTAAATCCTTAGTGGGCATTTCAGGACCATCTTCACGCCCGGTTAATCCTAGTAAGCGATGAATCGTACTGGCAGGTAACCCGGTCGTTTCGGACATCCGTTTCGCTGCCCGACCAGTCGGTGCGGCCAATAAGATAGGAAAGGTTTTATCTTGATATTGATTAATATCTAATGACACATCATGTAGTTCTGCAAATAATGCCACCAATCCGCGAATGATCGTGGTTTTCCCAGTCCCAGGTCCACCAGTCAGCAAGAATAAATGTGACGTGATCGCAGATTTCAATGCTTGGGTCTGTGACGCATCATAAGTTAGATTACTGGCCTTCGCTACATGTTCAATCGCCCGATCAACCTTTTTTTCAGCTAAATCATCGCTATCCGCATCATGCAGCCGCTTTAAGTGCTCAGCAATCCCCCATTCAGCCTCATAAAGGGCGCGTAAATAAATCCGGTTCTCATCGCCGACAATCAAATTATCTTTGGCTAATGCCACCAATTGATCCGCTAACTTCTGGGGGTCAACGGCGACATTGCGTGAATTTTCCAACAGTTGCAATGTTGTATTCAATAGTGGCTTAGCAGTCGTGTACGTATCACCATTTTGCGCACAAAGTTCATTGATTTCAGTTAACAACCCAGCCCGCAAACGACTATCTGCTTGGGGATCAATATTTAGTTGGGCTGCAATCTGATCGGCTTTTTTAAACCCGACGCCCTTGATATCTTCAACCAGTTTGTACGGATTCTCTTCAATAACCGTCAACGTATCACCTTGATACTTGGCATAAATCGCAGCCGCTAACCGACTCCCAAAACCATACGCATTTAACCCAATAATGGTTTGTTCCAAACCATTATTAACACGCAACGTGTCTAACAACGTTTGCTTGACACTAGCGCGTAACCCGATTGGTTGCAGCACTTGCGGATCAGCTAGGATCTTGTCAATGGCTTGACTCCCGAGCGTATCCACGATTCGTTCGGCTGTACGTTTACCTAGCCCTGGAAAATCGTCGCCCGCTAAGTAAGCAATTAGGCCACTCCGCGAAGTTGGGGTTTCATTTTGATAATTATCGGCCTGAAATTGGGTCCCGTACTTAGGATGGCGCACTGTCTTACCGGTAAATCGATAGGTCGCTTCTTCTTGAATATCCGCAAAACTCCCGGTAACAACCATCTCATCTTCGGTCCAGTCAATGTTTTGTTCGGTAACTTTGACTAATAAAACTTTGTAAAAACTATCGGCGCTACTAAAAAAGACGGCCGCCACTTTACCGACAATGTAATGGGTCACCGTTTGACCATTAAAATCATCCGGCAATAAACTTGGATTAGGTTCCGCCACGTGCGCACCTCCTTAGATTTTACGACGGCGATGACTGGTCATCAGTTTGTGCCGCCAACATCTTTTCAATATCACTTAATTGTTGTTGATGGGTCTTAAAATAGGCCGCATCGAACTTCTGTGCTTGCGCAAACAAATCCGCATATGGTTTACCTAACACCATTGCGGTCAAGCCAGCATTAAAATAAGCCTTACCTAACGTTGGATCTATCTGAATGGCCTTTTGATAAAAATCGTATGCTTGCTGGTTATTGCCTAATGCAAGTAAAATATCTGCGACCAACAAATTAGTGTCGGCTGTTTGTGGCCGCTTTTCTTGGGCTGTAATTGCCCAGACCAATGCATGCTGATAATCTTTTTTAGCCATCAGTGCTTGGGCAATCATCAAGTAGGCATCGGTTTGTAACTTAGCATCGGTAATTTGTTGATAATAAGGCAGCGCCTTATCATATGCTTCAGCTTGGTAATAAACATTGCCTAAGCCATAAGCCAGTAAATCTTTAGCGGCAGGGTTAGCTTCAAATTGGCCCAAAGCTTTCATTAATAATTCTTCAGCTTGCTCAAAATCTTGCCCAGCGGTTAACAATACTGCTAAATCATAGTAAGCATGATAGTTCGTCGGTTGCTGATCAATTTTAGTGACCAGTTGATGAACTAGCGCTTGTTGTTCGGCCTTCGTTGGCCGTTGATTCGTTGCTTTTTCGGTCACAGAATTACCTCCTAAATCGTATCAGTTGGATCAGGGTGTCGTGAAAGATACGAGGTATCGTTCCACAATAAGAGTTTAAATGACTTGCCACGATCCTTAGTTTCTAAAATAGTCGTACTTGTATTAGATAGGCCGCCACGGTCACGCAGTGTGGCCAACGAAGCCCCTAACAACGTGTTTACTAATGCATTCAATGCGGCCCCATGGCTCACAATCAAGACATTATCATCGCGACGTGGATTAGCAGCAACAATTTGTTTAATCGCTGGCGTCATCCGTTTGACTAGTTGTTGGAAGCTTTCACCATTGATCGCAGTTGGGTCATATTGGTCAGGATGATTGCGAAAGGCATCAAATTCAGCCGGATATTGCGCTTCGACTGCTGTAAACTTCATGCCTTCCATCTTACCCAAATTAAATTCACGTAAGCGACTTAAAATCGTTATCGGTAACTCTGGTTGGGTCAGATCCTGTTTCAATGTCATTGCCGTATCGCGGGCCCGCTTTAATGGGCTAGCATAAATATGCTTAAAATGAATGTCTTGTAAGGCCGCTGCTAATTGATGAATTTCATCATAACTAGCTGGCAATAATGGTGAATCACCCTGTGAGCCTTGATAACGGCCTTCCAAGTTCCATTCCGTTTTGCCATGGCGTACAAATAACAATTTTGTCAAAAGATTACTTCCTCATCTTGGCCGGTATCGACCCATAATAGTACTATCTATTATGCCAGTTTTCGCACTAGTTTTCAAAAAGTGGTCTTAACTTAGCAAAAATAAAATTATGTTAACTAAGTGACTAAATCTAACTTGTGACGATAAAAAAACACCTTAGTCTAGTTAAACTACACTAAGGTGCCTGATGATTACGGCCCTAATTACTTGGTACCACCCCTAAAGTCCAGGTGATGATACTATGATAGTCCCCAGCACTAGCTAATGGGCTAGCAGCCAAGGTTAATTGACTAGCCGTTACATCGTATGTCTGACTATGATAACCACTTTGTGTGGCGATCGTCGTCGAACTATTATTTGCTGAAATTTCCTGATTCAAGCCGGCACTCGTGTCAATCAACGCCAATTGTGGGGTACTTAAACTGCTACCACCATTATCACTAGTCCCAAATGGCGCTAGACTTGCCGATAATGTCCAGGCATTGCCAACCGTACGCTGGTCGCTAACGGCTAATTTACCATCAGCATTACCGTCGGCAGCAGTCCCAGTTGCCTGGCTACTAGTATCAATAGTCAACTGTGTCCCATGGGCAAGTTGCGCGAAGCCCACGGTTCCAAAGTCAAGATTAGGCACCGCGGTCAACGTTAAATTGCCACCTTTCGTAACTGTCAATAACGCAGCATCGGTTGTCACCGTTTGTACTTTGCCATTAACGGTATAGTTCAACGCAGCATAATAGGCGGTCCCATCATCATCGGCATTAGTTGGCTTAGCAATGGTATAACTAGTTGCCGTACTATTTAAAGCAGTACTCTGACCGTTCTTGACGCGATACCAGTTGCTGACTGTCATTCCACTTGGTAAGTTCGCCAACGTAAACGTGGCGGCAGTTCCTTCGACAACCGTGACATTTTGCAACGCCCCAATGGTGATATCCACATGGTCGCTATAGCCGTTAACCGTCCCGGTAATCGTTACAACACCATGGTCATCCGCCGTACCACTCGTACTAGTTGCGGCGGCGGTCGCAGTAACATTACCATAATCATCAACGGTCGCTAAGGCATCGTCACTACTTTTCCAAGTTACTGTATCGGTTGCATTAGCCGGCGTTAAGCTCGCGTGGACCATCGTACTCTCACCATTATTTAAACTAGTGGCGTCCGCACTAACCTTAAGGCCAGTCGCTGCCACCCGACTTGGTTCTACTGTTACTTGGGCCACCCGTGACCAATAATCACTAAAGCTACCAAGGCCACTAAACTTATACTGCACTTGAAACATGAGGGTCGTAGCACTCGTAACCGTTGGTGCCGTAAACTGATAGCTCGAACTATTCGTCCCGACTTGTTGATAGGTTTGCCCACCATCCGTTGATTCCCACCAGACATACTTCCGGCTCCCAAGTGGATTGGTCACCGCTTCTAAAGCACTGCGGGTCCCGGTCGCCACTAAAGTCACTGATTGACCAGCAATTTGATTGGAGTCAATTGGTTGCTGGGTGAAGCCACCTGATAAGTTCAGTCCGAGTACTGAACTCGGTGCAGCACTAGCAGGCTGTGGCGCCGTTGTAGCACTGGCTGCTTGACCAAGTAATGTCAATCCAAACAGCCCCCACAACCAGCTGATCAGCAGTACATTCAACCACCGTCGTCGTTGCATGCCCACTCACCTCCATGGTTATGATTTCTTTGACCGTTGTTTGCCTAGCCAGTATGTTCCAACCAGCAATAGGCTCAACAAGGTCAAGGCTAAAATCAACCATAACCACCAGTTCACAGGCTGCTTAACCGCTTTGACGGTGGTATTGTGCTCTCGTGTGCGCTTAGCTGATAAAACAAAGTTCTGTTTAAAATGCCAATGCCGAGTACCACTCGTTAAGTGTAAATCAAGACTGTAAGTGCCAGCCGCTAAGTCTTTTGACCCTAGCTTGACCCCATAATTAAACCAACTATTAGGTGCCATCGATCCTTGCTTAAGGTGTTGCGTGGTGATCACACGACCCGTTGATTTTTGCCGAACTTGGGCTTGAATTTGTAACTGTCCAAATAAAACTGGCGCCAGATTCCGAATTTTTGCGAATACCATTGGTGTATTATTCTGCAAGCCCACTTTAACCGCTGCTAATTTCAAGGTAATTGGAATTGCCTTTTTTGGCTGACAAGTTAATGAAACCGCGGTCACTTCGGCATAGCGATTTTGTAACCGAAAGTTTTGTTTCTTGCTTTTTGGCTTTGGCACTGTGGCTTTGGGATCGGTCACGAATAACCCACCTAACACTTGACCGCGAAAGCCGCCCGCTGGAATTTTAGTTCTAAACGTGACAGTCTTGCCTTGATGCGGTGCCAATTTGATTGTCATCGCCCCCGACGTTAATGCCGTAAAGGTTGTCTGTGCTGAAGGATCACGCCGTGTCGATGGAATATAGACCACACTACCTGCATCAGAAGTCGTCGCATTAACTGGGATCACTTCTAAAGTTCGCGCCGTATCCCCGGGATTAGTCACGGCTAATTTTAAGACTTGTGTTTGTCCAGGAGTCACTTTTAAATCAAAGTAACCCGCTTTTTTGCTCAATTGATTTTTCGGTAGGAATGGCGTGGCAACGAAATTAGTTGGCTTAGTCGCTGCCTGTAATAGTGGTGGACGACCAATCAATAAACCAAATAATAATCCAATTAAACTAAACGCTAACCAACGTTTAATATGCATTGTCAGCCCCCCTTGATCCTCAAATCATCAACTTAATCAACTCAAAAAAACTAAGGCGTCGTGGTTGAACTTGCCGGTGCGGCCGCTGGGGCATTTTGTAAGGCCCAATAAAGCGTTGCATCATAAGTCCCGGCCGTAATCGTCGGTTGCTTACCAAGGGTCAACGAACTAGTAGGCTCAGCCGTCGCGGTATTGCTACCTTCACCGGTATTGGCATCAGCATTCCAAACCGTTTGCGGACTGCTGATCCACCCACTCGTTGTCGTCCCTTGTGTTAGATTCAATGTCATTGGGGCACTTGTCGACGTATTATCCGTTGCCCCTTTTGAAACATCAAGCGCCAATGAAGCACTTGAAACAGTTGCGGTACCCGATGTAAAGGGTCCCATCCCAACTGTCAACGTCCAACCAGCATGGTCACCACGATAATCGGTCACATTAACATCACTATTACCATTGCCATCATAGCCAGCACCACCCGTGGTATTACCTGCCACTAGTGGTAAGTTTGGACTACCAGTCGCGATACTTTTTACACTAACACTACCTAAAGCGATATTAGGCACCTGATTAAGCGTCAATGACCCTGGGGAAACCGTAAATTCAGCATTTGTCTGTGCTTCTGCATTCCCCGTGCTTGTCGCCGCATAACCATCTGAAACCGTCGTTAAATTACTTGAAGACGTCCCCGGGCCTGTTGTCGTGGTCGTTGCCGCACTGGCAAATAATGGTGTTAACGCCAAAACTGCTAAGGCAACGCCACTGCTAAGACCGCTCATTAATTTAGTTGCACGCATGTCGTTCTCCTCCATTCTTATGCGCTACTAGATGTTATCCATAACCATCCTTTTTTGATTAATATTTGCTGTTTTGTAGTCGTTTGACCACCATCCCTCTCTCTGACACCAGCCACAGCTTACCATGGTTGTACAAAAACTAACCATTCAAAATTTTTATTAGGAAGCTTTGCATACCAACAATCTTGGGCAACAAAAAAGCGTTACTCTGCAGCAACGCTCTTGTTAAGGTCCTATTTTTTTAGCGCTTCATCTAATGCTTCGACACCCTCAATGGGGCCGACAACCGTTAAAACATCGTGTAACGCCATCATATCCGTTGGTTGTGGTGAAACATTGATTTTGCCAGCATGCTTGATGGCAATCACAGTCAACCCAAAGCGCTGGCGTAAGTTCAAATCAATTAAGTTTTGATCAACAAACGTTGGATCAGTGATTTCAATCGCTGCCAACGTGTATTCCTCACTTAAATCAATAAAACTTAAAATATGATTCGACAATAATTTGCGGACAATGCTGTGTCCCATATCACGCTCTGGAAAGACGACCTGGTCAGCACCGACCCGTTCAAGGACACGCCCTTGATCACTCGTTTCAGCCTTTGCAATGACTTTTTTAGCCCCTTGCTCTTTACTTAACATCGTCGTCAAAATACTGGCTTCCATGTTATTGCCAATCCCGATAATCACATAGTCAAATGTGTCGATATTTAACTCCCGCAACACGTCTTCATCACGCGTGTCGGCAATTAAAGTTTGCGTGGCAACTTCCATGAGTTCATTGACGGGGCCTTCTTTAATATCGACTGCTAACACATCTTGATGGGCAGCAACTAGCGTTCGTACCACACTTTCCCCAAATCGGCCTAAGCCAAATACCGCAAAACTTTTTTTCATGCTGTCCTCCTTTTAACCAATTAGAATATTTTCTTCTGGGTAGCGAATCAAATTAACCTTTGCTTGACGCTTTGATAAGGAATATAGCGACGTAAAGATACCGACCCGCCCAATAAACATTAATAACATAATAATCAACTTACCAATAACGGTTAAGTGTGGCGTCAACCCTAGACTCAACCCAACCGTCCCAAACGCAGATAACACTTCAAAGACGATGTATTCCAATCCGAATTCTTTAGGGATATGTTCCGTTTGCGTCAAAATCAACGTTGCCACCGTAATGACAATACTGGCTAAGAAAATCAGCAACAAGGCGCGGCTAATATTGGCTTGGCTAAAACGGCGATGGCTAAATTCCACATCTTGCTTACCGCGTAATTGCGCAATACTTTGAAACATCAAAATTCCAAACGTTGTCGTTTTGATCCCCCCAGCCGTTGATCCTGGTGTCCCACCGACAAACATTAAAATCATCATTAAAAACAAACTCCCGGCTTGTAGACTCTGGGTTGGGATCGTAATCAGCCCAGCCGTACGTGGCGTCACGCTTAAGAATAAGGTATTCACAGTGCGATTAAACCACGAGGTGCCAGTTGGTAAACTTTGTAAATCGCGTTCCGTCACTAAGAATAAGATAAACCCAATCACAAACAAGCTAATCGTCGTTACTAAGGTTAATTTGGAGTTCAAGCTCAAGCGGTGGCGTTCGTGGAATAACAACAAATCACGCCAGACTAAAAAGCCTAAACCACCCGCAATAATCAACACCATCGTGACGATCAACACATACGAATCATCCCGAAATCCCATCAAACTATTGCCAAAAACATCAAAGCCAGCATTACAAAATGACATGACCGCATGATATAACGACACATACAGCCCGTGTCGCCAACCAAAGCGCGGGACAAAATCAAATGACAATAGCAGCAAACCGCCAACTTGAAACATTAATGATAGGCCCACCACATAACGCATTACACTTTTTGTATCACTGAGGTTTTCAAGGTTCAATGATTCCTTGACCATTAATTGCGTTGATAGTCCAATGTTGCGGCGCATGATATTAAATAACAACACCGCAAACGTCATGTAGCCTAATGCGCCAACTTCCGATAAACCTAAAATAACTAACTGGCCAAATGTCGACCAATGACTCGCTGTATTGACCACCGTCAGACCAGTGATACACGTCGCCGAAGCCGCTGTGAACAGCACATCGATAAATGCTGTTCGTTGGCCAGGAGCCGTTGCCATTGGTAAACTTAACAGTATTGAGCCAATCACAATCAACACTACAAATCCCGCTACCATTTTCTTGGATAGCGTATCTAAAAATTTTAATTGTCGCAACCGCGCCATGATTTATTCAGTCCTTAATTCATTGTTTGCGTCATCGTCTGTTAGTGACGGTATAACACCACATCCGTCGTCATCAGACACCGCTAATTCACCTTCCTTTAGCTTAAGCAACTCCCTGCTGAAAAGCAAGACCGATTTCTACGCACCGCAGGTTTTCGCCTATAAAAAAAGCTGACCAACCGCTTCACGCAGTTAGTCAGCTTAATTAAGCGCATTAGATGTATTGCAATACCCGCTCGTCATTATAAGCCGCATCGATCATGCCGGAACCTAAGCATTCCTCACCACGATAGAAAACGACTGCTTGACCTGGTGTAATGGCCCGCACAGGATCATCAAAGGTGACCCGTACTTGTGTACGATCATCATTAAAATGAACGGTCACACCGGAGTCCTTTTGGCGGTAACGGAACTTCGCCGTCACATGGAAGTCATTACCTAAGTCCTCATTAGTGACAAAGTGTAAGTCAGAAGCCTCCAAATAAGTCGCATAAAGGTGTGGGTTATGATACCCCTTACCAACATACAAGATATTTTGCTTCAAGTCCTTACCAACCACGAACCATGGCTGGTTATCCTCACCGTCACCACCGATACCTAAGCCGCGACGCTGACCAATGGTGTAATACATCAAACCAGCGTGCTCGCCCTTAACGTCACCGTCAAAAGTCATCATCTTACCAGGTGTTGCTGGTAAGTAGTGGCCCAAGAACTCATGGAAGTTCTTTTCGCCGATAAAGCAAATCCCAACCGAATCCTTCTTCTCAGCCGTTGCTAAACCAGCATTCAATGCTAACTTCCGGACGTCCGGCTTGATCATGTTACCCAATGGGAACATCACCTTTTGGAGCGTCTTAGAATCTAACTGGCTCAAGAAGTAAGTTTGGTCCTTATTGCTGTCAACACCACGCAATAAATGCATAGTGCCATCTTCGTCATGCTCTAAGCGCGCATAATGCCCAGTGGCAATGTAATCCGCGCCCAAGTCCATGGCATAATCTAAGAATGCCTTGAACTTGATTTCTTTATTACAGATCACATCGGGATTAGGTGTCCGGCCCTTTTTGTATTCATCTAAGAAATACGTAAAGACCCGATCCCAATATTCCTTCTCAAAGTTGATTGAGTAGTACGGAATCCCAATTTTATCAGCGACTTTGGCGACATCCTTATAATCCTCGGTTGCGGTACAAACACCATTTTCATCGGTATCGTCCCAATTCTTCATAAAGACACCCACCACGTCGTAGCCTTGCTGCTTGAGCAACAAAGCCACCACGGATGAGTCGACGCCACCACTCATGCCGACAACGACACGCGTGTTACTGTGATCAGTCATACTTGTTCACCATCATTTCCAAAAGATTCTGGAGAATCCACGATTTGAAGGTCGTACAATTCCAGTAAGTACCATTATAACAAAGAAAACGCCGGCTGCAAGCCAGGCGTTTCATCACTAGTCGACTGCGACGATAACATCACGGTCAAGCATGTCTTTTAAGATGTAATTCAGCTGTTCAACGGCATCAAGATGTGCATCATTTTTGAAGATATCGACGCGTTGCATCCCATTACCTGTAACGGTAGCCATCTTAAAACCTGTTAAATCAGCATTAACCGCCATCTTAAACTTAAAGGCCGCGTTATAAGGCGAAGTTGGGTCCAACGCCCGTTCGTACGCAAACGCCCCCGATTTACCCTTTGTAAATCCTAAATCCATTAACGTATATTTTTTAACGCCGGCACTCAATTGATAAGTCTTGGTGTCGCCGGTTAGTTTAACCGTGGTCGTATAAGCCATGCTGCTAGTCCTCCTTTATTTTTTTCAACAAGCGGTTAACGGTCTTCGTTAATACCGCAACAAATTGGTCTAAATCTGCGGTCGTTGTATAACGCCCAAAACTCAACCGAATTGATTCGCCAATCCGTGGTGAATCCTCACCAAACATGGCAATCAAAACGTGTGATGGTTCCAAACTCCCGGCCGTACATGCCGAACCACCTGAAACCGCGATGCCGCCTAAATCTAAATTCGTTTGCATCGTGTAAGTGGAAATACCCTTGATCCAGAGATTCAAGACATGCTGCAAGTTATTATCCCCTAATTGACCATTAACTTCAAAGTCGACCCCGTTAGCCGTTAATTGGTCAACAACATATTGTTTGAAGTCATGATACTTACTTTGCCGATGCGCCTTTTCTGCAACCGTCAATTCGCTGACGGCTTTAGCAAAGCCCGCAATTGCTGGGACATTTTCAGTACCGGCACGGCGCTTGTCTTCTTGCTCGCCACCCTTGATCAAACTAGGGAAGTTAACCCCATTGCGTTTGTACAAGAAGCCTAAGAACTTCGGCCCATTGATCTTGTGGGCTGAAGTCGACAACATATCAATGTGGTCGCGTTCAACATCGATGTCTAATAACCCATAAGCTTGCACAGCGTCAGTATGGAACCAAGCTTGATGATCCTTTAAAATTTCACCGATTTCATGGATTGGCATGTGTGAACCCACTTCATTGTTCCCCATCATAATTGACACTAAAATGGTATCTGGGCGTAAAGCGGCCTTAAAATCAGCTAAACTGATATCACCATTTTCATCAACTGGTAAATAAGTCACTTCAAAGCCTTGTTCTTCTAACGCTGCACATGACTTTAAAATTGCTTGATGTTCAATCGCCGTGGTAATAATATGCTTACCTAAATTTTGGCGGACTAAGGCAGTTTGCATAATGGCGGTATTGTCACTTTCGGTCCCACCACTTGTAAAGATAATATCATCATCTTGCGCATTGATACTTTGCGCAATCACATGCCGACTATCATCTAAAACTTCGCGCGCAGCCCGGCCAAACGCGTGCGTACTCGATGCATTGCCAAAGTTATGTTGCATTTGATCCATCATGGTATCAACCACGGACGGCGCCATGGGCGTTGTCGCGGCATTATCTAGGTACACTTGCTTCATTATAATACTTCTTTCTTCACAGATTATCGTCGCCCCATTGGTTGGGCGAACTTACTTATTTTGAGCCGCAAATAAAGCTAATAGCATTGCAGCGGATTGCTTGCCGGCCGCCAAGATAAATTCATCAAAGCTGACCCCAGCATCTTCATCACCAACATCAGACATCGCCCGAACAACCACGTATGGTGTGTTAAATTGATGACAAGCTTGACCAACTGCCGCCCCTTCCATTTCACTAGACAAGGCAGCTGGGAAATGACTTAAAATTTTATCAGTAGCAGCTTTGCCAGCGACAAATTGATCACCAGAAACGATTAGCCCAGTTTTAGCATGCAACCCAGTCGCTTCCGCCGCACTGACGATTTGTTTCACCCAGTTAGCATCTGTTTCATAATACAATGGTTGTTGTGGCAATTGACCATACTCGTAGTCAAAAGCGGTCGCATCAACATCATGATAAGCTGTGGCCGTGGCAACGACCACATCACCGACTGCCAACCCTTGACCAATACCACCGGCGGAACCCGAGTTAATGACGACATCAACGTCAAAATCTGCAATCAGAAATGCCGTTGTCATCCCAGCTTGAACTTTACCAATACCTGATTGCACTAAGACCACGGCTTGATTGTCGATAGTGCCTTCATAAAAAGTAATATCTTTAACTGGCTTGATTTCTTCATCTTGTAACGCTTCTCGCAAGGTTTTAAGTTCTTCAGCCATTGCACAAATAATTCCGAATTTCATTAAATAATTGCCTACTTTCCTATGGGGTTAAAAATAAGATTAAAAAGACGATAATAATTGCTAACACTAGGCCTAAGATAACCCAGTTCAATTTGCGACCGAGTCGTTTGGTCTTGGCTTCTTCTAATGTCCGATTGTTTTCGGCAGCATACGCTTGGCGGGTCGAACCGCCAGTAGTTGTTTCAGCATCATCATCACTATCTTGATGATGATATTGATGACGGGTCATCCGACTATTGTCATCAGCCATGGGCTGTCCCTCCTAACTCGGGATGATTTTGCCAGTACCAAATGGCCATGACAGTTTTCGCATCAGGCAGTTCTCCAGCGGAAACAGCTTTTAAAGCTGCCGGCAACGTCATGGTAACGAGTTGAATCCGTTCATCGGTATCTTGTGGTAAAACGATCGTCACTGGTGATAGCCCGGTTGCCACATACAACGTCATCAGTTCATCGGTAAACCCGGGTGACGTGTAGAAACTCGTCACCTTGGTCAGTTTGGCCGCAGTTAACCGCGTTTCTTCGTTTAGTTCCCGAACCGCAGCTTGATCGGCGGTTTCACCAGCTTCAATCTTACCGGCGGGAATTTCTAATGTCACGTCATCAATCGGCGCCCGCCATTGTTTGACCAACAATAGTTCCGCTTGCGTGGTTAACATTAACACGGCTACCGCCGGTTGATGATGAACAACTTCACGTACAACTGGCGTTTGATCAGCCAACCGACTTTGTTGCCGTTCAACTTGGATGATTTGACCCTGATAAACGACCGTCCGGTTTTCGACTTGTTCTTTAAGCACCATCCGCTAAAACCTCCTGTATCCCTGCATTCTAAAATAAGGATACCGATTTTTACGAGTGAATGCAATTTTCGGTCAAGATATATTAAAATCTTAACCAACAAAAAAACGCTGACCAGTCAGCCGACCAGTCAACGCTACAATAATTAAGCCGTCGTTAACGTTTCAACAAAGTTTTCGTAAGCGGTTTGTTCTCCCGTTACCGTCACACTAGCTTGACTGTAATCAGCCGCTAATGCTTCTTCTAATGGTAAGGTCACGATCTTGACAAAGGTGGCATTACCGATCAATTCCATCCAATATTCTTCATCGGCGCCTTGATGAACGACCGTTTTGACCATCCCACCAGGATTCGTCACATGAATTTCTTGATTAAAATCGGTACTTTCTTGATGTAATAAGACGTACATTAATGATGAGGCTGACATGGCCGTGCCACAAGCATTGGTGAACCCGACCCCACGTTCAAAGGTCCGAACAAAAATTGAATTTTGACCGAGCACTTCAACGAAACTGACGTTAACCCCATCTGGGAAAATACTGTTTTGACCATCATTCATCCACTTACCAATACGACCAAGTTCTGGCCCCATTAAAGTTTCATGGTCAACAAACGTAATCAAGTGAGGATTAGGCACCGCAACTGCGGAGAATTTTAATGTATCTGATAGTGCCGGAATCTTTTCATTGATGATTGTTGCGGCTTCATGATTAGCATGCATCCCCAACGTTTGGGCATCAAATGAAACTGGTGAAATTTCAACACTAAAAGCTGGGACATGTTCAGCAAAATCAGCCACAGCTTGAACTTTCAAATCGGCATACATGGTTTGAACCCGGAACGCGTCACGGCTGTTTTGGGTGCCGAGATAGCGGGCAACCGTCCGTAACCCATTCCCGCACATGCTAGCTTCAGTCCCGTCAGCATTAATGACCCGCATCCGACCTAAAGCGCCGGGATGTTCTGATTTATCAACGACCAAGACACCGTCTGCCCCTTCAAAGAGGCCTGCGCCATCGCGTTTACAAATGTTAATTGCCAGTTGTTTTAACCCAGCATCCGTTAGTGGTTCTGGAAATTGCGTTTGGTCCAATAAGTAAAAATCATTACCGGAGCCATGCACCTTGATCATTTTCACTGCCATCAGCATCCTATCTATTTATAATCTCATTTTCGCTACTTCACTATCATACTTACTTTTTAGCAATAATTCAATTACCAAGGACTAAAACACCCACTTGTAACCGTTATCTTAGTTAAAATACCGAAAGTTAGTCACAAACGACCATGACTAATGCTTAAACGACCATGACTGTTTCAGCCTAGAATTGATTGTAATGAACAGGCGATGTCAGGCTTGGGACCAGTCAACTGGGCCGTTTAGCGGACGACTCACTTTACGGCAAAAATAAAAGAAGCGTCTAGATTCGACATCCAAACGCTTCATTATTTTAATCAGATAAAAGCCTAAGCTTCCAAACCAGCATCAACTGATTCTGGATAGTTCGTCCGCACAATATCGGCACAACGCGCGCATAACATTGGGTAAGCAGTATCACTACCAACATCAGTCTTCGTCATCCGACAACGTGAACAAACTTCCCCTTCAGCATGGCTAACTTTGATGGCCATCGCATCACCAAATGTTTCCGCATCAGCTGGTGCATCAGCTAAAGCATGTAAATCTAAAGCTGAAACCATCAACATTTGACGCACATTCGTGTTCAAGCTATCTAACATGGTTTGCGTTTCAGCATCAACATACAAGTCTAAATGAGCTTCTAATGACTTCCCAATTAACTTGGCGTCCCGGGCTTCTTCCAAAGCCTTTAAGACATTGCTCCGCAAGTCCATGAACTTACGCCAACTAGCATTTAATGCGTCGGCATTAGCATAAGTTTGAACAGTTGGCATTTCAGTCAATTGGACAAATTCTTCTGGTTCCTTCAAGAATGGCCAGATTTCTTCAGTCGTATGTGGCAACATCGGTGTGAATAACTTCGTTAACGCAACCAA
The DNA here is from genome assembly GCF_005405085.1 of Lactiplantibacillus daowaiensis. Classification (GTDB taxonomy): domain Bacteria; phylum Bacillota; class Bacilli; order Lactobacillales; family Lactobacillaceae; genus Lactiplantibacillus; species Lactiplantibacillus daowaiensis. Next base: position 40,483 of record NZ_BJDJ01000020.1, on the reverse strand, counting down.
GGTGTCATAGAAGACCGTTTGCATTGAACGCCGTGAATGACTATCTTCGGCATCAATGTACATAATATCTTTGGCAACATCCAAGTAGAAGTTTGACAAGTCGACGGTCAAGAAGTTCAACAACAACTTGTAAATGTCCAAGAAGTCATAATGGTCATAATGATCTTTAACTTCAGCGACGAAGCTGTTCAACCGAACTGCCATGTATTGGTCAACCGTTGCCAAATCGTCAAAAGCGACCCGGTTCGTTGCTGGATCAAAGTCGGCCGTGTTAGCTAACATGAACCGCATGGTGTTCCGGAATTTCTTGTAGCCATCAGCAACTTGCTTAAAGCTTTCCATTGAAACCCGCACATCAGAACTGGTATCAACCGAAGAAACCCACAAACGCACGATTTCCGCACCCATTTGTTTAATCACTTCAGCTGGCGCAATCGTATTGCCTAATGATTTACTCATCTTCCGGCCTTGATTATCCAAGGTGAACCCTTGTGACAAGACTTGTTTGTAAGGCGCTTGACCAGAAACGGCGACACTCGTGATCAAACTTGAGTTAAACCAGCCACGATATTGGTCAGAGCCTTCCAAGTATAAGTCAGCTGGGTAAGTGAGGTAATCGCGTTCAGCTAAGACCCCTTGATGTGAGGAACCAGAATCAAACCAAACATCCATGATGTCGTCTTCTTTAGTGAATTCGCCATGTGGAGAATGTTCATTGGTATAACCTTCTGGTAATAAGTCCTTAGCATCGCGTTCGAACCATACATTTGATCCATATTTGCCAACTAAGTCAGCAACATGATTAATGGTTTCAGGTGACATAATCGCCGTCCCATCTTCAGCATAGAAGATCGGTAGTGGCACACCCCAGACCCGTTGCCGTGAAATGACCCAGTCACCACGATCACGAATCATATTGTGAAGCCGTTTTTGGCCCCATTCTGGGAAGAATTGCACATCATCGATGGCATGCAAGATTTCATCACGCATATCACCAACCGAGGCAAACCATTGTGGCGTTGCCCGGAAGATGATTGGCTTTTTAGTCCGCCAGTCAAATGGATAGCTATGTTCATATGGCATGTACTTGAGTAACACACCGGCATCCTTTAACTTATCCAAGGCAATTTTGTTTGCATCGTCATAGAAGACACCCGCAAAGTCAGGACCAGCTTCTTCAGTCAAGTAACCTTGATTGTTCACTGGTGCAAAGACAGGCAAGTCGTATTGCATCCCGATACGGTAGTCATCTTCCCCATAACCAGGCGCGGTATGCACTAACCCGGTCCCAGCATCTAAGGTAACGAAATCCCCAAGCATCGTCACTAACTTGCGGTCAGCATCGAATGGATGTTGGCAAATAACGCGGTCTAACTCAGCACCCTTAACGGTCTTTAAGACTTTAACATCTTCCCAACCGAAGCGTTCCGCATTTTCATCAACTAATTCCGCAGCTAATACGTACTTGTGGTCATCACCACTATGTTGCACAACCGCATAGTCAAAACTAGCATCGATGGTAATCCCTTCAGAAGCCGGAATCGTCCAAGGCGTCGTGGTCCAAACGACCATATAAGTGTCATCATCTAAGACACCTTTACCGTCAACCACTTTTTCACCATAAAAAGCAGATGGTGAGGTTACATCATGATATTCAACTTCGGCTTCGGCCAAAGCTGATTCAGATGACCATGACCAGTAAACGGGCTTCTTACCACGATAAATCAAGTGGCGTTTGGCAAAAGCACCAAAGACCCGGATTTGAGCAGCTTCAAATTCTGGCTTTAAGGTCAAGTATGGGTTATCCCATTCACCAGCAACCCCTAAGCGCTTGAATTCTTCGCGTTGACGATCAACTTGCTTTAGCGCATATTCGCGACAAAGTTCGCGGAATTCATTGGTCGACATCTTTTTACGGTCATAACCAGCTTGTTGTAATTTTTGTTCGATTGGTAAACCATGCGTATCCCAGCCAGGCACGTATGGTGCGCGGAACCCATTCATTGATTTGTAACGCACGATAAAATCTTTCGTGATCTTATTAAGCGCGTGTCCCATATGAATGTCACCATTGGCGTATGGGGGGCCATCATGCAAAATAAAGGTTGGCTTACCTTCATTTAACTTTTGCCGTTGTTCATAAACTTTGTTCTCTGCCCAAACGTCTTGACGTTCAGCTTCTTTAACTGGTAAATTACCACGCATTTTAAACTTGGTTTTACCGAGGTTAAGCGTTTCTTTAACGCGCATTTGATCACTCCTTAAAATTTTTATCATAATCAATTCCTAAATTTTGGGTACAAAAAAACTTCGTCCAGCAAGGGACGAAGTTATCGTGGTACCACCCAATTTTAGAATTGTTTAGATTCTCTCTTAGCATGGTTAACGGTCATGAGCCGGTCGACCCTACTACTTTCAAGCCGACACTCGGAGATGATCTGCAAGTCTATCAGGGACGGCCACTTCGCATTTACCGCGGCTCTCTGAGCGTTTAATAGGCTTGTTTACTGTTCTCCTCAAAATATTAATAAAATTAATTTGTACCTCTGATTTTAGTCGACTTATTGCGCCGAGTCAACATCATCATCAGGGAAAATTACAACCGTTTGTTGTTGACCTTGGTCGCCACCGTCAGCAACTGGGGTTTCACCAGCAGCTGCATCGGTAATTTCAGCGGTTGCTTCTGAGTTTACGCTCGCGTTTGCCCCGTTGTCAAGGTCGTCTTCCTTCAAGACATGTTGAATTTCTGAATAAGTAGAGGTATCGGTTTCGCTTAATAGTTGGTCCCAGTCTTTACTTTTGACCACTTCTAGTTGTGATTCAAGCATAACTTGGAGCCGTTGGCGGAAGACCCGCGTTTGCTTCTTTAAATCATCCGTTTCAACAGATAATCGTTTGGCCTTTTGTGATGCTTCGTCAATCATCTGGTTGGACTTGTCAGTGGCTTCACTCACAATATCAGACGCTTGCTTTTGGGCTTCACGGGTAATAATATCCGCTTCCTTCTTAGCATTCGTCTTAACTTTGTCAGCGGCCTCTTGGGCAACTAAGATTGATTGGTTCAATGAATCTTTCAATTCGTTGAAGTATTTCAACTTGCCTTCACTAGCGTCCAAACGTTCCTGGAGGTCTTTATTTTGCTTCAGGGTAATTTGATAATCCTTGATAATTTGTTCAAGAAAATCATTTACCTCATCAATATTGTATCCACGTAATTTCGTGGAAAACTCTTTGTTATGAATGTCATCAGGACTTAACACCATACTAAATTTCCTCCAATATCTATTTACTATGAATAATATTTAAAGTAATTCGCAACCGCGCTTTCTTAGTTTCGCCACCAATTTCCATTAACCGCACCCGACCGTAATGGTTGACACTGAGCATATCAAGCAACGCCAGTTCATAATCGGCTTTCTTTAAATCAGCCCAGTTTAACCGGACATGCGCCCCTTCAACCATTTCCTTGGCATGATGCCGCGACAAGTTAAAGGCTGCCTTAATCACACTGTCAGCGCGCAATGAGCTCACTGTTGTGGTGATGGTTTCCCAATCATTTTGGGCATCGACGGCCGCCGTTAATGGCTCAGCCGTCAAATGCAACTTGGTCTTGCCGATACGATCAATTTGGTCGCTGAAGTAGTCGGCCATTTCGCTTTCACAGAAAAACTGCCAAGTTGACCCATCTGAAATGATGTCGCCAAAAACGTCGCGTTCAACACCAGAATTGGCTAATGTGCCTAGAATCTGACCATGCTTTAACGTGGCAAACTTCATTGGATAAACGACGTTAAACAACGTTAATTGAAAGTCTTCTGCTTGTGGCTCGTAGTAATCTGGATAAAACAAGACCCGTTTTAGCTCGGCATTTGGATAACCACCATTGGCACGCATCCGCACATCATCAAGCTGATTGACCATCGTCTGTGCAATGTATACTTGGCGTGGATTCAAGAATGCCGTTAAAATCGGCCGGTACTGGTCAGCTGCTTGTTGCAGCCAACTCGTCACCTGTTCAATAAATGGGGCTTCACTATCGCGAAAATGCTGTTTTAAATTATCATTCACGATACTATCCTCGTTCTTTTAAAGTAAGTTCAAGCTAACTAATAAATAGTACAATCCACGTTCCGCAAATTCCAAGACCAGAAACGCAATGATTGGTGAAAAGTCCAATCCCGCAATTGCCGGAATGAAACGCCGAAAGATACTTAGAAATGGTTCACAGATGCGACCTAAAAAGCGACCGATTGCTGTATTATAAGCGCCTGGGAACCAGGACATTAAAATATAGATGACCAGTGCAATTTGGTACAACTGAAATAACCGATCAATAATCATGAACAAATATGACAGGGCTATCACTCCTTATCTTATAAACTGTTGGGATTAAATTGACTAGTGGTACTGCCAGAAACTTCATAGTTTTCTGGAATACAGAGAAAAATCTCATCACCAATCCGTTCAATTTCACCATTAATGGCGAAGACCGTCCCCGTCAGGAAGTCGACGATGCGACGGGCCATTTGGTCATCAACGTGATCAAAGTTCACGATCACCGCTTGATTTTTAAGTAATTGTGACGCAATTTCTTTGACATCCGAATAAATCTTCGGTTCAAATAAAGCAATCTTACTATTCACAGATTTACCACCCTGCATTGGGACAATTTTAGGGTTCGCTGACATCCCGGCCGTTTGGTTCGGCACATCACGCGTCGGTTGCGAGTTGGTTGGCGGCGTATTTAAGTCATCGTCGTCACCAACATCAAAAAACTTACTTAGAAAACGTCCGGCCATCATTATCGCTTCCCTTCAATTGGCTACTTGCGACGCCGCTTAAAGAATGGCGGCGTATCTAATGAGTCTCCACGGTCATCATTAGCACTATCATCAGCTTGACTATTGTCATTAAAGACATCAAAGTCAGTCTTTTCAACGTTTTTAAATTCTTGGCTATTATTGTGGGTTGGTCGTGAACTGCTTGGTTCACGCCGAATATCCCAATTGCCAAACGGATCATTATTAGTGTTAGTTGGTGCTTCTGAACTAGTCGTTGCTTGACTAGCAGCACTATTTGGTTGATCAGCTGGGGTGCTGAACATCCCACCACGTTGTTGTGCCTTTTCACTACGACTATGCGTCGTTTCTTTTAATTCTTCACGCTTTTGATCAATCCCAGTCGCAATGACGGTTACACGAACTTCATCGCCTAAGCTTTCGTCAATTGATGTCCCAAAGATAATGTTGACATCAGTGGTTGCAGCTTGTGACACGATATCTGAAGCAGCTTGTGCTTCATACAAGGACATGTCGGGACCACCCGTGATGTTGAGCAAGACTTGTTCGGCACCATCGATAGAAACTTCTAACAATGGTGATGAAATCGCTTGTTTCGTTGCATCAGCAGTCCGGTTTTCACCACTAGCTGAACCGATACCCATTAATGCTGACCCTTGGTTTTGCATCACAGTCTTCACATCAGCAAAGTCCAAGTTAACGTAACCAGGTGACGTGATTAAGTCAGAAATCCCTTGAACCCCTTGACGTAACACGTTGTCGGCTTCTTGGAAGGCTTCCATCATTGGGGTCTTCTTGTCTACAATTTCAAGTAAGCGGTTATTGGCAATAACGATCAACGTATCAACGTTGTCCTTCATTTGCGCAATCCCTTCAGCAGCATTGCGCGCCCGTTTAGGCCCTTCAAACGTAAATGGCCGTGTGACAACACCGACTGTTAAAGCACCTGAGTCCTTGGCAATTTTAGCAACAACTGGGGCCGCCCCGTTACCAGTACCGCCACCCATTCCGGCGGTAACAAAGACCATGTCGGCACCTTGTAAGGCTTCAGTCAAGGCTTCTTCACTTTCTTGCGCTGCTTTAGAACCAACATCTGGGTTGGAACCAGCACCTAAACCACGCGTCAATTTAGGTCCCAATTGAATCTTGGTTTCTGCATTCGATGTTTGTAAGGCTTGAACGTCAGTATTGGCAACAATAAATTCGACACCTTTAACGTCTTCAGCGATCATCCGATTGACGGCGTTGCCACCACCGCCACCCACACCGATGACTTTAATATTAGCCCCTGAATTCTGGGTTGAATCTAAAGAAAATTCCATAATTTTTCCTCCGTCATTCTAATCCAATCAATCGAAAAAGTGGTTGAAGAAACTCTTGAACCGATCGATGCCACTTTCATGATCTGGATCCTGCTTTTTCGCAGGTTGTTTTTTAAGTTGTTTTTGGGTCGTCGGCGCTGCTTGCGGTTGAACAGGTTGACTGTTCGCCGTGGTCGTTTGCGCGTTGGGCGTTGAAAAGTCCAAGGCCACGCTCGCCCGAGTATCCCCGGTGAGTGCACTTTTAACTAATAACGCGACTTCGCTTAAGGCCGCTTGATATTTAATGACAGCTAGCGCCTCATCAAATGACGGATGTCTTAAGCCCATTTGGTTCGGAATAAAGGTCCGCACATTGGTGCCAAAAATTTGACTAGCCAAGTCCGTAATACCCGGTAAGGCCGCCACCCCACCAGTTAAGACCACACCACCTGGTAAATCAAGGGCGTGAATCTCATCCAAATGCTGTTTGATTTTATCAAAGATTTGATCCAAACGTGCTTCGATAATTTCTGCTAAGTATTGTTCACTGATTTGCGTTGGCGTACTTTGACCAACCACTTCAACTGGAAATTCATCTTCATCTGAAGCTTGTTGCGCATCAGCATAGCCGTAATCGCGTTTGAGCTTTTCGGCATTTTCAATCGACGTATTCAAAACGACCGAAATATCTTTGGTGATATATTGGCCACCTTCTTGATCAACGGTCGTGTATTTCAGTTGATGATCATGAATGACGGCCGCAGTCGTTTGACCGCCACCCATATCCACAATAATCGAACCGAAATCCTGTTCACCATCGTTTAACACGAGCGAACTTAAAGCCAACGGTGCAATAATGATTTGCTCAATTTGCAAGCCAGCTTTTTCAATCGCTTTACGCGTATTGTGAATAATGGTTTTAGGCCCGGTAAATAACGTGCCATGCATTTCGAGCCGCACCCCGACCATGCCACGGGGATCTTTAATGCCATCAAAGCCATCAACGACAAATTCATCGGGAATGACATCGAGGACTTCGCGTTCGGGTGGTAAGCTTTGGACTAAAGCCGCTGCAGCCACGTTTTGCACGTCTTCGTTATTTATTTCTTTTGATTCATCAGCCACGGCAATCATGCCACGACATTGTTCAATTTTAACTAAATTAGCAGGTACACCCGCGATGATCTTTTTTATCTCGATACTTGCTTTTTCTTCAGCTTGGCGTACCGCTGATTGAATCGCTGAGGCCGCTTTGTCGATATCGACAATCACCCCACGACTCAGACCATTAGAACGTTCGCTTCCCACACCAATAACGTTCATTTGTCCCTTCACACGTTCAGCAACAATGACTTTTATTGAGGTGGTCCCTATATCAAGTCCGACATAAATTCCTGAATTATCCATAATAGAGGAACCTCCTAGTAATTACATTACATAAATATCCAAAGATTTTGTTAACATATCCAATTATCCCTTAGTTTACCATAGATACAGCGCTTTTAAAAAGGTCTAAACCGGCATTCTCATCAATTATGCGACTTTTTAAACGAATATGAATAAGCACCGACTTCTAAGTTAATGACCCCGGCCTGTTTCATCTTCGCAGCAATCCCCGCATAATAACTCATTTTGCTAGCAAACGTCGTAATCGTGGCATAAACTTCGTTCCCGTCGTTCATATACAAATGCACCCGTTCGGGATTCGCTTTGTTCGGGGTAAACTTAATTTCAGAAATATTGTGTTTCACAGCTGCTGGCAACTTCGCATATTGCTTAATCATCGTCTGTAGTCGTGACCCACTTTTGAAATTAGCATAGATTGGATAAGTGCCACTAGGTTGGCTAACTTTGCTAGTCATAATCGTCCCATTTTCAAGGACTCGTTGATAGGTGTCGCCAGTCACTAAATAACCGGCAATGCGAATCTCATGAATCTTTACTGTGACGGTGTTTAAACCGACCAGCTTCGTTTTAACTGACCCAATTTGTTGATTTGTCCGGCGTGCTTGCTGGCTCGTTGTGGTATCGTGGCCAATCACTGCCCAGATCGACGTCCCCGGCTCAATTTTAGTTGCGGTTTGAACCTGACGGGCCGTCAATTGTTCGGTCCCAGTCACATGGACGGTTTGGACGTGACTGAACGGTGAGATAAAATATCCCGCGATAACCATGCCAACCAGAAATAAACTAATCAATAAGGTGGCGCGCTTAGTGACTAATTTGCGCCGTTGCAATTTTAGTTTTGGTAACTTATCGCCAATCCGGAGTTGCTTTCCTGACCAGCTAAAATGCCGCTTTTCTTCCGCTTGGTGGTTGGCGGCCGCTTGGCGTTGATAGCGTTCCCAGGGGGTTAGCTGATCAAGGGGTCGGTTATCTTTTGGTTGCCGTTTAAAGAAGGCCATACGCCCACCCTTTCACTTAAAATTTAATTTAGCGGTTAATTGCGGTTTCTAAGACGTGCAGCAATTGATCAGCTGCATCGGGCATCCCCAACTTCTTCGCATTTGCAGCCATCGTTTGACGTGCATCTGCATGTAACATCAAACTATCAACCGCTGCTAGTAAACTAGTTGCCGTCAAATCAGCTTCTTTGACTAATTTGGCCGCACCAGCGTCAACTAAACTTTGAGCATTTTTAGTTTGATGGTCATTAGTCACATAAGGGCTTGGAACCAAAATAGACGGAATTCCCAATGCCGTAATTTCAGCAATACTTGTGGCACCAGCACGCCCAAGAATTGCCGCGATCTCTGGTAAAATTGCCGGCATATTCTTAATATACGGGACAATCTTGACATTGTCAGCTAAAGGCATCTCACCAAGTTCAGCCATCAACTTGTCATAGTGCACTTGACCGGTGACAAACAAGGTTTGATAATCACGTTGGTTTAACTCTGGCACCGCTGCTAAAGTCGCTTGATTAATGCGAGCGGCGCCGCGGCTCCCGCCAAAAATAAGTGCCGTTGGTTGGTCGTCGGCTAAACCTAACGCTTGCAAGGCTGCCGTCTTTTGAATGTTAGCCACTTGTTGGGCCCGCGGGTTACCAGTCATAACAACTTTTTTAGCCGGAAACTGGTCACGCGCACTTTCAAATGAAATCGCGATTTTATCCACAAAATGGCTCAAAAATTTGTTGGTGACCCCAACAACGGAGTTTTGTTCATGAATAACCGTTGGGATATGCATCTGACTGGCCGCAAAAACGACCGCGCCACTAACATAACCACCGGTACCGACCACAACATCCGGTTTAAACGCCTTAATATACTTGCGGGCAGTACCGACGCTCTTTAAAAAGAGCCAAACCGTCTTAAAGTTTTGCAGTGATAATGAGCGTTTGAACCCTTGAATCTTAATCGTCTTAAACTCAATCCCACGTTCAGGTACGATTCGACTTTCCAAACCGCGGTGCGTCCCAACGTACAATACTTCGGCTTTTGGATCATGCGCTTTTAAGGCATCAATTAACGCTAGGGCTGGGTAAATATGGCCACCAGTCCCACCGCCAGAAATCATCAATCGCATTAATTTTCTTCCGCCTTTCCAGTTAATTTTTCAATCGCTTTAATGTAACGATCACCCCGAATTTCAAAATTCGGATATTGGTCCCAACTCGCATTGGCTGGTGAGAGCATGATAATATCACCAGGCGCACTCAAGTCCCAAGCTAACGGCACAGCGGTTTCGCAGTTCTCGGTAAACTTAATCGTCTGAATACCAGCTAATTTCCCAGCATCAGCGACCTTTTGCGCCGTTTCACCAAAGACCAACATTGCTTTAACGTGATCCTTCAAAGCTGGTGCCAACTTTTCGAAGGTATTGCCACGATCCAACCCACCGGCTAATAAAATCACTGGTTGATCAAACCCTTTCAAGGCCATCTCAGTTGAAACTAAATTGGTTGCTTTAGAATCGTTATAAAATTGCCGTCCCTCATAGGTTTCGACATATTGTGTCCGATGACGAACACCGGAAAAGGTCTTCAAAACTTGGACAATTCCGGCAGTCGGTACGGCAGAAATTTTTGCTACCGCAATGGCTGCCAACGCATTTTCAACATTGTGATCCCCAGGAATCTTAATGTCTTTAGCAGCCATAATATATTCATCTTTAAAGAATAATTGTCCATCTTTTTCGTACGCGCCAGCTTCAGTCTGATGTTGGCGTGAAAATGGGACGACTTGGGCTTTAGATTGTTCACTCAAGCCACGCCATTCTTCAGAATCCCAGTTAACCACGAAATAATCATCCGCCGTTTGATTCATTGTAATGCGCATCTTGGCTTTAATATAATTTTCACGTGACCCATGATAATCCAAATGGGTCGAATAAATATTCGTTAATACGGCAATGTGTGGATGTAACGTTTGAATCCCACATAGCATAAAACTAGAGAGCTCCGTCACCATCGTATCTTCGGCCGTCGCCTTTTGCGCTACTGCTGAAGCGGGTACGCCAATATTACCGGCAACATAAGCTTTACCGGCAGCTTGGCGTTGGTTTAACATCATCGCAATCATCGTGGTCGTGGTCGTCTTACCATTCGTCCCAGTAACCCCAATCAATTCACCAGCCAAAATTTGACTGGCTAATTCAACTTCAGTAATCACTGGAATGTGCTTGGCAATTGCCCCCGCAACAATCGGATTTGTATATGGAATCCCGGGATTTTTAACCACCACTTTAAAGTCTTCATCTAACAGTGATAGTGGGTGTCCCCCAGTGATCACTTTAATGCCATCGCTCAATAATTCTTGGGCATCAGGATTATTATCAAAATCTTTCTTATCATTGACGGTCACAAAGGCCCCCAACTTGTGAAGTAAACGCGCGGCGTTCATCCCACTTTTTGCTAAACCTAATACCAATACTTTTTGGTTGCGATACTGTTCAACCGACTTCATATACCAAGATCTCCCTAAATTTTGTTTTAAATCAATTCACGTTGTTGTATGTGTTACTTAAATGATGGTTGCGACACAAATCACCGCGGCAACTAACCCAATCGACCAGAAAACGATATCGATTTTCCATTCGCTCCAACCCTTCATTTCAAAGTGATGGTGGATTGGACTCATTAAGAAAATCCGTTTCCCAGTTAACTTGAAAGAAGCCACTTGTAAGATGACAGACGCCGTCTCACAAACAAAGATAATCCCAATCAATAAGAGTGACAATTCATGGTGCAACAAGATTGAAACGGCTGCCAAAGCGCCACCCAATGCTAAGGAACCCATATCACCCATAAAGATTTTAGCAGGTTTGTGGTTGTAGACAAAGAAGCCTAACAAAGAACCCACAACGGCTAAACAAAATAAAGCCACATCAAATTGCTTTTGATGAATCGCGATAATCGCATACGCCCCAAACGCAATCGTCGCTTGCCCGGCAACTAAGCCGTCCAAGCCATCGGTCAAGTTAACGGCATTTGAGAATCCAACTAACCAAATGATCACAAAGATAATGTACCAAATGCCTAATGACCAGTCGCCAAAACCAGGGATGTGTAAGCCCATTGGTAGATGTTCATGTTGGTAAACCAAGGTGAAGACAATCCCACCAACAATTTGACCAAGCAACTTTTGCCAAGCTTTTAGCCCTTCATTTTGTTTCCGCCATAATTTAATACTGTCATCCCAGAACCCAAGGGCCCCATATAACACTAAGATGAACATTAAGATCCAAGTCGTTGGCATGAGTTGCCCTTGCCACCAACCGACCCAAATCGTCGTGATTAAAATAGCAATGATGAACAAGAGCCCACCCATCGTCGGTGTCCCAGATTTTTTTTCATGCCAGGACGGCCCTTCTTCACGGATCATTTGCCCTTCTTTACGTGCCCGGAAGTACCGGATTAAAGATGGCATTAAAACAAACACAATGATAAAGCCACTAATTAAAGTCGCTATTGATTCAATTAAACTCACAACAATTCTCCATTCTACAACTTAGTTATTACTTTAATTTGACGCTTAAGACTTGTTTGGCATCGATTGGATTACCAGCCGAAATACTCTGGGCACTCACATAGCCAGTCCCACTGGTGGTCAACTTCAAGCCGGTTAATGACGCAAAATCAGCCACTTCACTAGCCGACCAACCAGTAATGTTTGGCATATACATCTGACCGTTCGTCACTAAGACGACGCGTTGCTTATCACTCAAAACCGTGCCTGATGAGACAGACTGTTTGACGATTCGCGACCCTTTACCAACAATGATTGGCGTAACGCCAATCTTTTTGGCAGCCTTTTTAGCTGCGCTAGTTGATTTTTCAGTGAGATCTTGCATCTTAACCGTCGTTGACTTCGTTTCACTGGCTTTTTGTTCGTCCAAAGCCCGTTGCATCACCGGCTTAAAAATCTCGGCCATGTCTTCAGATGCGGAAGTCGTCCCCAGCGTTGGCTGTTTCATCGTGATATACAAGATATATTTGGGATTCTTGGCTGGCGCCATCCCAACGACTGAGTACAAATAAGAATCATTACCAGTCTCATAAGTACTCCCATTACTAACTTGGGCCGTCCCAGTCTTAGCGGCAATCCGATAGCCGTTGATCTTAAAGGCGGTCCCAGTCCCATAAGACTTGTAAACCACATCTTGCATATGCTTCAAAACTGAGTTGGCCGTTTTAGCCGTTACCGGTTGACTGACAACTTTCGTTTTAGCTTGATAAACCGTCTTTTTGGTATTTGGATTAACGACTTTAGAGACAAAGTAAGGCTGTAACATCTTACCATTATTCGCAATCGCCGTGAAGCCGCGCAGCATTTGCATGGCCGTCACTTGAATCCCTTGACCAAAGGACGTATCAGCTTGTTCAATCGGATAAGTAAATTGAATTGAACCAGTTTGCTCATCAGCTAATCCACTATTCGTACTACTCCGTAAACCGAAGCGTTTGATGTATTTTAGCCAAGTCTTGGCACCCATCGTTTGTTCCAAGTGGGCCATGGCAACGTTACTTGACAGCGCAAACCCTTTGGCATACGTGATATTCCCCCAACCAGCAGTATTCCAATCGGGCACCGTTTTGCCGCCAATCTTATATTCACCAGTTGGCACTGTAATGTTGGCATTATAGTTACCACTATTAATCGCTGCTGCCATCGTGAAGACCTTCATCGTTGACCCAGGTTCAAAGGTATCTTCAACCAATAAGTTCCGCCACATCTTCGTCAACCCAGATTGCGTTTGCGCATTAAACGTTGGCCGCTGACTCGTGGCTAAAATCGCCCCGGTCTTGGCATTCATCAATGTCGCCGTCATGGATTTCGGATGAACTTGGCTTTCAACTTCTGACATTTTGGTTTCTAACAACGTTTGTAACTTGCTGTCGATGGTCGTGTAAACATTGTCACCATTCTTAACAGCCTTACCAGTCGTTGTTTTGCCTTGATAACCACTCTTAGTAATCGTCTTGTGACCATCAGTCCCTGAAAGTTGTTTGTTAAAGGCTAATTCGATACCCATTGATCCAGTCAAGCGCGTCCGTTCCGAATTTTTAATCGTCTTGGAAGACGTTAACCCGATGAGATGAGAGGCAAACATTCCGTTAGGATATAAGCGGGCCTCTGATTCAATGAAATGTAACCCGGTGATATGAGTCGCTTGAATCTTTTTCTTCGTGGTTAATGAAATATTTTTCCCAGCAGTCCCAAATTCAACTTGGAACGTGCCAGATTTAGCTTGGAGTGTTTTTAACGCCTTTTTATAACTAATCGGTAAATACTTCGCCAAAACCTTAGCCGCTTTCGGCGCACTTTGAATATTAGCGGCTTTACCATTACTATCTTTTTGATTTTTTGCCACGATGGCATAAATCGTATAGGTGCTTGTATCTTCCGCAATGGCATCACCATTGGCACTATAAATCGTTCCTCGTTTTGCGGCCACCGTTTCATTTTCCGTATACAATTGCTTCGTTGCTTTGGTCAAATTGACCCCCGCCACATGATGTCCAATGGCGATATACGAAAAACGAATGATCAAAACACCAAAAATCGCAATCGCGCCAAAGAATAGCCATTGGCCAAAGATCCGTCGATTTTGTTTTGGTGACCGTTTCGAAGTCATTCGTTGTTTGTTCTTATTCATTTGTAAACATTCCTTATACTACCGTTGTTAAGCGATAAACCGTACTTCTTAGCAATTTTATTCAATCGAGTCCGGCTAGAAAGTTCACTAATTTGTTGTGAGGCTGAAGTGTTGCTAGCCTGAACCTTTGTGATCTTTGATTGGACGGTTTGCAACTGGCTTTGCGTATCCCCGATCGCAATGTTTGTTGACACCAATGCGAGTGCTAAACCAAAAATAATCATACTGAAAGTCACACATAATACCTTTTCAAATGCTGAAAACGGAACCCGCTTCGTCTTGATAGCTGGGTTCGGCGTTGCGACGGTTTTATGTACCGGGGTTGTCGAAACACCGGGGGTCTCACGAGGAAGCTCCCGCGCCAATCCATTTTGGGCCATTGTCATTCACTCCTTTAAAGCTAATTATGTTTTGTATTTAAACGTTCAATCACACGCAATTTTGCACTGCGTGCCCGCCGGTTCGCTTCAACTTCTGCCGCACTTGGCACAATCGGTTTGCGATTAACTAAGCGATAATCTGGTTGTAGTTCTGCTGGAATCACTGGTAAACCTGGTGGTAATTCTGGTAAATCGCTATGTTCCTTAAAAATTGTCTTCACGAGCCGATCTTCTAAGGATTGGAACGTAATGACACTCACTCGCCCATGGACGTTGATTAAATCTACCGCCTGTTCAAGTGAAGTTTCTAAGACCCCTAATTCATTATTAACGGCGATTCGAATCGCTTGGAACACCCGTTTTGCGGGATGACCGCCCGTCCGCCGTGCACGTGCCGGAATGGCGCTTTTAATCAAGTCAACTAATTGACCCGTTGTTTCAATTGGCGCATCTTCACGCGCGCGTTCAATCGCTCGGGCAACTTGTTTCGAGAACTTTTCTTCGCCATAGCGATAAAAGATTCGAACCAAATCGGCATATGGCCAAGTATTAACAACTGTCTTAGCCGTCAATGGTGCGCTTTGGTCCATCCGCATATCTAATGGCGCATCGTGTTGATATGAGAAGCCTCGTTCGGCATTATCAAACTGTGGTGATGACACCCCTAAATCATAGACGATCCCATCCACTTCGGTAATCCCACGCGCCGTCAATTCAGCTTGTAAATTAGCAAAGTTACTTTTGATAAAACTAACTTGGCCACTTGCCAAATATGGCGCGAGGTTATCCTGGTTATAATCAATCGCCGTTTGATCTTGATCAAAACTAAATAGATGACCATTTGGCCCTAATTGTTTCAAAATCTCCCGGGAATGACCACCGCCACCTAGCGTACAATCAACGTAGACGCCATCCGGTTTGATTGCTAATGCCGCCACTGCTTCATGTAGTAGTACGGTCGTATGTTCAAATTCAGCCACTGCCGGCCCCCCTTTCAATGCAATATCAGTTTAAAAATCAATCAAATTTTCAGCTAAATCATCAAAGTTTGCTGCCGTTTCGGTTTCAAAGGTTTGCCACTTCTCAGCGCTCCAAATTTCAAATCGATCCGACACCCCAACAATGACGCATTTCTTTTCAAGCTTAGCGAACTGTCGTAATGGTGCTGGAATCATGATTCGCCCTTGCTTATCTAATTCACATTCCGCAGCTGCCGCATAGAAGAACCGTACAAACGCACGGGCATCTTTTTTGGTTAACGGCAATTCATCCAATTGGGCTTGTAACGTGGACCAACGCGCGGGCGGATAGCCAAACAAGCAGCCGTCCATACCACGCGTGATCACAAAGTCAGGTCCCAATAATTCACGGAACTTTGCGGGGATGATTAAACGACCCTTAGCGTCCAAGTTATGCTCAAATTCACCAAAAAACATCTTGGAAGCCATAGTCAATCAACCCCTTTCATTAAACATAATTAAGTCTACCACACCCCCCCACTTCCTACCACACCGATTTGTTAGTTTTCGTAATTGTTACTAAATATTATAAAAAAGTCCCCACCGATTAACGTTTTAACCGATGGGGACTAGTGGGGCTTATTCATATTTAAGGACCAACTTTAGCAATCACATAGCAGCCCAACGCAATCAAATAAACTAAAATCGTAATCAAATCACAAACCCGCCAATAGAGTCTAAAAAAGCGGCCGTATAGAATTTCACCGCGTTGGATCACTTCTAAAATCGTGACCCCAATCCCTAAAATCATCAACGACAGCATCTCATATGGCACAATCGAACTTTCCGTTGCTTGTAGGGTTAAATAGTGTGTAAAGATAATTAATAATGGGGGCCAAAAATCAATTAAAACTAACGACTGCGGCCAATGATGTTTCAACAGCCGACGACACCCCCAAACGACGCCGGTCACAATCACTAACAACAGTAATTGGCCGAGCCAGTTCGTAAATAAGTCGCTCATAATGTCCTCCAATCGCATATCGCTATCATTATAGGGATTCTGCCATGACTTTTCAACGGGCCTTAACCGTTCTATAATGACACTTAACAAATTCATTGGAGGAACTTGGATGTTACAATATTATACCGCCACGGCAACCGGCCAACTCACCACCGGGCGTCAAGCTGATCAACGATGTTGGATCAATGTCGAGCGGCCAACTGTCACTGAGATTAACCAGTTAGTTCAGGAATTTAATTTTCCACGCGATTATCTCACTGCCGTCCTTGACGATGATGAGGGCTCACGAACGGAACAATTAAATCAAACAGCTGACGACCAACCAGCCTTAATGGTCCTACAATTTCCCAAGTTAACGACTAGTGACCTGGGTTATCTGGAATATCGGGTCTATCCTTTTGCCTTAATCTTGACCTCACAAGCTGTTTTGACCGTCAGTAATCAACCAGCCGGCTTTATTCAAGATTTCATCATGGATCCTGATTCATCAAAACTGAGTCTTGAGAATCATGAAGACTTTGTGCTAGCCATTATGTGGTACATTGCGCATGCTTACGTTACTGCGCTCCAACAGATTACCGCAAAAACGAATATCTTAGAACGCCATTTAACCCGCGCTACTCGCAACGAAGAAATCTTTCGTATTATGGCCTATCAAAAGTCATTGATTCGTTTTAATGCAGCACTCACGCAAAACGCGCCGGTCCTAAAAGCAGTCGAAGCATCGGCGACCCGCTTCACGGCACCAGCGCATCAACAGTTAACGAACGATATCATCATCGAAAATCGACAAGCCGCTAATATGACGACTACGACTAATCAAATTTTGCAACAATACAGTCAAATGGTTAGTGCCGTGATTTCAAACAACTTAAACGATGTGATGAAAGTTCTCACGTCATTAACGATTATTTTAACGATTCCAACGATTATTGGCGGCATCTACGGTATGAACGTCGGTCTACCTGGTGCTAGTATCGCCCACGCGTTTAGTTGGATCATGTTGGGCACAATCGTCTTGTGTCTACTAGCCATTAACTACTTACGAAATCATGACTATTTCTAATTAAGATTGAAAAAAAGCGGATTCCACGTTAAACTATGAAAGAATTACTTAAAAAAGTGTGGTGCAGATTACCCTAATGAAAAAGAAGAAGAAGAGTACATTTCAAATTATCACAATGATCGTTATTTGGTTGATGATCATTTCAACCGTTGGTGCCTTGGTATTACAAGCCTTGTCAGGTTTAGGGCTACTTGAATTTTAATGCGATCATAAAAAAGCGTCCGGAATAATATTTCCAGACGCTTTTTTCGTATCATTCTTTATTCTGAAGTTGGTGTCGCATCATCCGCACTCGGTTGCCGATAAACCTTACGTGGTTTACTGCCTTCCGATGGCCCAACGACCCCACGTTCTTCCATCTCATCAACGATCCGAGCTGCCCGGTTATACCCAATTCGGAACCGCCGTTGCAACATTGAGACACTTGCCGACTGTTGTTCCGTAACCAGTTCAACCGCGTCAGCGTAGTACTCGTCTTCGCCATCGCGCGGATCTTCACCATCGCCACTCGTTTCATCATCTTTAACTAACATCGAATCGTCATAATCCGCCGTTTGCTGTTCTTTAATGAAGTTCACGACTTCTTCAACATCATGATCAGACACATACGCCCCTTGAACCCGTAGTGGTTTATTCATCCCCATTGGTTGGTACAACATGTCTCCACGACCAAGTAACTTTTCGGCCCCATTACTGTCAATAATCGTCCGCGAGTCCGTCCCACTTGAAACGGCAAACGCCATCCGTGATGGCACGTTAGCTTTGATCAACCCAGTAATGACATCAACTGAGGGCCGTTGCGTCGCTAAAATCATGTGAATCCCAGCCGCACGGGCCATCTGACCCAGTCGAATAATCGCGTCTTCAACTTCACTAGAGGTTACCATCATTAAATCAGCCAATTCATCTACAATAACCACAATATACGGTAAGATTGGCCGATTTTGACCATCGGCCGCATTCTGTTGTCGAATATGTTGATTATAACCTTGCATATTCCGTTGCTTGGAATCGGCAAATAATTCATACCGCCGTTCCATTTCCGCCACGACCTTATGCAAAGCCCGGGCTGCTTTCTTAGGTTCCGTCACAACCGGGGTCAACAAATGGGGAATCCCATTATAAACACCAAGTTCAACTTTCTTTGGATCAATCAGCATAAACTTCACTTGGTTTGGCTTAGTATTCATTAGCAAACCGGTGATCATCACGTTAATCGCCACTGACTTCCCACTCCCAGTTGAACCAGCAATGAGCAAATGTGGCATTTTCGATAGATCCGCCGTAACTAAATTACCCGAAACATCGCGCCCCAGTGGCACTTCTAACGGCTTCGTTGGATGCGCTGGTTGGGCCTCAACGATATCTCGAAATGAAACGGTTGAAATCTGTTTATTTGGCACTTCGATACCAATTAAAGATTTCCCTGGAATCGGCGCTTCGATCCGTAAATCTTTAGCAGCTAACGCTAAAGCTAAATCATCGGCCAAATTGACCACTTTACTAACCTTGACCCCAACTGCCGGATGCAGCTCATATTTCGTGACTGAGGGACCCAAGCTCACATTTTTAACGTCAACTTGTACCCCAAAACTGGCCAAAGTCGTCTTTAATTTTTCAGAATTAGCTTCAATCGTCGCGTATTCAGCACTTTGGTCGGTCTTAGGGATCTTCGTTAACAAGTCGGCTGCGGGTAACTGATAATCAGCATCATCCATCGTTTCGGTCCCTTGTAAGAAGTCATCGGGCGCCGCAGAGGAGGCTGCTGCTTGTGACTCTTGCTCACTAGCCACCACAATTTTAGGCGCCGCACTACTGACTGGGGTTGGTGCTGCAGATGGTGGTACTGGCGCGGCCGAAGTTGTCGGTGCTTGACTATTCGGCGTAGCTTCATCTGCTGCGGGGCTTGGATCTGCCGTCGCTTGATTTTCCCGTACTTGTCGATGCACCCGCCAACGTGCATATTGGACGCGCACATAATGGCGAATCCGGTCGCCGGCATCGCGTGCCCGGTGTCCCATGACGACTAACCAATTACGAATGATCAATAAGGTTTGTCTAAATGGTAAGTTGAAGGCCACAAAGATCCCGGTAATAATTAAGATAATTGCCACTAAGATAGTCCCAAAGTTAGCCATCAACGGATAGGTCACACTGTAACCGGCCGCACCGGCTAGGCCCCCACCTAGATTAATTGAAATACCGCCCTTGGCAAAATCATTTTTAATCAGGTTCCACGTAATTGACCAAAACTCCGTATGTCGATTTAACTGGTTAAACATGGGAATCTCTAATAATAAGAGATAACTATATAAAACCAAGTTTCCCCCGGTCCACCAGCGCCACCCAAGTCGTGGCAAATGACCAAATATCATGAGATAGGCCATGGCTGCCAACACTAAAATCGCCAAAAATTGGTAAGCATTACCGGCAACCATCCGGAAACATTCGGCAAAGAAGTTCCCAATCAGCCCCAGGTTTAATAAAGCAAAAATCGTCACTAAGACCCCCAACAGGCCAATGACGTTGCCGGTCATCTGATGTTGAGCGGTCGCTTTAGTTGGGCGCTTTTTTCCAGTTGAGCGTCTTTTTTTAGTTGTTCGTCGCTTTTGCGCCACGCGTTAATCGTCCTTTCTGTTTGACTCAGATAGCAAACTCAGTTTATGACCCAGCTTGCGTTTGTCAGTCTTTAATAGTCATAGCTTCATTGTACCAAACCTACGTTCGGATTTGAACGCCTTTACAAGCGAAAAAAACGCCCGCCCCGATTGGTAGCGCACGTTTTCACCGTTATTTCAATTTATCGTTTTCATAATGGTGCGAGCGTTCCAAACTTAAGAAGTTTTGTTGCCGCAACGCTTCGTAAATCACGATGGCCGCTGAATTTGATAAATTCAATGCCCGAATATGTGAGTCATCTTGTGGAATCCGAATGGCTTTTTCGGGATAACGTCGCATAAATGGTTCTGGCAAGCCGGTCGTTTCTTTCCCAAATAAGAAGTAATGGTCCTTGCTTGTGTCGCTATAATCAACATCACTATAGTCATGTTCGGCAAACTTTGAGACCAAGTAAAGGTTATTTAAATCCGGAATGCTAGCCAAGAAGTCTTGTAGATCAGCATGATACGTAATATCGACGCTGTCCCAGTAGTCTAACCCCGCTCGTTTTAAATGTTTATCATCAATTTTAAAGCCCAATGGTTCAATCAAATGTAACGCCGTATCAGTTCCGGCACAAGTCCGCGCAATATTACCAGTATTGGCTGGCATCAATGGTTCAAATAATGCAATATGGTTTGTCAAAATAATCTTCCTTTTACATATAATATTATGGACTATCATACCATGGTGACCCCATTGAAGCCTAGTTTTTCCGGATTAGCCGTCAAAATATTCGCCAACCGAACTAACTTTCATTATACTGATCGTGATTTAGCAACTTATTTTTAGGAGGTCTTTTTTTATGAAATTAATGATTATTGGGGCAACCGGGATGGCTGGTAGTGCCATTACGACCTTAGCATTAGCTCATGGTCATCAAGTTACGGCTGTTGGCCGTTCTGCGACTAAGTTGGCACAATTACCCGCTGACACTAACTTAACCACACTGGCTCAAGATGCCTTTACTTTAACAACGACTGACTTAACCGCCGTTGATGTTGTCGTAGATGCCATGGCGACACCACCTGATCAAGCCTATTTACACGTCGATTTGGCCACTAAATTAGTCGCACAATTACGGGGCACAACACAACCACGGTTGGTATTTATCTTAGGCGCTGGCAGTTTAACGACCGGTTCAGATCAGCATTTATTCGTTAACGATATTGCCGCTGATCCAGCCAATGCCAGCTTTTTATCGATTCCACAAAACCAATTAAAAGAATTAACTTTCTTACGCACCGTCGATAATGTCAATTGGGTCGGCATTTCACCAGCCGCAGATTTTCATGCTGGTCAAGCAACCACCATGCTGACTGGTACAGACACCTTACTCGTTAACCAAGCCGGCCAGTCGGTCACAACCGCAGGCACAATGGCTCAAGCAGTTGTCAACGAAATCGAACAGCCCGCGCATCATCAGACCCGCTTTACCGTTGCCAATGCCGACTAGCTTATCATCAAGCTTTAATTTTCCCCTCACTAAAACATGCTATGCTGATTAGCAAAAGTCTGTTTTAGAGGGGGAATTTTTTAATGAAGACCCGCTTATCGGGGCGCGAAACCTTATTTATCGGTGCCATGTTATTCGGTCTCTTTTTTGGTGCTGGTAACTTAATCTTTCCAATTTATTTAGGCCAACAAGCTGGACAACATGTTGGTTGGGCCATCATCGGTCTATTGATCACTGGGATTGGATTACCACTCTTAGGGGTCATGGGGATCGGCTTGACCCGCAGTAATGGCGTCTTTGACTTAGCAACGAAAGTGAGTCGGCCTTATGCTTATGGGTTTACGGTCATCTTATATTTGACGCTGGGCCCTTTATTTGCCATGCCACGGTTGGCAACGACGGCGTTTCAAATTGGACTGACGCCGTTCCTAAAACAATCACAGCAACCAGCTGTCCTTTTAGGCTTTTCTATCGGTTTTTTTGTGATTACTTGGTTGCTAGCACGTAATCCGGGTAAAATTATGACCTACGTTGGCAAATGGCTTACCCCGATTTTTCTCATTTTATTAGGAAGTTTGATGCTAGTTGCGTTAGTTAAACCACTCGGTGGCTTACATGTAGCCGCACGCGGGGCATATGCCACCGCTCCACTACTCACTGGTTTTACCGAAGGGTACAATACGATGGACGCCTTAGCTTCCTTGGCGTTTGGCATCGTCGTCATCGATTCGATCAAAGCCCTCGGCGTGACTGAACCCGGCCAAATCGCTAAAGATACCATTCGGGCAGGACTCATTAGTGTGAGTTTAATGGGCTTGATTTATGCTCTCCTAGCGCTCATTGGGACGATGAGTCTCGGTAAGTTTGCGCCAGCGGCTAACGGTGGTATCACCTTAGCCCAAATCGCCAATACTTATTTTGGAGCATTTGGTAACTTACTACTGGCTTTAATCGTGATCGTGGCTTGCTTAAAAACATCAGTTGGCATCACCTCGGCCTTCGGGGACACGTTACACGAGATGTTTCCTAAGTTGCCTTATATGGGCTTAATTATTGTAGCTTGCATCATCCCAGCGGTGTTAGCCAATATCGGGCTGACGCAACTCATCAGCTACTCGACGCCTGTTTTAATGCTACTCTACCCGCTTGCAATCGTTTTGATTTTGCTCGCTAGTCTCTCGCCTTTGCTAGGAACTTCTCGGTGGTTATACGTGATGACAACTGCCTGGACCGTGATTCCAGCGGTGCTCGCCGGCGTGGCGGCTCTGCCACAGTCATCGACAAAGGTTGCTTGGATTCAAGCCTTACAACGCCTAAATGACGCCTTACCGTTAGCCTCACTTGGTTTAGGCTGGACGGTACCGGCGTTAATCGGACTAGGCTGTGGTTTGCTTGGGCAGTGGTGGTCACGACATCGGACAACAGTTAACTAGTTTTCATGACTTTTTCAATAAAAATAGACCGGTGCACCTCCACCTTACATCAGTAAGACGGAAATGCACCGGTTTTTGGCTACAAAAAAACGCAGTATTTCGGTGTGGGCACGGCGAAACGCTACGTTAATGAAGTACAACTCGGTAGTCACCAACGACAATAGTCGATGTTAGCTACCAAACGATTTCTCAGAAGTAATCTTAACACCGAGTAAACAATCATGCAAGCACCGGCGGCTGACTTTTACATCGACATCGTCAACAAACTAACATCAATCGTAATTTCAGGTAGACCAGTTGCCCGGGCATGCGCCAAGCTTGCCGCAGTTGCGCCCCAATGCAATGGCGTCATCACCATTAAATCATGAAAATCAACCGTACTAAGGTCAAATTGATACTGGATCCGATGCTGCTTTGCTTGCGGATAATGCTGCATAAATAAATCAATGACGCGTTGATTATCATATTGATATTGACGATCCGTTGGTTCAAACAGCAAGTGCCGCAACTCAATTAAATAATTGGCGTTCGGGACCACTTTTAGCAGTTGTCCACCAGGCGCTAAGACGCGTTCAAACTCATGATAAGCTGATGGTGAAAACACATCCATGATAGCGGTAAACGCTTGGGCTGTGAACGGCAATTGCGCTAAATCAGCCACACAGTAATAGGCGGCTGTATCAAGTTGCGTCGCCAAATTCACACCCGCTTTACTGATATCAAAGCCAATCCCCACATCTTCTTGATTTTGATGCAATACTAAGAGATCTGCGAGTGGAGTTCCCTCGCCACTACCAATATCCAGGATTCGTTGTGGCTCTGCCGGTAACTGCTCATTGATGGCGGTCACAATCGGTTTAAAAAAACCGGCTTGTAAAATCCGACGCCGAGCTGCTAACATGTCGGCGTCATATTCACTTTGAACTTGATGCGTTAAAAAGTATAAGGTCCCTTTTTTAGAGAAATCAAGTTGGTGACCGTTGGCACACTTAAGTGTATGCCCTTCGACTGCCGCGTAAGGTTGGTCACATACTAAGCAGCGAAACAAGCCCAAATGTGCCTGCACAAACTGACTGCCTTGATCAATTTTCTTCACGTTTTTCACACTTTCATTTTTAAATAGTGTCTTAATCATACCATAGCGCCAGTTGCGCTTGAAACAAAATAGTAGCAATTACGATTTGACTATGCTATTTTTAATAACGTTCTAAAAAACACTGCAAAGCCGTTTGAAAACTTGGCGCTACGAATTGCAACTAAACTTTTATTGCAAAGGAGCCCAAACATTATGGCTAAGAAATCAAAAATTGCGAAAGAACGTCGGATTGAAGCAACAGTTGCGCGATACGCCGCAAAGCGTGCTGAATTAAAAGCGGCTGGTGATTATGCCGGTTTAGCACAGTTACCACGGAACGCATCGCCCGTTCGCATTCACCGTCGCGACCATTTAGATGGTCGGCCACATGCCTATTTACGTAAATTTGGCATGTCACGTTTAAACTTCCGCCGTTTAGCCCACGCTGGTCAAATCCCTGGCGTCCGCAAAGCGAGCTGGTAAATCTAATCATCAACTAAAAAATAATGGTCAGCAAATTTTAAAGTTTGCTGACCATTTTTATTAGTCGTCTTTAAAAGTTGTCAGTTGCTTTAGCCCGGCCACGATGCTGGCTTTGGAATAGTCCCCAGCCTGCAATGTGGCTTCGTCAAATCCATTTAAAGTCTGATAAAACCACAGAGCTAACTTAAAAAACTGATCTTCTGTCATCGCGTAACGCAACTTAACTAACCTGGTTGCGGCAACTTGATAACGATGATCCGCAATTAAGGCCCGTAATTCCACTTGGTGCGGCAAATCCGGCCCGCTAGTCCCCGGAAAAACGATTTCGGTATTATTGCTATCTTTAGCGCGTGATAGCAAGTACCCAAACCCCTCCGCTAACGAATGAATCTGCCGTAAAATATAGTCACTTTCTTCAGCCATCTTGTTTTTCATCTGCTTTCGTTTCCGGTGGATACTGACCAGATTGTGTCTGATACCAAGTAAACAAATGGCTAATCAAGACTTTCAAAATGGCATAACCAGGAATCCCAAAGATGACCCCCATTAAGCCAAAAATTTTGCCACTAACTAGTAGGACGATCAAAATCGTCACGGGATGAATCGCCAAACTGCTCCCTAACACTAGCGGCGAAATCACTCGGCCTTCAATCGTCTGTTCAATCACAAATACGATCAAGACTTTGACTAACATCCATGGTGAGATCACAAGTGCGATCACCACTGATGGCACCATCGCTAAAAATGACCCCAAATACGGAATCAAGTTCAAAATACCGGCGGCAATCCCTAAAGTTAACGCAAACTTCATGCCAATAATCCAATACCCAATGGCAAACATCACCGCCACAAAAAATGCAACAGTCAATTGTCCACGGATATAGTTACTGACTTGATTATTCATTTCCGTCAACACTTGCAAAAAGCTCGCCCGCCGTTTTGTCGGGATAAACTTGGCCAAGTAATGTGGCAATTGATGCCCATCTTTTAACAAATAAAACAAGATAAATGGCATCGTAATCAAGCCAATAATCACGGTAGTCAAGGTACTAACTACGCTTGTAATCGATGAAACCGTTCCAGTTAAATACTTCGTGACCTTACCGTTTAACATCTTACTTGCATCGGTATTCCATTGATCAAGTTGATCACGCAATGTTGATAATTTCGGATCATTTAACCAATGATTGATTTCATTGCTGGCATTATGCCAATATGTGGGCCAGTCATTAATAATGCCCAATGTTTGGGTCCGCACGATTGGAATCAATGCAATCACGCCCCAAATAATCAAGCCTAAAATGACGACAAACAGCCCAATAATCGTCCAAGTCCGTCGAATCTGATACTTACGCTCCAATAGATCCACTAACGGATTCATCAAGTAGTACAAGACACCCGCTAAGATAATTGGAAAGCCAACAATGCTAAAAAACTGTTGAACTGGCGTTAACACCCAGTCCACTTGCTTGCCTAAAAACAAGCAAGCCAAAACTAACAAAATAATCGCCAATCCGCGAATCACTTTTTGACTCGTTAATTGGCGGACCGCTGGTTTTGGTTTCAACTAGCGCCACCCCCGTCGTTTATTTAATCCTTATGGTTGATACGTGATGACACTACCCACTTTAATGGTCGGCATGGTTGCTGGACTGAGATAAATCCCATTTTGCATTGGTTTAGCGGGAACAGCCGTAAAGTAAAAAGTGGCATGCCCGATCGAGGTTAAGTTCGCATTGACCAATTCGCCCGCATAAGCGACGGTATAACTTTGATCATCAATTTTAAGCGTCCCACCCGTTTGCACATCTAACCCAGTCAAAGGCGTCGTGAATTTTTGAATAATCGCAATGTCTTCAATAGCTGCCGTTGCACCATCCGCAAAGAAAATTAAAATGGGTTCCTTCGTGGAAATTGCCTGTTTCCCGATTGATTGTACTGTTGCTGTGATTGCCATGTTTACAGAACTCCATTCCTTAATTTGATTGGCTTAATTGTAGCATAGCATCAAAGGACATCGCCAGTTTGTCATCGCTTTCATGTCAACGTTTTATGCTATACTTGAAAAGATAGGAGGTACCTGTATGCAAGAATCTATTTTATTTGGAACTTATACGAAAAAAACGAGTCAAGGCATCTATGCCGGCGTCCTCGACACGACTGAAAAAACGTTAACGAACACCGGCTTAATCGCTAAAGTGGCCAACCCCACTTATTTAGCGCTCTCAGCTAAACACCGGCTTTATAGTGTTGACAAGGCCGATGATGAAGGTGGGATTGCGGCTTGGCAACTTGATGGTCAAACCGCAACTAAACTAAACGAAGTGGTGGCACCCGGAACGCCCCCAGCTTATGTGGCTGTCGATGAAGCCCGCCAACTCGTTTATAGCGCCAATTATCATAAGGGCACCGCGACTGTTATGAAGATTGCCGCTAACGGTGAGCTCGAACTCGTTGACCAAGCCCAACATACGGGGAATGGTCCTCGACCAGAGCAAGATAGTTCACATATCCACTACACTGATTTAACGCCGGACAATCGCTTAGTTGCCATTGATCTTGGTAGTGACACGGTCTACGTTTATAATGTCAGTGATGCCGGCAAACTAAGCTTACAATCAACGCTTAAGTTGGCAGCAGGTTTCGGTCCCCGGCATTTGGTCTTTGCCCCCGATGGTCACCATGCTTTTCTCGTTGGTGAATTGTCTAGCCAAGTGGCTAGTTTAGCTTATGATACGGCTAATGGGACGTTCACCTTGCTAAGTGTCACGACAACGATTCCAAGTGATTACACTGAACATAATGGGGCCGCTGCGATTCGATTAAGTCGTGATGGTCACTTCTTGTATGTTTCCAATCGTGGTTACAACACGTTGGCCGTATTTAACGTCAACGACGACGCTAGCTTAACACTGATTCAACAAATCAGTACCGAAGGCGATTTTCCACGTGATTTTGATCTCGATCCAACCGAAGCATTCATCGTGGTCGTGAATCAAAACACCGATAATGCAACGTTATATGACCGAGATCTCACTACTGGTCAATTGACCCTTCGCCAAAAAGACATCGCCGTTCCCGAAGGCGTTTGTGTCTTATTCTCAAAATAAAGGATGAATACGATGTTATTAAAAGAAGTCGCATTGGAAAACTACACAAATATCCCCGCTGCAATTGCTGCGGGTGCACAACGAATTGAATTAAATGACAACCTCGCCGTTGGCGGCACGACCGTCAGTCGCGGCGTCATGAGTGAAGCAGCCAAATACACCCAAGAACACGGGATTACCTTGATTACCATGATTCGACCGCGTGGTGGCGATTTCGTCTATAACGACACCGAATTAAAAATCATGGAAGCTGACTTACTGCAAGCCCAAGCCCTAGGTGTTGACGGGGTGGCTTTAGGTGCATTGACCGCTGATGGTCACTTAGATACTGAAGCCATGGCCCTCTTAATTGGCGCCGCTGGTGGCATGAGCGTGACCTTCCACATGGCGTTTGACGCATTAGCACCTGACCAACAAGCCCCAGCAATGGATTGGTTAGTCGAACACCAAGTTGATCGCATCTTGACCCATGGTGGTCCCCTCAGTCAACCGATTATGGACTGCCTGCCACATTTAAAAGCAACCTTGGCCCAAGCCGACGGGCGGATTCAAATCTTACCTGGTGGTGGTATCACCGCCGCCAACGTTGATGAGATTGCTGCCGCATTAGATGTCCCACAAGCTCACGGGACAAAAATCATTAACTATTAATTTGATGTTAAAAGACGCCTGAGACAGACAAAACAGTCTGTCCCAGGCGTCTTTTTTGTTGTGGTCAAAGTCGTTTTTGCATTTTAGACCAGCGATAACCAAGCTGTTCATAAAAATGCCCGCCAGTTGTCAGACGTGACGTCTCATCATTGGCGGGCATTTTTACAATTAAGTTTAGTTATTGGTTAGCCGTAATAGCAACCGATCATTAACTTAAGTGTCACTTTCAATTAATCGAACTAAATCCGGCGTTAACGGTGCAAACGTCGTTAAGTCTTGTTCGATAAACGGATCATAAAATTGCAGTTGCATACAATGCAGTGCTTGGCGATCAATCGCTGGATGTTTTGGACCACCATAAAGGTCATCACCAATCAAGGGATGCCCAGCGGCCGCAAAGTGGACCCGAATTTGATGTGTGCGACCGCTATGCAAGCGCACTCGCACAACGGTCATCGTCTTTAAACGTTTTACCACCCAATATTCGGTCAAAGATGGCCGACCATCCGGGGCAACTGTCCGCTTAATAAATGACTCTGGATCACGCGCAATTGGCTGATCTAACCAGCCATGATCCGCTGTGAGCTGCCCACTTACAACCGCCAAATACATCTTCCGCATCGCATGGGCCTTTAATTGATGGTCAATAATCGAATGGGCAAAATGGTGCTTGGCAAACAAAACAATGCCACTCGTATCACGATCCAACCGCGTGGTAATATGAACCACCTCATTAGCGTATCCCTGCGCACGGTAGTAGCCTTTAACACGATTAGCTAACGTATTATCAGGAAGTCGGTGGGCGGGCACTGAAGCCACGCCAGCGGGCTTATTCACGATTAAGTAATCACGGTCTTCATATAAAATGTTAATTGGCAAGTCGGAAACACCTAAAAAGTCGTTCCCAACTTCATCTGGTGTGACCATCGTCACGGTCTCACCACCGGTCAACATATGAATCGCTAAGACTGGCTGTTCATTGACTAAGATGGCCCCGCCATGAAACTTCACTTTTTTCAATAAACTGCGGGTGACCCCATGTTGGGCTAACAACGTCTTGACTTTCATCGGCGCCGTAGCCGTGTTTTGCCATGTAAACCTCATTGTTCATCTAACCCAATGAAGGAACTGCCAACACGTTGCCAGAAACGGTTATGCCGATGTTGGGCAAACGCGATTCGGCGATTAGCAATCGAATAGCGAATCTGTTGAATCGGCCGTGGTTGGGTATCCATTTGATCAGCAGTAAAGATAAAGTGTGATTGTTGTTGTGGCTTGATCGTGATCGTCTCATATGGTGCGACGATGACCGGCGATCCTAACGTCCGGAACACGCGGTTATTGATCGATGCAATTTCAGCCATTTGTAACGCATCTAGGCGCGGATGGATCACAGCCCCACCGACCGACTTATTGTATGCGGTCGACCCAGTTGGTGTTGAGACACATAGCCCGTCACCACGAAAACGTTCAAATAATTCATCTTGAATATAAACATCCGCAACCATCGTGCTACCCAGCTTTTTTAACGTTGATTCATTCAACGCCAAGTAATGATCCGTCTCACCAGTATCGGCATACGTGATTTCAACCGATAGTAATGGGTAAGTCACACTTTGCCCATTATCTTCTTTTAAGCCGGAAACTAATTGATCGATTTCATAATCACGCCAATCAGTGTAAAACCCTAAATGCCCGGTATGCACACCAACAAATCGAACTTGATCAACCATATCGCTGTAATGATGAAAAGCTGATAATAAGGTGCCATCACCACCGACGGAAAAGACCAAATCAGGCGTAAAATCATCGATTTCAAACCCAGCAGTAACTAACTTGGTATGTAGTTCATGCGCAACTTTTTTTGATTTTTCATTTGAATTCGCAAATATTGTGACCTTCATCTTCACTGATCTTCTTTCGTTGGCGGTGTTGACTCACCTTGTGAGCCTTTACCGTATGAGAATAAGCTCTGCGCTTCTTGAATTTCTTCACGAATTTCCGACATTTCTTTGTCCAAACTAAAGGCTGCTTCAGCCGCCCGTTGTAACCGTTGGCTCAAGTTTTCTGGAAAATCGCCTTGATACTTGTAATTCAAAGAATGTTCAATGGTCGCCCAAAAGTTCATGGCCAATGTGCGAACTTGAATTTCAGCTAAAATTTTCTTTTCGCCACCGACCATTTGAACTGGATACTCAATCACTATATGATATGACCGGTAGCCAGACGGCTTTTCATTGCTAATATAATCGCGCTCTTCCAAAATCGTCATGTCAGTCCGTTTACGTAACAAATCAACAACTTGATAAATGTCTTCGACGAATTGACACATGATCCGTAAACCAGCGATATCTTGCATATCTTGTTCCAACCGGTCTTCTTGTACCTTGCGCCGGACCATTTTCTCCTTGATACTATCAATTGGTTTGACCCGGCCAGTCACAAATTCAATCGGTTCGTGTTGGTTTAAATCCCGGAATTGCTTGCGCATCCCGCGTAACTTTACCTTTAGCTCATCAACAGCCTGTTGATAAGGCACTAAAAAATGGTTCCAGTCTTCCATCAAGGCACCTCCGTTTCAAATCCATACCTTAAAATTTTACCATAATTTTGAAGAATAAAAAGCTATCGGGGTCTGGTTTAACAATTCACAGCCATAACCTTACCAACTATGAATCTGGAAGCAAATTACTTTACGAATTTACAAAATCGGTGCATGATGACAGTCGAAGGTTTAATTCAAG
Organism: Lactiplantibacillus daowaiensis; assembly: GCF_005405085.1. GTDB lineage: Bacteria > Bacillota > Bacilli > Lactobacillales > Lactobacillaceae > Lactiplantibacillus > Lactiplantibacillus daowaiensis. Next base: position 9,244 of record NZ_BJDJ01000020.1, on the reverse strand, counting down.
CGAACGCTTGACCCTTACAAATAAAATTATTTATGAACTCAAAAACTTGCAAATACCTAGCTTCATTTGGTATTCTGCACTATGACGCGAAAAGAGAAAGTGGAGGAATTATGACGTGTTAGAAGTGTATTTATTTGTAAATCCGTTGGGAGAACAATGTGTCCGCGATGAACAAAATGTCTTGCGTTTAGCCAATGATTCAGATAAACAAATTCAATTTCAATTCGTACCTTTATTGAATATCAATGTGATCCAAAAAGCGATGCAACGCCAAGGGTTACGTCCGACTGATTGGCAAGCACAAAACCAACAATCGCAGACGCTTTATCGGTTAATTTTGGACTATAAGGCTGCTTTATTTCAAGGTAAAAAACGGGGCCGTAATTTCTTAATTGCGATGCAAGATGCCCTGTTACAAGCTGGTCAAACTTATTCTGAATCACTCGTGCAAGCAGTTGCACAACAATGCAAGATCGACTTAGAAATGTTTATGGAAGATCGTAATAGCGACTTGGCGAAACAAGCGTTTCATGCCGATCAACGCTTAGCATCTGAAATGAATATCAGTGAAGCTTCTTCCGCCGTTGTTTTTGACTGTGATCATTACGACTACGGGGTTTTGCTTGAACACTTTACTTACAATACCCTCTTTGACCTCGTTAATGGTCAATTAGATCCCTTCCACGACCTCAATCAACATACCCCAAGTTGCGCGAACTTGGACGATACGCAATTACACGTTTTATAAAAGCTATTGCCATTATTCCGTACGACCTAACCGTTGCCTTTTCGCAACGGTTTTTTTAGTGTCATCAAAAAAGCGCGAGCCACTATTACTAGTTCGCTCACGCTTTGTTTAACTTAGTTTTTAACTAAGCTTTCAAATTCGTTCAGTCGTTGTTCAAAAACCTTAAAAGCATCATCTAGATACGTCGTCTTCGTCATATCGACCCCGGCATTCCGCATCACTTCAATTGGAAATTCAGAGGAGCCCGCTTGCAAGTAACCAAGATAGTTTTTTACAGCATCTGGTTGTTTGGTTGAGATTTGTTGGGCCAAGGTTGATGCCGCCGCAAATCCGGTCGCATATTGATAGACATAGTAATTGTAATAGAAATGTGGAATCCGGGACCATTCATCCGCAATTTCAGGATCACTGACAACTGCATCGCCATAATACCGCTGGTTCAATTGTAAATAATACGTTGACATCCGATCAGCGGTCAACGGCCGACCAGCAGCCGCTTCTTCATGAATCCATTGTTCAAATTCAGCAAATTGGGTCTGCCGGAACAGGGTCCCCTTAAACCCATCTAAATAGTAATTCAAGACATACGCCCGAATTTTTGGATCAGTTTCAGTTGCTAAAAAGTAATTCGTCAATAGATTTTCGTTAGTCGTTGACGCAATTTCCGCCACAAAAATCGAATAATCACCATATTGATAAGGCTGATGGTGCGTGGTGAGATAAGAATGCATACTGTGGCCCATTTCATGGACTAAGGTATACAAGTTATCAATGTTATCTTGCCAGTTCAACAGCATATATGGTGCTGTATCATACATCCCTGATGAATAAGCGCCACTGCGTTTTCCTTGATTTTCCACGACATCGATCCAACGCGAATTAAATGCGGTTTTAACATGCTTCAAATAATCTGGGCCGAGAACTTTTAACGCCTTTAAAGCCGTTTCTTTAGCTTGGTCATACGTATAAGTCAACTCAGGCTTACCAGTCAACGGCGTATATAAATCATACATATGCAACTCATCGACATCTAAAATCGACTTGCGCAACGCCACATAGCGATGTAGCAACGCTAAATGTTGGTCGACCGAGGTCACTAACGTATCATAAACCGCAGTTGGAATCTGATTGGCAGCTAATGCAGCAGTTCGTGCATCCGGATAATGGTGTGCCTGAGCAACAAAATTATGGACTTTGACCTGACTTGCTAGCGTTGAAGCTAAGGTCCGGCGAAATTGTGTATACACCGAATATAAGGCCTTAAACGCGGTTCGCCGCGTCGCTGGGTCAACTGACTCCAATAAGACCCCATAAACCCCTTGTGAAAGTTTGACGGGATTACCGTGTTCATCATTCACAACCGGAAAATCAAAGTCAGCATTATTAAGCACCCCAAAGGTCTTCGCTGAAGCATCAAAAATATCGCCAGCGCCGGCTAATAAGGCTTCCTCACTAGTCGATAAGACATGCCCTTTTTGTAAGCGTACGGTGTCAAAAAAGTGACGATAATCACGTAATGCGACATTTTCATCCAAGTACGTGTCTAATTGACTGGGTGTTAACGTCAAAATAGCCGGTTCCAACCAAGCAGTTGCAGCCGATACTTGCGCCGTCAACGCACTGGCTTGGTCATCTAAAGCCTGATTGGCACTATTTCCAGTATCCTGATCACTCTTTAGGCTTGCGTATACCGCCACTTTTTCAAGACGTCGATATAGCGCTAGCACCCCTTGAACACCAGCTAACACGTTATCTGCCGAATCTGCAAACTGCGCTTTTAGCTCGGTGACCGTTGCCAAAGCCGCTTTGACTTGGTCCACATCGGCGGTGTATGCCGCCTGGTCTGCATAAATCGTGGTTAAATCCCAAGTCAACGCTTCTGGCACAGCTGACCGGGTTGGTAATTTTTTGGTTGCTACCATTTTAAGTTACAACTATACCCTGTGTAGTCAATGACAACTGTCATTTAAAAAGTCACGGTATAGCACTCCTTTCAAAGTTAATGGCCAGGCTAATTCCAGCCAGATTATTCCCGTTGCAACGCTACACATTGACTTCCATTGCCGCGAACAATCAAATTCGTCATATAACTTAGGGTAACACACTATCTCGATTTCGCACGCTTTGCACTCGCCTGACTCAGGCTAACGCCACGCCAATTGACGCTGAACAACGCGCCAACCACCAGCGACTGGTCGAATAACTTGCTTGGTCATTAATTCGTTTAAACACGTCTGAATCAAGTGTTGACACAAATGGCGTGGCGTCTCAATACAACTCATCGGTGCTAAACATGGTTGCAACGTTTGCCAAATCAATTGGCGCAAGGCTAGCAGTGACCAAACTTGGACCGGTTGTTTGCGTAGGGCAATAAAAAGCTGCACTTGCCAGGCCAAAAACGCGGTCGTTAGAATCGGCAATTTCGCTTGCATCGGATAGACCCAGAGTGGCAAAGTCGCTAACGTCCCACCGTGCTGATAACACAACGTTTGTAGCGCCATGAACCGTGGCTGGCGCGTCAATCGACCGATCACTAACCGACGTTGCCGTCGCTGAAACTGTTCGGCGACGATTTGTGGCACTAATAAGGTCGGTCGATAGGTCATTAATTGGTCTACCGGTTGGCGCTGTGACCAAAAGAGCTGACGTTGTGATTGCAATGGATCACCATCGAAACCCAATAAATTAAACCGTAAACATAACGCCACTTGCTGGACATCCCAAAAAGCCAAGTAACAGCCCCATTGTTGATTGTATTGTAAAAATTTCAAGGCTTTAGATGTCGGCCGTAAACGCGCTTGCTGATAAGGCGTCCCCAATACCCATAACACCCGATAACCATGCTGTCGATACCCCAGCGTACGCGCTTTTAATCGTGGCACTGCTAATGGTGAACATTGAAACTCAATCGCTAAAGGCTTTTGTCCTGGCAATTGTACTAATAAGTCAGGGCGTTGATGAATAGCCGTTAAGGGCGCCTCCAATTGGACCTTATACCCACTCGCTAAAAACCAAGCTGCTAACTGCTGCTTGCCTAATAAATGTTCAGCCGTCTCACCTTCAGAAAACGTCTGACAAGCTTGGTCACGCTGATGCGCGAAATGGGGTGTCATGACGGTACCACGTTTTAACTGGACGGGTGCTTGACAACCAGGACAATGATAGCCCGTTTTTCGATGGGCTACAGTCGCGTTAATGGCTTGTTGATTAGCATCATGTGCCATTAACATCTCATCACCTCCTCTTAAGTCAGCTCCGAAAAAAGCACAAAAAAAATCGCAACCAAATAAATTGGTTACGATTTCTAATCAAACTATTTAAAATAATGTCTGACTGTCTCAAGGGCAGCATTTGACATCACTTTTTCACCATGTTCTAACAAGACATCAGCAGTTACCTTAGTCCTATGCGCATATTCAAGCGCAACGGCAACATCATCTTGGATAATACCGGTTGAAGATTGATCGACGAAGAAGACTAACTCTAAGTAGTAATTGTCTCGATACTTAAATAAGTTCGACGCCAACCCATCTGGCCGAAAAATTTGGGCTAACGAAATGACGTCCTCAAAATTATCAAATTTTAAGACATATTCTTTCGTTGGTGTGTCTGGATCATCGATATAAGGATCTAAATCGTTGGTATCCTTAGTTTGGTTATGTTGGACGCCCTGTGGCTGATCGCCACCATCCGTATCAGTCTGCATTAATTTGCGTTTTAAATAATCTGAAACATCATCTTGCATATCATGATCACCCGACTGATTTGGTGACTGCGTCGCCTTAGCAATCGTGTCTTGCAAGTTTTCACTATTTTTACTAATAAATAACTCCAGACCGTTGCGGTTTGGTAGAACTTGGAAAGTGACGGCATCGTTGTCTTGAAATTGATGATCAACATCAACTTCTTCTAAAATGCTATAAAAGAAACTTTCAATTTGCTTATGATTCCCTAGTAAATCCAATACGCGAATCCCGCGTTCATTGAGATCATCGTTACCGATAAGAACTCGAATCGTATCTTCATTGATTCGTTCCATCTCCATTACAGATCCACCCCTTTCTAAGTGTCAAGGGCCATAATCACTATCACAATTCTAACTTATTTCAGCGCTTTGTAAAGTAATCTATCTGAAAATAAAAAAATTGACTAATTAGGTCGCCCAACTAGCCAATTAGGAATTTTTTAACTGTTTGCAAGCTGTTGGGCACGTAGGAGTTCTAACGTCCGAATTTGGCGTGGTAGGAACCGCCGGATTTCATCTTCGTTATACCCGACTTGCAATCGTTTGTCATCTAAAAGAATCGGTCGCCGTAATAAACTAGGGTCACGGCTGATCATGTCATAAAGTTCATTTAACGATAAATCATCAATGGCCACGTTTAACCGTTGAAAGGCCTTAGAACGGGTTGAAATGATTTCTTCAGTGCCATCTTCTGTCATTTTTAAAATGCCTTTGATTTCATCAATTGATAAAGGGTCCGAAAAGATATTACGTTCTTCAAACGCAATTTCATGCGTCTGTAGCCATAACTTTGCCTTGCGACATGAGGTGCAACTTGGTGAGGTATATAAAGTAACCATAAAAGTCCTCCTTTGGGGGCGCCAACATCACAGCTTTAGTACAAATATTATTATACATGCTCAACAATTATTTGTGAATAGTTTTTTAAAAATATTTTTTTGATATTATTTTTAGTATTGAACATTTTTTCTATTTTTGTATTATTATATACCTAAAAAGCAGATAATATTATATTATGTCGCATATTGAATTGCACACAATTTAGAATTTGCTTATTATTTTTATAAATGAAGATAAAAAATTAACCTAAAAAACGACTAAGCGTTTCCACTTAGTCGTTTCAACTTAAAGCTTTAGTTGTAAATACTTTTGGGCAACAACGACTTGCACCCCTTCGCCAGCCGTTACTTGCGCTTCATGCCGCAATTGTTCAAAATCAACATCTTGTGGTAAATGCGTTAGTAACAGTCGCTTAGCATGCGCTTGTTTGGCAATCTCACCAGATTGCGCTGAAGTCATATGCCAGATTTTACCGGTCTTATCAGCGCCGAAGTTAGTATCTGTCATTAATAACTGCGAACCAGCCGCAAACTTAGCTAATTCAGGCAAGTAAGCCGTATCAGCTGAGAATGTTAATTGTTGGCCAGTCGAGCGTTCCACAATTTTAACCGCAAACGCTGGGACCGGATGTTTTGTCTTTAAGAAAGTGACGTCAAACGGACCAATCTGGTTGACTGCTGCTGGATCATAAGCACGTCCTTCAGTTGCCCCAGCCCAAGTTAGTGCCCCAAAGTTTAGTGGGTCTTCTGTATGGCCATAAATGGGCAATACTGGCGTTTTACGGTCACCTTGGCGTAATTGCCAATAATATTGTAAAACGCCCACATCAGCCGTATGATCGTGATGATAATGTGTCAATAAGACAGCATCTAGCTGTAATGGGTCAAGAATTTCTTCAAGTGCATTTAAAGCGCCCGAGCCACAATCTAATAAAAGTTGATAATTACCAGCAGTGACTAAATAAGCACTAGTCCCGACGCCCTCATAAGGATAACCACCATAATAACCTAGTACGGTTAATTTCATTAATATCAGTCCCTTCCCTATTTATTTTAACCCAAACATAAAAATAATTGAAACCGTTCACCAAGTTGTTTTCAATTATTTTCGAAAACACGTATAATAATAACTGTAATAATTAAGGAGTGATATTTGATGAGTGGAAAGATTTCAGCAACTTTTGGGACCCGCAAAATTTTGACCATGATTCAGCAGCAAAATGCTGATCGTGATTTGCTATTAATGCAGGCCAACGCCACTGAAGATCGATATATGTTACTCGACCTTACCGGTGAAAAATCGGTCTTTGCAAGTCCCGTTTCCTATGACGTTTTATTATCTAAAGGTAGTGAAGACTGGCATGGTATGACTAGCTTTATCTTTGTTGACCTACCAATCGAAGAACAAAAGGTTTTCAATTCAAAGTTTAGTGCCTTTCGGGCTGAATACGAAAAGCCTAATGGTCTAAAGCATTTCTGGATCTTACGTGAAGCTAAAAACGATGCTGCTTTTGTCATCGTTACAAACTGGCACAGTGATTCTGAATATGCGGTCTGGTTACGTAGTGCTTCATTCAAGCCATTTGCCAAATACCTATCAGAAGACTACGACTATCATGAAAGTCGTTACTCCTTCGTTCGGTCATTAAAGTCTTAAGCATAACGCTCAAAAGCATCCCAACTCTTTTAAAGTTGAGATGCTTTTTTGCCGCCATCGTTCTCACAAGTGCCCATTGCCTGTTATGGTTGGCATTGCTTTCAATATCATTATTCGAAGACACAAAAAAAGTGTTATTCAGACGAATAACACTTCATAGGACGGTCCGTACGAGACTCGAACTCGTGATCTCCTGCGTGACAGGCAGGCGTCCTAAACCAACTAGACCAACGGACCAAATTGCGGGAGCAGGATTTGAACCTACGACCTTCGGGTTATGAGCCCGACGAGCTACCAGACTGCTCCATCCCGCGATAATATAATGACCCCTACGGGATTCGAACCCATGTTACTGCCGTGAAAGGGCAGTGTCTTAAACCACTTGACCAAGGGGTCATATTTGTAAATATTAGAACTACGGAGAAGGAGGGATTCGAACCCTCGCACCGCTTGCGCGATCTACACCCTTAGCAGGGGCGCCTCTTCAGCCACTTGAGTACTTCTCCATAATGGGCCTAAATGGACTCGAACCATCGACCTCACGCTTATCAGGCGTGCGCTCTCACCAACTGAGCTATAGGCCCATAAAAGCGGGTAACGAGAATCGGACTCGCGACAACAGCTTGGAAGGCTGTGGTTTTACCACTAAACTATACCCGCAGGAACTAATGTTATGGCGCGGGACAGAATCGAACTGCCGACACATGGAGCTTCAATCCATTGCTCTACCGACTGAGCTACCGAGCCATTTAGCCATACTTCTTATATTTAATTAATGTAACGGTCCGTACGAGACTCGAACTCGTGATCTCCTGCGTGACAGGCAGGCGTCCTAAACCAACTAGACCAACGGACCATATAATTGCGGGAGCAGGGTTTGAACCTACGACCTTCGGGTTATGAGCCCGACGAGCTACCAGACTGCTCCATCCCGCGATAATATAAGGAGGATGAGAGATTCGAACTCTCGCGTGGTTTGACCCACCTGACGGTTTTCAAGACCGTTCCCTTCAGCCAGACTTGGGTAATCCTCCATAAAATGTGTAACTAGGAACACGTCCACTAATAATAGCAGATGGACCTTGTAGGACTCGAACCTACGACCGGACGGTTATGAGCCGTCTGCTCTAACCAACTGAGCTAAAGGTCCAAGCTCTTTATTCCTATCGCGGCAGGGGGAATCGAACCCTCGACCTCCCGGGTATGAACCGGACGCTCTAGCCAGCTGAGCTACACCGCGATCTGTTAAATAACCAAATGATTACTTAATCGGGAAAACAGGATTCGAACCTGCGACCCCCTGGTCCCAAACCAGGTGCTCTACCAAGCTGAGCTATTTCCCGCTATATGCACCCAGTAGGAGTCGAACCTACAACCTTCTGATTCGTAGTCAGACACTCTATCCAATTGCGCTATGGGTGCTTCATAAAAGTGCCGAGGACCGGGATCGAACCGGTACGGTTATCACTAACCGCAGGATTTTAAGTCCTGTGCGTCTGCCAATTCCGCCACCCCGGCAGCACTTGATGAAAGCGGAAGACGGGATTCGAACCCGCGACCCCCACCATGGCAAGGTGATGTTCTACCACTGAACTACTTCCGCATAATATTCAGTTAATGCCGACTAGAGGATTCGAACCTCCGACCCCCTGTTTACAAGACAGATGCTCTGCCAGCTGAGCTAAGTCGGCATGACTTAATGATTAACACAACTATAATATCATATCATAGCTATTCATTTAAATCAATAACTTTTTTAAATTAATTTTATTGGTTTAACAATGAGCCGTGACAGTCTCGAACTGTCGACCCTCTGATTAAAAGTCAGATGCTCTACCAACTGAGCTAACGGCTCAATGGAGGATACAGGGCTCGAACCTGTGACCCTCTGCTTGTAAGGCAGACGCTCTCCCAACTGAGCTAATCCTCCAGAGTGCATGGCAACGTCCTATCCTCGCAGGGAGCGATCCCCCAACTACTATCGGCGCTAAAAAGCTTAACTTCTGTGTTCGACATGGGAACAGGTGTATCCTTTCCGCTATCGCTACCACACTGTTGGAACTTAAATATTAAGATGTAATATTCATTTAACCTTCCGGTTAAATGAGCCGTGACAGGTTCGAACTGTCGACCCTCTGATTAAAAGTCAGATGCTCTACCAACTGAGCTAACGGCTCGATGGAGGATACAGGGCTCGAACCTGTGACCCTCTGCTTGTAAGGCAGACGCTCTCCCAACTGAGCTAATCCTCCATG